>CAMBSS010000324.1 GCA_945870465.1 Bordetella parapertussis | reverse complement strand
TTGCGGAACAAATCCATCGTAACCATGCGGCCCCCGTATATGCGTAGCCGGCACCGTTGCCTGCTACGTTACGAATCTATAACAGAAATGTTTCAAGTTCGTGACAACAAAGGAGTGCGGCACTGAGGTGCGGGCCGCCGATCAGGCCGCGGCGCCAATGAAATTTCTGCCGCGCTCGCCAGCCAGTGCGTCATGCACCATGCGTTCGGGCTCACCGCTAGCGACGCCATAGCTCTCGAAACGCGTGCTGACGCCGAGCCCTTCGAGAAAGTCGTGTAACACGCACTCCGCCTGCGCGAGAGGGCAGTCGAAAATCTGCGCCAGCACTGCATCGCGCGCGGGCACACGGCCGACCGCACGCGCAAGCACCATGGGCAGCGTGAATGAGCACGCGAGCCCGTGCGGCAGCCCGTGCTTCAAAGTCATCTCGTAGGAAATCGAATGGGCAAGCGCGGTTTTCGTATTGGAGAACGCAAGGCCCGCGGTAAGCGCAGCCCGCGCGACGTTCGTACGCAACTCAAGATCGCCGGGCCGCACCATGAGTGCCGGCAGTTTTGCAAGTATCGCGCGCGCCGCCGCCACTGCCAGCATATCGGACACCGGGTTGGCATTCACGTTCCAGATCGCCTCGAGGCTGTGCGACAGCGCATCGAGCGCGCTGTGCAGCGTGACGGCAGGCGGCAACGACAGTGTGAGTTCGGGATCAACGATCGCCGCTTCTGCCCATGTTTCCTTCAAGTGCAGCGAATATTTCTTCTGCCGTCCGGGCGCCGCGTCCCAGATCGTCGCATAAGGTGTCACCTCGCTGCCGGTACCCGCGGTGGTCGGAACCGCTATCAAACGTTTGACCCGCGCCGGCGTGAACGGTGCGCCGTTCGCAAGCAATGCCACAAGTTCATCGAGACGGCCGCTGGCGGTGCCTATCATCAGCGCCTTGGCGGTATCGAGCGTACTGCCGCCGCCGATGCCGATCACCACGTCAGATTGGGCAAAATCGCGCCAGAACCTCTCATACAGGCCTGTCAGGTTGGCGACATCGGGATTGGGTTGCGTATCGCTGATTACGCCCATGAGGGATGCGCCGAGCATATCCTGCACGCGACCGGTCAGGCCGATTGCGGCGGCTTCGGGAAATGTCACCAGCACGGCCTTGCGCGCGCCAAGCACCTGCTGCAATTGGCTCAATGCACCGGCGCCGAAATGAATCTCGACCGGATTATGGTAACGCCACATCAGGACGACCTTCCTGCCGCCGTTGCTTCATGCACTGCGCGTCGAACGAAAATTGTAGGCACAATTTCTCCATGGAATTGATGCGTTTGTCGGACGTCAATGGCCGCGTCGGTCATACAACTGTAATGCGCGGCACCTAACATGCGTGAATCATGGCACACCATTCTGTCGCACCTGCTTTGCGAATCGATGACATAAGCAAGACTTTCGCGTCGGGCCACCCGGCGCTGGACAAAGTAAGTTTCGTGCTGGAACCCGCCGAAATGGTCGCCCTGATCGGCGCATCCGGTTCCGGAAAATCGACGCTGCTCCGCCATATCGCGGGCTTTCTCCCGGCCGATGCCGGGGCGATCGAGGTTTTCGGCCGGGTGGCGCAACGCAATGGGCACATCGCCGGCAACATTCGCGAGTTGCGGGCGGACATCGGATTTGTATTTCAGCAGTTCAACCTGGTCAACCGGCTCACCGTGCTGACCAATGTTCTGACCGGGCTCTTGTTCCGCGTTCCACTGTGGCGCAGCCTGCTCGCGCGTTTCAATCGCGCGGAACGGGAAGCGGCGCTGGCGGAACTCGCCGCTGTAGGAATCGCCGAGCAGGCCTATCAGCGCGCCGGCACGCTGTCGGGCGGGCAGCAGCAACGCGCGGCGCTGGCCCGCACGCTCGTGCAACGAGCGCGCATCATTCTGGCCGACGAGCCTATCGCCTCGCTTGATCCGGAATCGTCGCGCAACGTCATGGATATACTCTCCCGCATCAATCGCGAACGCGGCCTGACGGTGCTGGTGTCCCTGCATCAGATAGATTTTGCGCTGCGCTATTGTCCGCGCACGATCGCCCTGCACCAGGGCCGCGTCGTCTACGACGGGCCGTCAAAGAATCTCGATCCCGCGACGTTGCGGCGCATTTATGGCGCCGCCGCCGAAGAGTTGCTTGCCCCGGCAATTGCACTGCCAACGCGCGAGACACCGGCTTTTGCCGGCCTCGCCGCGGCGCAGGCCGCAGCCTGAATGCGTTCCGTAATTTCGTAATTACAAAATCAGAAGGAGCTCAGCATGAAAAAATGGCTAGTCACAGCAGGCGCGATCTGCGCGCTTGGCGTCGCCGCGCTCGCAGGCGCGCAGGAAATCAATTTCGGTATTATCGCCACCGATACCGCCTCGACCCAACGCGAACGCTGGGAGCCGTTTTTCCGCGACATGGAGAGAAAAACCGGCCTCAAGATCAAGTCGTTCTACGCGCCGGACTACGCAGGAGTGATCGAGGCCCAGCGCTTCAACAAAGTACAGGTCGCGTGGTACGGCAATAAGGCCGCGATGGAAGCAGTGGATCGCGCGAGCAGCGAGGTCTTCGCCCAGATCGTTTATTCGGGCGGCTCGCTCGGCTATTACTCGCTGCTGATCGTGCACAAGGACAGTCCGATCAACACGCTGGATGATGTCCTCAAAAGCGGCAAAAGCTACACGTTCGGCAACGGCGACCCGAATTCCACGTCGGGCTTTCTGGTGCCCGGTTATTACGTATTCGCGCTGAACAAGATCGACCCCAAGACCCATTTCAAGGTCGTGCGCAATGCGAGCCACGGCGCCAACCTCCAGGCCGTGCTGAACAAGCAGATCGACGTGGCGACCAACAACACCGAGGAAATGGAAAAGCTGGAGATGACCAAGCCGGAACTCCTGCAGCAATTGCGCATCATCTGGAAATCCCCGCTGATTCCGTCGGACCCGCTGGTATGGCGCAAGGACCTCGACCCCGCCGTCAAAGCGAAG
>CAMBSS010000323.1 GCA_945870465.1 Bordetella parapertussis | reverse complement strand
GAGCCCCGCGATGAGCTGCTTGCGGCGCTCGGTGAGCGTCGCGATATACTTGTGCAGATCGTCCTGCGGACCGTTCAAGGCGACCGCCGAGGCCTTCTGCGAAAACGCCGGCGCGCAAGTCACCGAGTGACCATGTATCTTAAGCATATTGCGCAATATTTCTTTCGGACCCGCGACGTAACCAACCCGCCAGCCCGTCATCGCATAGGTTTTCGACATGCCGTTGAACGTAAGCGTGCGTTCCGCCATTCCCGGCAACGAAGCAATACTGATTTGGCAATTGTCGCCATAGACCATGTGCTCGTAGATTTCATCCGACAGCACCAAGAGGTCGTGCTTGATCGCGAGCGCCGCGATGCCGCGCAGCGCGTCCAATGTGATTACGCCGCCGGCGGGATTACCGGGCGAGTTGAGCATGATCATGCGGGTGCGCGGCGTGATGTGTTTCGCCAGGTCATCGGGATTGGGCCGGAAGCTATCCTCCTGGCGGCACGGCACATACACGGGAACAGCACCCGCCAGCTTGAAGCACGCTTCGTAAGTCACCCAGGTCGGCGTCGGAATCAGCACCTCGTCACCCGGATCGAGGCATGCCTGGGCAGCCGTGAATAACCCCTGCTTCACGCCGATGGTGACCAGCACTTCGTCCGCCTTGGCCTGGACATTGTTCTCCCGCGCGAGCTTCGCCGCGATCGCCTCGCGCAACTCGGGCAGGCCGGAGCTCTGCGTATAAGTGATGTAGGTGCGATCCTCGTCGATCGCTGCTTTGCCGGCTGCCTTGATATAGGCCGGCGTATCAAAGTCCGGGGTACCGGTGGCGAGCCCGATGATGTTGACCCCCGCCGCGCGCAGCTGTTTCACGCGATCAGTCATCGCGACGGTAGCGGACGGGACGATGCAGGCGACTCTGGACGATTGCCAGCGAGTTGGCATGGTTACTTCTCCTTTAGCGGGTTATGGCGCCCGGTGGCGCGGTGAATCCGAAATGGGTGAATTGATAACAGCAGGGCTTGCCCTTCACAACTTGATGCCCCTTTTTCTGACCAGTTCCTGCCATTTTTCAAACTCGGCTTTGACTTCCGCGGCAAACTGCTGCGGCGAATTGCCGACGGCTTCCGAAACCTCGACTTCCATGCGGCGCGCAATCTCGGGCGATTGCAGCTTGTTCCTGGCTTCCGCATTGAGCTTGGCGATGATCGCCGGAGCCACGTTGACCGGCGCAAACATGCCGTACCAGCCCACGACCTCATAGCCCGGCACGCCGCTTTCGGCGACGGTGGGCATCTGCGGCAACGCGGCGATGCGCGTCGAACTCGTCACAGCAATGCCTTTCAGACGCCCGGCCTTGATGATTGCGAGAACCGACACCGGATTGCCGATGACCCAGTCGACCTGGCCGGACGCGACGGCGGGATAGGCATCGGCTACACCTTTGTACGGCACATGCAGCATGGGCACGCCCGCTATCTGTGTCAACAGTTCGGCGCCCATGTGAGTGATGCTGCCGGACCCGGCGGACGCAAAGCTCACCCGGTCGGGTTTACCTTTTCCAAGCGCCAGTAGCTCCTTCACGCTGGCCACCGGTAATGTCGCCGTGACTGCGACGATATACGGGCTTGAAGTCAGGCGGGTCACGGCCTTGAGATCGCGCACCGGATCGTAGCCCTGCGGCTGCACCGCCGCATTGGTAACCACGCTGCTGCTGCTCACCAACAGCGTATGGCCGTCGGGCGCCGCCTTGGTAACCGTCTCGACGCCGATGCTGCCGCCGCCCCCGGTGCGATTGTCGACCACGAACGACTGGCCCCACACGCTGGCATAGTGTTGCGCGATGACGCGGGCGATGCTGTCGACGCCGCCACCAGCACTTACATTGACGACCACGCGCACCGGCCTCTGCGGATAGGTCTGCGCGTGGACCGCGGATGCCGCGCACAGCAAGGCCGGCACCAACATTGCAGAGACCGCCGTGGGGATAATTCTGATTGTGGAAAAATCAAGTGTCATCGGGTTGAAAAGGAGTCTGTCGCTGGTCGAATCACTATAGTTCAGTCGCGAGCTATTGCAAAGCATGCGCTATCAGTTCGGGCGCGCGCCGGTATCGCGGACCACCTTGGTCCACTTCGCGACTTCGGTTTTCAGCAGAGCCGCAAACTCCGCGGGCCCGTCCGCCGCGGGATCGAAACCCTGTGCGGACAGCGTGCCCTTGACGCTCGCCACGCTCATTATCTGCCGAACTTCTTTCTCGAGCCGCCTGATGATATCCTGCGGCGTTTTGGCTGGCACCAGCAAACCGTGCCATTGCAGAACCTCGTAGCCGGCAACTCCCGCCTCGGCAATCGTGGGGACCGTCGGCAACACGGATATCCGGGACGGCCCTGTCACTCCGAGCGCCTTGACCCGGCCTTGCGCGATGTGCGGCAGTGACGACGCGATAATATTTGTCATGGAATGAATCTGCCCTGCAATCAGATCGACCAGCGCCTGCGGACTTCCCTTGTACGCGACATGCGTGACCTTGATCCCCGCCATCGAATTCAAAAGTTCCATGCCCATATGGATGCTGCCGCCGATGCCGCCGGACGCGAAGTTGAGATATCCGGGTTTGGCGCGCGCCAACGCAACGAATTCCTTGACGGTGGATACCGCGATGGATGGCGTAACGATCAGGACCAGGGGTGCTGACGTCACGCGCATGACGGGTGCAAAATCGGTGAGCGCATTGAACGGCAGCTTGTCCTGCAGCGCGGGAGCAATTGTCAGCGACGGCGCGGCAACCAGCACGGTATAACCGTCAGGACTCGCCTTCGCCACCAGATCAAGACCGATGATGCTGGCGCCGCCCGGACGGTTGTCCACCACCACGGTCGCATCCATGCTTTCAGCCAGTTTCAGGCCGATCGAGCGGGCTATCGTATCGGTGCCGCTGCCGGCGGGATACGGGACCACGAGCCGGATCGGTTTGGCAGGATAAGGCTGGGCGGCACCATGCGCGGCTGCAATAAGGG
>CAMBSS010000322.1 GCA_945870465.1 Bordetella parapertussis | reverse complement strand
CGTCCGCGAGCGCTTTGGTCTCTTCGCCCGATGTGACGGCGAATCCGCCGAGGTAATCCGGTTGACCTTTCGGCGCGATGAAGTCGGCGAGACACCAGTTTGGTGAACCATGAGGAAATTGACGCCGAAACGCTGGGCGGCTGGCGTCTGCATACGGAAGAAACCGGCCTCGTGGATATCGCGGTCGATACCGATCAGGAAGCGCTCGACGCGATCAAACTTTTTTTCAGCTATCTGCCTAATCACCACAACGAGCGTCCGCCGGTGCATCCGGTGCCCGCGGGTTCGGATGACGCGGCGAAGAAGATACTCGACATCCTGCCGCTATCCCGCAGCCAGGTTTACGACGCGCGGAAAATCGTGCGTTCCATAGTCGACACGGATTCGATGTTTGAACTGAAGCCGCGCTACGGCAAATCGGTGATTACGGCGCTGGCGCGTATCAATGGCAAGACTGTCGGCATAGTTGCCAACAATCCGCTGTACAAGGGCGGCGCCGTCGATGTCGATGCGTGCCAGAAGGTCACGGGTTTTTTCGTGCTGTGCGATTCTTTCAACGTGCCGCTGGTGCTGCTTGCCGACGTGCCCGGATTCCTGGTCGGTCTTGAGACCGAACGCAAAGGCGCGCCCGGCAAGATCGTTAACTGGATGAACGCGCTGTCACTGTGCACGGTGCCCAAGATCGGCATCGTCATGCGTAAGGGTTACGGACAGGCGATCGTGAACATGGGTGGCTCCGGCAATGCCCACGAGTTCGTGCTGTGGTTTACCGGCGAACTGAGCCTGATGGACCCGCGCACCGCGGCGACTGCCGTGCACGGCGTGCGCGAAGCCGACGATCCGGCGAAGTTCCGCCAGGTCGTGGAAGACATGACCAAGGCAACGTCCCCTTACGAGCGGGCGGCTAGCTATACGACACACACGGTGCTCGATCCGCGCGACACCCGCAGCTATCTGACCAAGGTGCTCGATTATTACGAGAGTGAACTTAACGGCGGACTCAGCCAGCACCGGCTTTCCAACTGGCCCACGAGCTATTAAAGCGGGCGGAAGAACTCAAACATGGACCTGCAACTCACCGGCAAGCGGGCGCTGATCACCGGTGCCAGCCGGGGCATAGGCAAGGCGATCGCACGGCGCCTGGGCCACGAAGGCGTTGATTGCGTGATTTGCTCGCGCAGCATCGATACGTTGCGCGCCACCGCCGAAGCGCTGGCGAAAGAAACCGGCCGGCGCTTTATTCCGATTGCGGCGGACACCGGCAAGCTGGAATCCATACAGCAACTCGTCAAGAACGCAGCGAAGGAGCTCGGCGGCATCGACATACTGGTGAATTGCGCCGCGCGCGTGATGAAGGCCGAATCTCGCGAAACGCTGGCGACCACGTCCGACGAAATGGTCATGCAGGATTTCGAAGAGAAATTTGTCGGCTATCTGCGCTGCATACGCGAAGCGGTGCCGCATATGCTGAAAAGCGGCGGCGGGCGCATCCTCAATATCAGCGGCTCGTCGGCGCGTTTCGGCGGCTTCATCTCGGCGGGCGCGCGCAACGCCGCAGTGGTCAATCTGTCGAAAAGCCTGTCGCTGGAGCTGGGGCCGCGCGGCATTTACGTCAATACGATACTACCGGGCATTACCCGCACCGAAGCGTACGAAGAGAAAGTGCGGCTGCAGGCGCAGAACAAGAAAATTTCCGTGATGGAGCACGAGCAGCAGATCAGCGGGCGGCGCTCGCTCGGACGCGTGGTCACGGCCGACGAGCTGGCGAACGTTGCGGTCTTCCTCGTGTCGCCGTGTGCCGTCGGGCTGAACGGCGAAACCCTGGCGGTGACCGGCGGCGAAGGCAACGTCGTGCACTATTGAAATTGCGGTTCCGAAACCGCGCTTGTTGCCGTTCCCGGTTCAGGCGCTGAAACTCTGGAGGAGCAGTTGAAACACGCTGGAATTCTCGCGGGCCTTGGCCTCGCATTGCTGGTACAGGCAGCCGGTGCTGCCGCGCAAACCTATCCGGTACGGCCGGTACGCATAGTTGTGCCATTCGTCCCCGGCGGCGCGACCGACATCGTGTCGCGCGCGCTCGGCCAGCGGCTGAGCGAGGCGCTCGGCCAGCCTTTCATCATCGACAATCGCGGTGGAGCAGGCGGGGTGATTGGTACCGATCTGGTCGCCAAAGCCGCGCCCGACGGCTATACGTTTCTCATGGCCACCGCGGCGAATGCCGCGAACGCGAGCCTGATGCGTAGCCTGCCGCACGATTTCGAGCGCGACCTCGCGCCGGTCACGCTGGTCGTCATGTCGCCGTACATGATCGTCGTGCATCCGACGGTCGCCAAAACTTTCGGCGAACTGATCGCCCTCGCCAAGAGCAGGCCCGGTGAGCTCAATTACGCGTCTTCCGGCACCGGCAGCTCACAGCATCTAGCCAGCCTCATGCTGGACCTGATGGCAGGTACGCGGATGGTGCACGTGCCATACAAGGGCGCGGGCGCGGCGCTCACCGATGTCATCGGCGGGCAGGTGCAGATGCTGTTTTCGGCGATTCCACCGGCGCTGCCCCACGTCAGGTCGGGCAGGCTGCGCGCTCTTGCGGTGTCCACCGCAAAAAGGTCGGCCGGCGTGCCGGATGTACCGAGCGTGGCCGAAAGCGGAGTTCCCGGATTCGACATGAGTGGTTGGTACGGTCTGCTCGCGCCGCGCGGCACACCGGTCGCCGTCATCGTCAGGATCCACCAGGAGACGGTCAAGGCGCTGGGCGCCGCTGACCTTAAGGAGATGCTGATCGGTCTGGGCCTGGATCCGGTGGGCAACACGCCCGCGGAATTCAAGACTTTCATTGCGGCGGAGATGCAGAAGTACGCCAAGCTGACCAAGGCCGCCGGCCTTAAAAAAGAATGAACGTCCGCATGCAACAGGCAGCCATTCTTCTGTGCCTGCAGATGCTGATACTTTCGGCCGTCCACGCGCAGACCTATCCCGCGCGTCCGCTCAAGATGGTGATCCCGTATTCGCCGGGCAA
>CAMBSS010000321.1 GCA_945870465.1 Bordetella parapertussis | reverse complement strand
CGCTGTGTTCTTCAGTTTCACGTAGGCCGGCAGTCCATTCCTGTAGGGCGGGTAGTCCTCACCCGCGATCAGCGGCGCCAGATATTGACGGCATTTGGCGGTAATGTGAAAGCCGTCGGCGCTGATGTAGTCACGCGGCATCATTTTTTCCTTGTTCGCGATGTCCTTGAGGTCGGCTGCCTCGATCGTCCACCGGTACGGTTTGTTCGATTTGCGTACAATCACCGGCATTACCGCGGTACGGCCTTTCAACGCGAACTCGACCGCCGCCTTGCCGACCGCATACGCCTGCTGCACGTCGGTTTTTGATGCAATATGGCGTGCCGAACGTTGCAGATAATCGGCTACCGCCCAATGGTACTTGTAGCCGAGTTTGTCTTTGACCAGGTTGGCGATCTGCGGCGCGACGCCGCCGAGTTGAGCATGGCCGAAAGCATCCGTGAGTCCCGATTCAGACAGAAACTTGCCATTGGCACTGCGCAGGCCCTCCGAGACGCCGATGGCGCAGTAGCCATGTTTCTTGACGACTGCACGGACGCGCGCCAGAAACTTTTCCGGATCGAAGGTGATCTCGGGGAAAAGCAGAATTTGCGGCGCATCGCCTTCATTTTCGGCGGCCAGACCGCACGCTGCCGTAATCCAGCCGGCGTGGCGGCCCATGACTTCGAGCACAAACACCTTGGTCGAGGTGCGGGCCATGGACGCGACGTCGTAGCCCGCTTCGCGGATGCTGGTCGCGACGTACTTGGCTACCGAGCCAAAACCAGGACAACAATCGGTGACGACCAGATCGTTGTCTACGGTTTTTGGAATGCCGACGCATATCACGGGATAGCCCAGGGCTCCCGATATTTGTGAAACTTTGTAAGCCGTATCGGCCGAATCGTTGCCGCCGTTATAAAAAAAGTAACCGATGTTGTGGGCTTTGAATACCGCCATCAGCCGTTCGTACTGCGCGCGGTTTTCTTCAAGCCCCTTGAGCTTGTAGCGGCACGAACCGAATGCGCCCGCCGGCGTGTAACGCAGCGCGCGGATTGCCGCTGGAGATTCTTTGGACGTGTCGATGAGGTCTTCAGTCAACGCGCCGATGATACCGTCGCGACCGGCATAGACCTTGCCGATCCGGTTCTTGTGCTTGCGCGCGGTTTCGATTACGGCGCTGGCGGTGGCGTTGATCACGGCGGTGACGCCGCCGGACTGGGCGTAAAAGGCATTTTTGCTGGCCATACAGAAAATCCTAGAGCGTTGAAACAGAGACCACAAGCGACAGATATACTAGTGCGCCGGCGCGCATTTTAACACGGTCTACCGGCTGTCACCCGTGCGGCACTGCGCATCAATGCGGTTGCTCCAGCGCGGCAAACATCCTGTCACGGACATTTTCGATCGCTCCGCTGCCCTGGATGTTGCTGTAATGCGGTGCGTTCGATGCGCCTCCGGCATTCCATTTCAAATAGTAATCGATCAGCGGTTTCGTCAGCGCATGGTAGGTTGCTATACGTTGTTTGACGGTTTCCTCGCTGTCGTCGGGACGCTGCACCAGCGGCTCACCGGTGACATCATCCTTTCCCGCCACGCGCGGAGGATTGAATTCGACGTGATAGCTGCGCCCGGATGCCGGGTGTACACGGCGTCCGCTCATGCGGCGCAGAATCTCATCATCGTCGAGCTCGATATTGATCACGAAATCGACGGCTATACCGGCGCTGCGCAAGGCTTCGGCCTGGGCTATGGTGCGCGGAAAACCGTCAATGATAAAACCGTCGTTGCAGTCAGGTTCGGCGACCCGCTTCCGGACCATTTCGATAACAAGTTGATCCGGAACGAGATTGCCGGCGTTCATGTATTGCTGCGCCTCCGCACCCAGCTGGCTTCCGGCATCGATTTCCGCGCGCAACATGGTGCCGGTGGAAATCTGTGGAATCTTGTAGCGTTCGATCAGAAACTGCGCCTGAGTGCCCTTGCCGGCACCCGGTATTCCCAGCAGTATGATGCGCTTCATTGGTGTCAGCTCGCGTGACGGTGTGCGACCTGCGTCGCAACTACCAGCTACAAAATGGTGGCAGCGAGCGCCCGAGAATCAATACCGCCGATTATAGCGTTTCAGCCGCTGTTTATCAGCTTTTTCACACGTTCAAGATCGTCAGCCGTATCGACGCCCGCCTGCGGGGCGGCGTCGGTGATGGCGACGCTGATGCGGTATCCGTGCCACAGCGCACGCAGCTGTTCGAGCGCTTCGTATCGTTCGATCGGCGCGGCCGCGAGATTTGTATAGCTGGCGAGGAACGCGGCGCGGTATGCGTAAATGCCGATATGGCGGTAGGCGGGCAGACCCTCCGGCAATTGCGTCATGTCAAAGGAATGGGCATCGGCTACTCGTTCAGATGTACGGGCAAAAGCGTCGCGCGCGTAGGGAATGGGGGCGCGGCTGAAATAGAGCGCGTAGCCGTTGCAGTCGAGCACGACCTTGACGGTGTTGGAATTCCAGAACGGCTCGGCGTCCGCCATTGGACAGCACGCGGTGGCGATCGCGGCCTCGGGATGGCCGGCGAGCTGTCGCGCTACATCACGGATCAACTCCGGTTCGATCAGGGGTTCGTCACCCTGCACATTGACTACGATATGCCCGGGCGGATAGCTACGCTGTGCCGCTACTTCGGCGATACGGTCGGTGCCTGATATGTGGTCGAGGCGCGTTAACACCGCCTGGTGGCCGTGGCGCGCAACGGCGGCTGCAATGTCTTTATGGTCGGTCGCGACGATTACTTCGAGCGCGCCGCTGGCGCGGGCGCGATCGGCGACGTGTACCACCATGGGCTTGCCGGCAATATCGGCCAGCATTTTGCCCGGCAGCCGCGTCGAAGCTTGGCGCGCGGGTATGACGACGGCGAATTCCATTGATCAGCGTCGGGGTGCAGGAGGATCAAAGATTGAATGAATAGAAGCTCTTATGTCTCGCCACTTACGCATCGCGCCGTGCTCAGAGTTCTTCCTCTGGAGAAAGCCTGCGCGCTTCGTCCTCCA
>CAMBSS010000320.1 GCA_945870465.1 Bordetella parapertussis | reverse complement strand
ATGATCGCGGCCAATCCCGACAAGATCCGCCTGGTGCTGCGCTACGCGCCCTTCCACAACGGCTCGGACAAGGTGGTGGTGGTGCTGGAGGCGGCGCGCAAACAGCGCCTGTTCTGGCCGGCGCTGGAAAGGCTGCTGGCGACGCAGGCCGAATGGGCGCCGAACCACACGCCGCAGGTGGCCCTGGTGTGGAAACAACTTCAGGGGCTTGGTCTGAATCTCGAGCAGATGCAGTTCGACGTGACGGCGCCGGAAATCGCCGGCGTGATTGCGCAGGACCTGGAGGACGCGCGCGCGCTCAACGTGACCAAGACGCCGGAGTATTTCGTCAACGGCAGGCCGCTGCCGAGCTTCGGCTTCGAGCAGTTGAAACGGCTGGTGGACGACGCGCTGGCTGCGACGCGACCCTAGCCGGCGCGCAAAAAGACATGGCTGATCCGCTTGCCGACGCCATCGTAGCGCAGGCGATCCGCCTGCAACGCCGTCCGTAACACTAGCTGATACCCGAGGGCTGGGCGATCGACGCCGACGGCGCACCAACCACCGATGCACAGGCGGCGATTGACGGCATCATCCTGCCGATGGCGGGGCACAAGGGTTACGCAATTGCAATGATGGTCGATGTGTTGTCCGGCGTGTTGACCGGCAGCGGTTTTCTCTCGCAGGTGCACAGTCCGTACAGGACTGCGGAGAAGAGCAACTGCGGGCACTTCATGATTGCGATCAACATCGAGGCGTTCCAGCCGCTGGCGCAATTCAATACGCGCATGGAGCAATACATCGCCGAACTGAAATCGGTGCCGCTGGCCAAGGGGCACGATGAAGTATTTTATCCTGGCGAAATCGAGGCCAACAATAATGTCGCCAATCGGCGCGACGGCCTCACGTTGCCTGAGGATACATTGACCGATCTGGCGCGGGTTGCGCGGGAGACAGGGTTAACGGACAGGCTTCCGTTCGCCGCCCAATAATATAGGGCGGCAACGCGACCAGGCTGTTCAGAATCTGGCCCGGTCGCGCACTTAGTGTTTCTCCAGCCATAGTTGTTGCCAGCCTTGATGGCCAAGGCGACGCAGGGTTTCGATATTTTTGTCGAAGATCGTGGCGGCGTCGGGGAAAGCCGCTACCGCGCGGTCGATGCTCGCCTCGCGCAGGATATGCAGTGTCGGATGCGGTGAACGGTTGGTGTAGTTGTCGATGTCGTCCGCCGCAGTGCCGGTGAATTCGTAAGCGGGATGCAGACTGGCGATCTGCAGTATGCCGTCGAAACCGAGGTTTTTGACTGCGGCAGCGGTTTCGGCGAGAAAAAAGTGGTAGTCGCGGAAATCCGTCATTACCAGCGGATGGATCAGCAGGGTGGTATCGAGTTCTTTCGGATCCAGCCGTATCAGCAGCTCCATTTCGTGCGCCAGTTCGGCGAGCAGTTCGTCGGCGGTACGCGCCGCGGTCACTGCATAACGAATCTGCTTTTTGTGATAAACCGATTTGGCGAACGGGCATAGATTGAGCCCGATGACGGCACGCTCCAGCCAGCGGCGGGTATCGGCAATGCATTCCCCGTTTGTGGCGTCTACGCACGGCATCAACACGGCGCTCGCGGCATGCGGCAGTGCGAGGATATCCTGCGTCATATAGCTCAGAGCGACGCGCCGGCGCGTTCCGTGATGCAATCACTCCCGCCGACCGGAAAGTCGCGACAGATGGTCGGCCGGCGCGAATAGATCCCGCAAAGCATGGTGTCGCGGTCGAGCGCGGCGCACCAGCCGTCGGCCAGACGCGCCATGACCTGGCCGCCCCAGCGGTCTGTTTCTATCAACCGGGGTGGAACGTCATCTTCGCCCATCAGCATCACTTCCAGCCTGCAACAACAGGCTTTGCAGGAGGCGCAGGTAATACCGGCGCCATTGCCGGCGTCGGCTGCATGAGAGATTGCGTTGTGATTTTTCACGATGGAAATTGGCGAAAAGCGTCATTCGGCTTGCGGGCGCCAGTATACGTGGTGCGGTAAGCCTGCACTGTGAAAGAATCGCATCGTCGATTGTGCGTCGTCGCGGATGCCGGTCGGTCGTCGGCTATGATTGGCGCAATCAGACAAAAAACGCGAATGGAGTATCCGTGATCGAAAAATCGGGATTACAGCGCAAAGACATCGGTCTAGCAGTAATCGGCGCCGGACGCATCGGCAGCATGCGTGCGCGGCTGGCCTCGGCGCATGCGGGGGTGCGCTTCACAGGCATCGCCGACACCAACGAGGTGGCCGCCAAAGCGCTGGCTGAAAAATGCGGCGCCTCAGTTACCAGTGCCGACAGCCTCGAAATTACTGCCAATCCGGCAATCAATACGGTGATCGTGGCGACCGGCGAGCACCAGCACGTCGAGCGGGTGTTGCAGGCCCTGCAACTCGGCAAGCATGTGCTGGTCGAGAAGCCGATTGCGCTGAAGCTTGAAGATGCCGACCAGATGATTGCTGCCGCCGCGTAAAGCAGCGGCAGCTTGCACGTCGGTTACAGCCGCCGCTTCAAACGGCGTTACCTGACCGTCAAAGAGCAGATTGCTCTCGGGCGTCTCGGCAGCGTGTCGGGCCTGTCGGCGCGAATCTACAATTCGCGCGCGCAGGTATTCCAGATGTTGAAGCGCGATCCGCATGCGACGCCGGTGGTCGATTCGCTGACTTACTTTGTCGATCTGCTCGGCTGGTACGTGCCGGACAATCCGGTGATCGAGGTGTGGGCGCGCGGTAAGTCGGGCACCATCCGCAAGGCCGGCTTCGATTGCGACGACGTCACTTACGCAGTGATGACGCTCGCCGACGGCGCGCTGGCGCCCAACGCGAGGCTGCGCGCCGCGATCGTGCCGGGCCCGCTGGAGAAACCGGGCGATGATGCAGCTCACGACGCGCATGAAGCGCCGGCACGCATGGGCTGGGCGCGCCTGCTCAAGCGCGTGTTCGATATCGACATCGAACACTGCCCGCAGTGTGGCGGCACCCTGAAGATCATCGCCGCCATCGAAGAGCCGGCGGTGATTGTCAGGATAC
>CAMBSS010000319.1 GCA_945870465.1 Bordetella parapertussis | reverse complement strand
GCGCCGCGGCTCGTGCGGGCCCCCGTGGAAGAACTTCGCACCGCTGACGTCGGACGATGCAAAAGAAGGCGAAGCGCCATGGCCCACGGTGTCCGCAAGCCCGCTGCCGGTGCGCGCAGGCGCGCCGATGCCGATCGAGCTCTCGCTGGATGACATCAAGATAGTCGTCGCCGCGTGGCGCGATGCCGCGCGGCGCAGCGTCGAAGCGGGTTTCGACATCTGCGAAATCCATGGCGCGCACGGTTATCTCATTCACCAGTTTCTGTCGCCGCTCGCCAACCGGCGCACCGACGCTTACGGCGGCGATGCCGCGGGCCGCATGCGCCTCGCGCTGGAGATTGCTTCCGCGGTGCGCGGTGTGTGGCCTGACGACAAGCCGCTGTTCTTCCGCGTCTCAGCGGTAGATGGCAGCGGCGGCGCGTGGGGAATCGACGATACGGTCAGCCTTGCCAGCGAGCTGAAACAGCGCGGCATCGACGTGATCACCTGCTCTTCGGGCGGCATCGACGGTCCGCTCGTCGGTGCCGTCGTGCCGCGTGTGCCCGGTTACCAGGTCCCGTACGCGGAACGTGTGCGCGCCGACGCCAGCATCATGAGTTGCGCCGTCGGCTTGATCACGGAGCCGCAACAGGCCGAAGACATTCTCGAACGAGGTCAGGCCGATCTTATCGCGCTCGCGCGCGAGCTGATGTACAACCCGAACTGGCCGGTACATGCGGCACGGGCCCTGGGCCATGAAGGTTATCTCGACCTGCTGCCGCCCGCTTACGCGTGGTGGCTGAAACGGCGCGAGCAGACCCGCGAACTTTCCGCACGAACACAGTCATAGAGGAAAACCCGATGGCATTGACCATTCGACCGTTACCCGGCGACGCGCGCGCCGGCGCCGAAATCATCGGCGTGGACCTCGCGCAGAACGCCAGCGACGACACGTTCGGCCAGATTGAAGATGCGCTGCACGAGCATCTCGTCGTCGTCGTGCGCGACCAACAACTCACGCCGGAGCAGCACATCCGTTTCAGCCGCCGTTTCGGCGTGCTGGCCGACCACGTGCTGAGCCCTTACGCCCTGCCCGGCCATCCCGAAATTTACGTAGTGTCCAACATCATAGAGGACGGCAAAGCGATCGGCGTTGCCGATGCGGGCCCGCAATGGCACAGCGACTTTTGTTATCGCGCGCGGCCCAGCCGCTGCTCGCTGCTCTACGCGCTGGAAGTCCCGGTCGTCGACGGAGTGCCGCGCGGCGACACGCTCTTTTCGAATACGACCTTCGCCTATGAAGCATTGCCCGCAAGCACCAGGAAGCGCCTGGACGGACTGCAGGCGGTCTTTAGCCTCACGCAATCATACGAGCAGCGCATCAAGGACGGCGCCAACCTGCTACCGCTGACCGCCGAACAAAAAGCGAAAGCGCCCGACGTCGTCCACCCTGTCGTTCGAACGCACCCATACACCGGACGGCGGGGGATTTTCGCGTGCGAGCTAAACACCAAAAATATCGTGGGTAAACCCGAAGATGAGTCGCGCGCGCTGCTGGACGAACTCTATGCGCAGGTCGCGCGGCCGGAGTTCACGTACCGCCACCAATGGCGCACCGGCGATCTGCTCATCTGGGACAATATCGCGGCACAACATCGCGCCATCAGCAAAGACTACGCGCTGCCGCACCGGCGCCGCATGCATCGCACGACCGTGCGCGGCCACGCATCCTTTTGACTTTTTTTGCCCTTCGCTTCGGAGAATGTTCACATGAATCCAGCAGCATCCCGCCTCATCGTCGCCTGTGCCGGCGCCGTGCTCGCTTTCGCGGCCTGCGCCCAGGACGGCGTGCGCTATCCGGAACGGCCGATCCGCCTGATCATTCCCTTCGCGCCGGGAGGCTCGCTCGACATCATCGGCCGCATCCTCTCGCAGAAACTGACCGACCGCATGGGCCAGACAGTGGTAGTCGACAATCGCGCGGGTGGCACCGCCATAATCGGTACGGAAATTCTCGCCGGCGCGCCGCCCAACGGCTACACCATGATGATTGCCAACATTGCGCACGGCGCCAATCCGTTCCTGCGCAAGACCATGCCTTACGACGCCGAGAAAAGTTTCTCGCCAGTAACGCTGCTGGTGCAATTGCCCGGACTGCTCGTGGTGCATCCGAGCGTGCGCGCGCGCACGACCACCGAACTGATCGCGCTGGCCAAAGCGAAAGCCGGCGAGCTCACTTACGCGTCTTCGGGCGTGGGCAGTTCCAATCATCTTTTCATGGAACTCTTCAAGGTCTCAACCGGAACGCAGATCACCCACATCCCCTTCAAAGGCGGCGGTCCGGCGCTGGTCGATCTCGTCGGCGGGCAGGTCAAGACCATGTTCGTCGCGATTCCGCCGGCGCTGCCTTTCGTGAAAGACGGCAGATTGATCGCGCTCGGCGTCAGCAGCGGCAAGCGCTCGCAGGCCGTTCCCGAAGTGCCGACGGTAAAGGAAGCGGGACTCGCCGATTTCGAAGTCTCGGACTGGCAGGGCATCCTGCTGCCGGCCGGTGCGCCGCCCGCGATCATCAACCGCCTCAACAAGGAAATTATCAGCGTGCTGCAGCTTGCGGACGTGCGCGACCGCATTTCGGGCCTCGGCGCGGATGTGGTGACGAGCACCCCGGCACAGCTTGCCCAGCACATACACAAAGAACTTGCGCTGTGGGGCCGCGTCATCAAGCAGTCGGGCATTGTCGCGGACTGAAATGACGCGATCACCCCGCGCCTTTGATGCGGCGTGCATGACGCGCGCGTTGATTCTTGCGCTGATTGCAGCCGCAGGCGGCGCGGCGGCACGAACCTCTTTCGCGCAGACCGCACCTTTTCCGAATCGTCCGCTGCGTTTCATCGTAGGGTTTGCCGCGGGCGGCTCGACCGACATCATCGCGCGCGTGGTGGCGCAAAAGCTCACGGAGGCACTGCAGCATCCCGTGGTGGTGGACAACCGTGCCGGCGCCAACGGCAACATTGCCGCAGAAGCAACTGCGAAAGCGCCGGGTGACGGATACACCATGCT
>CAMBSS010000318.1 GCA_945870465.1 Bordetella parapertussis | reverse complement strand
GGGAGCCACGTCACCGTTCCCGCAAACGGGCCTGCGGCTAACGAGTCACGGCGCCGCGTTGTCGAAAGCCTCTTGCTTAGAATGACTAAGCCGCGAGACTTTCTTCTAGCCCTGAGCCAAAATCGTGACAGCGCATCACGCGTTTCATGGTGTTATGGACTCTTGGGTAATTCGCGCTAATATTGCAATCAGACCGCCGGCAAGGCGGCACAAGGGATAGACAAGGGAGGAGAAAAATGAATTCACGGCACGCTATCGTCTGCATGTCTGCAATGTCGGTCTGCTGCGCTTTACCGGCGGCGGCCCAGACGAATTATCCGACCAAGCCGATACGGTTGATCGTCGGCTACGCGCCGGGCGGTGGTACTGACCTCGCGTCCCGTTACGTTGCCGGCGCGCTCGCCGACCTGTGGGGTGCGACGGTATTGGTCGACAACCGTCCCGGCGCGGGCGGCGCCGTCGGCACAGAGATTACGGCGCGCGCAACGCCCGACGGCTACACCATCATGCTGTGCACCATAGGCTCGCACGGCATCACGCCGGCGCGCATCAAGCTGCCGTACGATCACATCAAGGATTTCTCGTTTCTTTCGATGGTCGGCTCGACGCCCAATTTGTTCATGGCGCATCCGTCCCAGCCGTTCAAGAACGTCGGCGACGTGGTGACGTATGCGAAGGCGAACCCCGGCAAGCTGAGCTTCGGCTCGTCTGGCGTCGGCGCTTCGCCGCATCTGTCGATCGAACTGCTGAAGTCGATGACCGGCATCAACATCGTGCACGTGCCGTACAAAGGCGCGGCGCCTGCGCTAGCCGACGTGATGGGCGGACAGATACCGCTTTCCGTGGGCAATCTGCCGGGCGGGCCGCTCGCGGCGGTGAAATCAGGGCGCGTGACCGGCATCGGTGTCACCAGTGCAAAACGCGCGCCGCGCGCACCCGAAGTGCCGACCTTTGCGGAAGGCGGCGTGCCGGGCTATGACGTCTCGTCGTGGTACGGTATCTGCGCGCCGGCCGGTCTGCCGAAGGCCGTCCACGCCAAGCTCAATGCGGGACTGGTCAAGGTCCTGAGTTCGCCCGACCTCAAAGCGCGCATGGAAGACCAGGGCATAGACGTCATGCCGTCGACGTCCGAGGCTTTCGTCGCCTATGTAAAAACTGAGACCGTCAAATGGGCGAAGGTCGTCAAGGAAGCAGGGTTGGTCGGCGACTAGAACCCATCTCAAAACAC
This sequence comes from Bordetella parapertussis, assembly GCA_945870465.1. The sequence goes on along the minus strand of CAMBSS010000318.1, from coordinate 1,856 downwards.
AACTCGGACAAGCAAGCGCCGATCAACGCCGATTAACGCCGACATGACTCCAGATCTGTCCCGGAACAGACACCGATTACACTGAGCATATCTGCGTTTATCCGCGTTCATCGGCGGTTCCAAATAGTTTTTGAGGCTGCTTCTAGAAAGTTTTCGACTGGTATTCAGCCCGCGCCGAACTCGAATCCGTTAGCGCGGTAAACGTCCGCGGTATCCGGCGTCGTCAGAAATTTCAGGAAATCCGCCGCCGCTGCAGGTTGCTGCGCATTGACGAAAACGCCCGCTGAAATGAGCGTGGTGTTCTGCAGTTCCGGCGGCAATGGGCCGACGATGTCTATGCCTTTCACCGGAATCAGCTCGGGAATCTGTTGCACAGCGATTTCGGCCTCGCCGTTCGCAACGAGTTCCGCGATCAGGCCGCCGCGCCGCGTGCGCGCCTTCGCCTTGATTTCTGCCGCCATGCCGAGGCGCTCGATCAGGCCGGCAAAGTATATTCCACTGACCCCGGCCTCGGTGTAGGCGACCGATTGCGCCGCGGCGAGCGCGCGCTTGAACGCGTCGACCGTGCCTATGTCTGGGTGATGCGTGCCGGTGCGTACTGCGACGCCGATGCCGCAGCGCGCGATGGCGGTAAGGCTGGCGCGCGCGATCGCACCTGTTGTGAGAGCCTTGTCCATCACCGGTCCGGCGAGCACCGTCGCGTCGGCGGTCTCGCCCTGTCGTATGCGCTCGGCCACGATGCTTGCGCTCGCGTACTCGAGTGCGACCCGGTGGCCCGAGGCGCGCTCGAACAGCGGCACAAGTGCGCTCAGCAGCGCGTGCGCGGTGTTGGAGCACAACACCTTGAGTTCGACGGCCACTATTGCTCCATCGTGATGCCGGCTGCCTTGACGGTCTTGGCCCACTTCTCGACTTCGTCATGCAGGAACTTGCGCGCTTCCGCCGTCGTATTGCCGACCACCTCGGCGCCGAGTCGCGCCATCTTTTCCTTCACGTCCGGCAGGTGCAGCGCGCGTACCGTCTCCTTGTTGAGTTTCTCGATGATGGCGGGCGGTACTTTTGCCGGCGCGATCAATACGCCCCAGGAAGTCGACTCGTAGCCGGGCACGCTTTCGCCAATGGCCGGCACGTCGGGGAATTCGGCGGCGCGGCCTTTAGACGTGACGCCGAGCGCGCGCAGCCGCCCGGCCTTGATGAGCGGCGTGGTCGAGACGATAGTGTCGAACATTAAATGCACCTGGCCGCCGATCAGGTCCGGATGCGCCTGTGTGCTGCCTTTGTAGGCGATGTTCTGCATTTTCGTTCCGGTCATCAACTGAAAGAGCTCGGCCGTCAGATGCGGCGAACTGCCGACGCCGCTCGAAGCAACGCTCAGCCCGTTGGGCTTTGCTTTCGCCAAGTCGATCAACTCTTTCACCGAGCGCGTCGGCAGGCTGTTGGTCACGACCAGCACCAGCGGCACCGTGGCGGTGATCGTGATTGGCGTGAAATCGCGTGCCGTGTCGTAAGGCAGCTTGCGTATGCTCGGGTTGATGGCGAAGGACAGCGCGAACAGGCCGAGCGTATAGCCGTCGGGCGCGGACTTGGCGACGATGTCGGTGGCGATAATGCCGGTAGCGCCGGTGCGATTGTCGACGACGACGTTCACGCCCATAGCTGCGGTGTATTTCTCGCCAAGGATGCGCGCCGTGACGTCGGCGGCGCCGCCGGGCGCGAAACCGACCAGGATGCGGATAGGGCGCGCGGGATATGTTTGCGCAAACACGGACTGCGCAAAAACACCAGACGCCAACAGCGCGAATGAACCGGCGATCAGAATGCGTTTCATGGTTTTCTCCTCGATGCCGCAGCGAGGC
>CAMBSS010000317.1 GCA_945870465.1 Bordetella parapertussis | reverse complement strand
AGTAAACCCGAATCTTACGCTGGTTTGAGCGCGACGATAGCCTCGAGTACCGCTGCAATCGTATCCGGCTCGCGCGCGTTGAATTTTTCGCGCAGGCCCATTTTGGCGATGTCGACGAGCTTGCCGCGCGTGGCTTTGGTCATGCGGTTCGACGAGCCGAGCGCATCGAGCAGGGCAAGCGCGTCGGCCATTTCATGCACGCGGCGCTCCGCATGCACTGCCGTGCCGCAAACATAGCGTTTCATGTTCTGCATGAACGGCCGTTCGTCGAACGAAGCCGCGAGGTCGATCGCGGTCGCTTCGAGCACGCCGTAACGCTCTGCTGCCTCCAGCGATTCGAGCAGCACCGCGGAAAGCCCTTTCATGCAGACGCTGCGGATCAGTTTCATCGCGCTGGCGCCACCCGGCCTGTTACCGACGACTTTCACGTTCATGCCGTACGGCTCCAGCAGCGCGCGAAACGCTTCGGCATCGGCGCCGGAAGCAGCCACTACGCCCTTGATGCCGTTAAGCGGCACCGGGCTCATGATTGCCGCATCGACAAAGCGCGCCTTGCCTTCCAGCATCTGCGCCGCCTGCTCCATGGTCTTGACCGCGCCGGAACTCATGTCGACATAGATTTGTTCGGGGTGCAGATGCTTTTGCACCGAGCGCACTGCCGCCAACGCGGCCTTGCCGGGCGTGAGCGCGAGGATGACGTCGGTGTTCTTGCACAGCGCGCGCGGCGCTTTCACCAGCTGCGCACCCGCTGCAGCGGCCTGTGCGTGCAGCGGACCGTCGGGCGCCTCTTTCGCACCAGATCTGCTGTAGGCCACGATGTCCGTCAGCCCGGCCTGCGACAGATCCTGCGCAAAGCGCAGACCCGCTTCTCCAAAACCCAGAATTCCCAAGCGCAATTTAATCTCCCCAATGATTGTTGTACCGGTGTTGCGTATACCCGTCGCTGCACCGCGTGATTATATATTGGTTACACTGCCCGTTTTCACCCTAAAAAGGACGCTCTCATGGAAACCTCAACCGAAAAACTGATCGCCCGCAAAGAAGGCGCCATCGGCTGGCTCATCATCAATAACCCGGACAAGCGCAACGCGATGTCGATGTCCATGACGATGGCGATGGGCGACGCGCTCGAAGCCTACGCGCACGATCCGGCGGTTCGCGTGGTGATCCTCAAAGGCGCCGGCGACAAGGCCTTCATTTCCGGCGCGGACATTTCAGAATTCAAGGAAAAGCGCGCCACCGCCGAAGCAATGGAAGCTTACAACGCAGCCTCCAACCGCACGGTGAAACTGCTGACGGAATTTCCCAAGCCCACCATCGCGATGATCCGCGGCTTCTGTTTTGGCGGCGGCATGGGCACCGCGGTCTGCTGCGATATGAGGATCGCGTCCGACGATTCACGCTTCGGCGTGCCTGCCGCCAAGCTCGGCGTCGGCTACCGCTACGAGCGTTTGAAGCAGCTGGAGAACCTGGTCGGCCCGTCGTTCACCGCGGAGATTTTTTACACCGGCCGCCAGTTCACCGCGCAGGAAGCGCTGATGATGGGGCTCATCAACCGCATGCTGCCGGTTGATGAGCTGGAAAAATACGTGCTCGATTACGCCGCCACCATCAGCGGCAACGCGCCGCTCACGATCGCCGCCGTAAAGCGCAGCGTGATCGAGATGGCGAAAGACGAAGCCGAGCGCGACGTCGACCGCTGCAACCACATGGTCGACAACTGCTTCGCGAGCAAGGATTACATCGAAGGCCGCGACGCGTTCACCGAGAAGCGCAAACCGGTGTTTCAAGGACATTGAAGGACCGCGCGGGCGGGAGAGCGTGAGGGCGTAAATCTGGATCGGTCCAAGCCCTCACGCTCTCACGACCTCGCGCCCCCACAGCCTCAGTTGATCTTGATGCCCGCCTGCGTGACGACCTGCTTCCACTGCGCGATCTCTTTGCGGATGTGCTCGTGCAGCTGCTCGGGTGTGCCGCCGGCGGGCGCGATACCGTCGCTCTGCATGCGCTCCTCCATGTCTTTTTGCTTCAGTATTTTCGCCGTCTCGGCGTGCAGGCGTTCGACCACCGCGCGCGGCAGCCCTTTCGGCCCGATCAGCGCGTGCCAGTTGGTGACTTCGTAACCGGGCACGCCGGATTCCGCAATAGTCGGCAGGTTGGGCTCGGCGGCGATGCGCTCGGGCGTGATCACCGCGAGAGCGCGCACGCGCCCGGCCTTCGCCTGCGACAGTCCGGTCTGTGAAGTCGCGAACACTAGCTGGATCTGGCCGGCGATGACGTCGCTCAGCGCGATGCCGCCGCCCTTGTACGGCACGTGCGTCATCTGCACGTGCGCCATGTAGAGGAAAAGCTCAGTGGTGAGATGCACGATCGCGCCCTGCCCGCTGCTACCGTAGGCAATCTGTCCCGGCCGCGCTTTCGCCAGCGCGATCAGCTCGCGGATGTTTTTCGCCGGCAAAGACGGGTGCACGACCACCACGTAAGGCCCGCTTGCGAGCTTGATGATGGGCGTGCAGTCGGTGGCTGCGTCGAACTTGAGCGGATAGAGGCTGGGATTGATCGAGTAGCTCGGCGTGATGATGCTCAGAGTGTAGCCGTCGGGCGCCGCGCGCATGCCGAACTCGTAGCCCAGCGTGCTGCCCGCGCCGGCGCGGTTCTCGACGACGACCTGCTGGCCGAGCACATCTGTAAGCCGTGCGCCGATCAATCGCCCGACAAAATCGGAGCCGCCGCCCGGCGCGGTGGCGACGACCAGGCGTATCGGCTTGACCGGCCACGACTGCGCGTGCGCCGCGGAAACAAGGCCCATTGCAATCAGAAGAGCTGCTGCGCGAAGTAACAGCCCTGAAGCCGCCTCACAAACGCCCCCTCGCCCCACGTCAGTGGTGAGAGGGCCGGGGTGAGCGGAAGCAATACCTTTTCGGTTCATAGCAAAAAAGTTTTCAATCCGCCCCCTCACCCCTGATGTTACCCCGGCTTTTCATGTTCGTAATCCGAGCCGTTCATTGAGCGCCCGGATTGCGACATCGGTCAATGTTAGTGACTGCTGGGCACACAAGAGTTTAGCCAAGGTAATGATCGATAGTTCGCGGGCAACACGGTTGGT
>CAMBSS010000316.1 GCA_945870465.1 Bordetella parapertussis | reverse complement strand
CGTCCCAGCCTTGACCAGTGTTGTCAGTGGCTTTGTGGGAGGTGAATCACTCGCCACATCGGGTGTCACCGGCGCTGGTGTGGCGACCACCACAGCGACCACCGCCACACCTGTTGGCACTGCCGTGATCACCTCAGGCGCAGGCAATTTGGCGGCAGGGAATTACAGCTTTAATTTAGTGAACGGCACGCTCACGGTGACCAGTGCTAGCGTGCCGGATAGCGACGCCGATGCCGTTAAACGCGTGCTTGATCAGGTCGCTGGACTCAGCAGCTCAAAAGCGGGTGCCGGTGCGGCCTCACTGGACCTACAAATCAAACCCGAGCCCCTAGAAAAATCGCCATCTGCTGAGAACACCGTGATGGGCTCAAATCAAACCCAAGCGCAGTCCACATCGATGACAGCGCCTACGCCAGTAGCAGCGCCCGTAGCTCTGGCGCGAAGCGGTGTGTTGGCAGTCACTATTTTGCAAGGCGGTGAAGGAAACACCACCTTAGCGAGCGTCGCCTTTGAACAAAATCAAACCACTACGTCCATCGAAGCTTCAGCGCCACCTTCCGTGCTGTTCAAGGCTGCAAAAGTGGAGTTCACAGACAAACTGACGACTTTCATAGTCGCTGCAGCCAATGGCGAGATGGTGGAGTTCCAAGGTGGCACGGTTAATAACCGCATGTTCATCATGGCGCCATCAGTTGAAGCCAAGCGGGTAGCTCAGTATGAATTGAATTTAGTGTTGGCAGCAGCCATCATCAGCTTAGGCAAAGAGAACCGTATCATGTTGGCGCAGTTGGACGGGGTTGTTCTGGACTTGCGCTAACACTCAGCATGCAGCATCAATTATTTCAGCATAGAAAAGCATGAAGCGAAAATTCGACTCATTTCATCGTGAGGAAGGATACGAGCGACCTTCGTGACGGTTCGCGCACGCTAGGGTAATCATCGTTCCTGGCAATCTTGCGGTTTCTCGCCGCGTCGGTTTCCGGCGCGTGCCTAGAAATTGACGCCGACCACCAAACTCACGTTGTCGCGATCGATTTGCGTGTTGTATTTGCCGCCGGCGATGGTGGTGTACTGGAGATCGGCGAAATATTTCTTGCCCCAGTCTGCCCGCAAGCCCGGCCGCAGGATCTTGCGGCCTTTCTGGAAAGTGCCGTCGTGGGAATAACCGTCAACATCGTGCGCGTAGCCGAGCGAAGGTTTGAGGTCGGCACCGAGGAATGCGCCTGCATAGTTTGCGGCAAGACGCAGCCGGTAACCCCACGCCTTGGTTGTCACGAAGCCGTCGCGCGCGCAGGATTTTTGGGCTGGCGTGGTGTCTGTGCAGGCCACGCCATTAATGGCGGCAACGCCGTAGTCGTCCGAACGACCATAACGCAGTGCGCCCGGGTCTGGCAGGCCGGCGACATGGCTCAAGCCGATTTCCCCCCGCAGCACGACTTCCGATGCGCCGAGCGCGTTGCGAAAAGCCCTGCTGCCGCCAAAGCTCGCCGTGGTGACAGCGAAGCGGTCAAAGCTATCGAAGGTGCTGCCCGGCGCAAGGGCATTGGTGTTCTTGCTTAGATTAAGTGCCGAGGTTGCCGGTCGCGCGACAAAGGCGCTGATCAGGTCGGCGCTATTCAGTCCGAGCGGCTGATTGGGACGCCACGCCAGTTCGCCGAACAGGCGCGTCGCCGGATCGATCTTGGTATCGAAGCTCAACCCATAGAGTCGGATATCTTCTGGGTAGACGAGCGCAAAACGAACACCGTTCGGGTCGGTTAGGCGCTCGCTCACGGTCGCCCCATAACCGCCTGCGATATTGGCATTGAACACTCTAATCGTCGGCATTCTGCTGTGATAGGTCATCGTGTACGCGCGAAAATCCGTATTCAGCGTATCGGCACTGTAGCGCATTGATATCCCGTATTGACCCGAGTCACGCGCAAGGATGTCGGCAGTGCGTTTGGGATAAATTCCGCTGGCCAGTGTGGTTGGATCATCTATCGACCGCACGACTGATACATAGCCGCAGCCAGTGGCCAAAAAATTAGCTATCGCATAGAACGTGCCGCAACCGGGGTATATCGCCGGCCGGAATTCGTACTGGATAAAGCCGTCGACGCCCCAGGCCTTGCCGCTGCCGAGATTTGCGTAGAGCAGGCCGACGGGAACCTTGCCTTCCTCAGCCAGTGCGCCCGGACGCTGCTGGGCCGGGATGTCGGCGGGATTGATTACGTCGATCCCGCCACCGATGAACTGCGCGGTGCCCCACTTCAGCGCCTGCCGCCCGACGCGAACGTCGAGCGGTGTGCTCCCGTCGAGATTGAAGTGGCCGAAACCATAAACGTCGGCGAGTCGGGCATTGCTGAATTTCGCGGCCGCATCGAAGCCGTTGTCGCTGAGCGGCGCGTTTTGGCGAAAGCTGTTCGGGATATTGCCGTAGGCGCGGTCACCGTCCTTTAGTTCGAAGTCGTACCAGATTTTTGTGCGCGCGAAAAAACCGATGTTCGCCCGCCGGAGTTCGAGGTCGAGCGTTGTCTTCGCTACTGTGGAAACCGGGCGGCCACGTTTGAAGTTTAGATCGTTGCCGCCAGCGTTGCCGGACAGTTGCCCGGGCGGAAGGCCCACGCGTCCGGGGGAGAGGGTGCCGAGCAGGGCAGGATCTGCGGATTCGGTGCGGATCATGGTGCCCGCTGTCGCAGTGCCGTTTAGGCTACCTTCGATCGCGTCGCCAAATTTAAATTCTGTCGCGCCGGTTGCCATGGACACACCCGCCAGCACCAGGGCCAGCTGGGCGGCGTGCCGTGTACGCCTTAGCACTGTTTGGCTGCGACAAAAATGCAAGCACTGAACAGTCGGCGATGTTCTCGATAAAACTTGCGGCAGCGGCGGGCGTGGGGCTGCGGAAAAGTGCGGGTTCCCGGCACGGGTTTAGCGCGCAACAGCACATGAAGCTGTGCGCCAGTTGCGCATTCTGGCGGCTGGCCTACCCGACGCAAACCCACGAAATGTTCTTTGATGCCCATCTCTTTTTCAAAACCGCAGCATAGCGTCAAGCAACAACCTGCCGTCGCGCCGGGAATCGTCGGTGACGTTGCCGCGGTGGGCTCTGGCGAATCGCAGGTCGAT
>CAMBSS010000315.1 GCA_945870465.1 Bordetella parapertussis | reverse complement strand
TCCACCGCCGTCAGAAGCCAACAAAATCGCGGCGAACAATGAAGAGTCTACTGAATTACAGAACGACTCAAACTATTTTGCGGATGCAGGAAGCGCCGATTTCGATTCCGGTGATGTAGTCTAGACCGGCGGAAAGACGGCTAATACAGAATCTGGCTTGGGTGCACGCTGGCTTCTCTGGCCGTCTTGACGGTTCGATTCCAATCGCGATACCCAAACGCTCAATTCACTGAATCTGCAATCCTTAGCCGGTTTGCGATCCGGTACCTTCTGGCCCGCTGATTCGGCGATCGTCGGCACGTTCGGCAAGATGCTCGAGCGCCGCGCTGAAGTCACGCCCAACGCGCGCACCCGCCCGAGCGCCAGCGGCGGAAGCGAGGAGCCGACAGTCGCAACGGCCGATTGAGTTTCACCCGACATGAGCGACGCGGCCATCGGCCCGCCGCCCTTGTAGGGCACGTGTATCGGCTGGATGTTCGCCATGGATGCGAAAAGCGCCATGAGCACGCGCGGGTTTCCATCCTCGGCATTGCCGCGTGCCGCCGCGGTCGGACCGGCGCTACATATTGATCCGGATAATATTCGCGCGAGATGGACAACAATCCAGGCGCTTAGAGGCGGTTTTTCGCGTGCAAAATGCGTGCGCTAACCGGAGGGACACCATGCCTCACGCCACCTGCACGACCTGCTGGAACGAACACTCATCTCTTCTTTAGCAATTCAGAGCGCCCGATTGCCGCCTTCTTCGGGTTCTTCAGCTTGCGCGGTTTCGAGAAGCCTGTCAGCGCTTCACTGCGGTTCCATTCGCTCATGGCGTAGGTGCGGGAATTACGCAGGCCCGAGACGCCTTCCTGCCAGGCGATCAGCATGTGTTTGCCGATATCCACGAAGCCGGGATGCGCGGCCATGGCTTCACGAACCTGCACCGCGGTCGCGGACACTGCGTCGCCGATAGCCTCGACGATGTTCACCTGCTTTTTTACGGCAATGCCAAAGGTGGCCGCAATGAAGCGCTGGAGTGTCGTCCCCGGCGCCCAGGTCTTTTTTCCCATGAAACTGATGGCCGGCGGACTGTTCTGATAACCCGCATACGGCGAGGTCGTCAACATGTCGTACGCAGGCGACAAATACACGTCCTTGCGGCTGGTGTAGAGCAGCGCAAGATTCTTGGCGTGACAATCAGCGTTGCGCAGCGCATACGTTAACAGCAGGATCGTGACCAGTTGGTGAAAGGTCTCTCTTTGCCGCGGGCCCGGAACATGGTCACGCACGGCTTTTGCGATGCGCTCCCACGTGGTGTCGTACTTTGCGGCGGGGCGCAAACCCAGCAACGCACAGAAATCTTCCATGCCGGAATGGGGTTGTCCGTGCTCGTCTACATCGAAGCGATCGACAACGAGGGCCATGCCATCCTTCGACACTTGAGTCCTGGCCGTGGCCATCACCTGGGAGGCCACCTGCATGCAGAAATATTCGTTTAGCGCCGCGAAGGGCAGCTTGCCCGATGAGCCTTTAATAATGTGACGGCGTGTGAGCAGCGTCGCTTTTTTGTGCGGGCTGAATTTGATGCTTTCCTTCTGCGCATCGAGAAACTTGGGCACCACGCCCGAAACGCCGCTGGTCGCATGCTCGCGGACCAATTCGGCAAAAGCTTCTTCGGCATTGTCGCCCTGCAGGAGTGCCTGGACTTCCACTGGCTTGGCGGGTGCATCGAGCTTTGCGCCAGGCGCGGCCACCTGAAGACGGCCCACCATATTGCGGCCGATCACCGATAACAGGGCTGCGGGACTCGCGCCGACATGCGGACCGAACTGTTCCTGCAGCACCTGCAGTAAATAGCCTTCCGGCAGGTTCATCTGGAAGACCGGGGGCAACTGGTCGTCCCAGCCGTAGGATTCCGTGCGCACGGGCATCGTGAGCGACACCAAATCATCGACGGCCGTTCCTGCGTGATAGGTCAACACGCTCTTGAAGTCGCCCACCTGTTCCAGGATGGCAACCTCGCGCCCGAGAACATGGACCGCCAGCTTCACGATCCGCCCCGCTCCTTGCGCAATTCATCAAGTGAGCCGGATGCACCGGCCGCGGTGAACTGCAGCTCCAGCCCGAGCACCGCCAATACAGCAAGCAGTTTTCGCGCGCCGAATTCGCTCAGGCGTCCGCGCTCAACGCGCGAGAGCAATTCCTGGGTTATGCCGGCCTGTGTCGCGACGGCACCTTGCTTAAGGCCCAAAGCTTGACGCTTGGCCGCGATCGCCGCACCGAGTTCTTGCAGGGTTTGCATTTGATTTATACATCAAAATATGATGAATATACGTATTATTTTGACGTATTCTTAATAAATTAGCAATTTCCCACAACCAGAACGAAATCGGCGCCCGGCTGCCTCGCGGGCGAGCCAGAGAACTTACGCCTACATATTCATGAGCTCGTGATAGGCGGCAACCAGCTTGTTCCCCACCTGCACGACCTGCTGGAAAGACGCGTTGGCTTTCTGGATGGACGCCATGACGTCCGGCGAACTGATATCCGACGCGCCGAGTTCCGCTGCAGTGAGCCGAGAGTACGCTAACTACAGGCGGCGTTCAGCCGCTTTCCCATGAAGGGGACCAGGCCGCCGGCAGCACGTCCGCGAAACTTGCCGCGAGAATCCGGACGGAGATCGCGAAATGGTCGGCGCTATTCAAGGAGGTAGGCCTGCGGGGCAATGCGGCCCGTTGACACACCGTAGACCAGAGACCCGTAAGCGTTTGCGGCTGCGCCAACCTTAGCGACTATCCGCTTATTGCGACAGCGCGTATTCCTTGATCGCCCGCTCGCCGGCGGCGGCGAACTCCGCTTCGGTGATGCCGAGGGTTGCCAGCGCGAAATCGGCGCCCTTCTTCCACTCCGCGCTGCGGGTGCCCATTTTATGTCTGGCGTATAAAGATTCGGCGGCGAGCGCCAGCGCGATATGCCGGCTGCTCGTGACCGGGATTTTGACCGCGTCCGGGGCCGTTACATAGCGGTGATGCCACATGACGGCGTGGCAGATGTGTTCCGGCAACAGCCAGGTCTGCGCCAGTTGTGAGCCGACGCGCGCGTGGTTGATCCCGTAACAGCTGTCTTCGAAATCGGTGAC
>CAMBSS010000314.1 GCA_945870465.1 Bordetella parapertussis | reverse complement strand
CTGTTTCAGGTCCATGAACGGGCTACGCAGTAAGGGCGAAAAAGCCGGCGATTTTAGGGAAAACCGTGGTGCAGAACGCGCCCAGCCCTGCCCGACCAACGTCTCAGCGATTCATAACCCCAACGCGATCCCGCCGGGGCGCGGGTCGGTGCCGCCGCACAGCACGCCGCGCTCGCGATCGATCTGGATGAGCTGCATGGCACCGCCGCCGCTCCACGCCGGTAGCGTTTCGACCGTATGACCCATCCGTGCCAGCGCCTCTCGGGCGGCTTCCGGTATGCGCTCGTCTATTTTGACGACCTGGGGGCGCCCAAGATTAACCGGGTCGGTTCCCGGAAAGCTGTGGAAGCGAGGCGCCTCTGCGGATTCCTGCGGCGACATGCCGTGGTCGATGATGTTGCTGATCATCTGGACATTCCATTGCACCTGCTGGTCGCCGCCCGGCGTGCCGCCCACCAGCCACGGCTGTCCGTCGCGATGGACCATGTAGGCATTCAGCGTGTGCATCGTGCGGCGCCCCGGCGCGATGCAGTTCGGATGGTCCGGATCAAGGCTGAAGCCGCGGCCCGCCCGGTTGTTGAGCGTGATGCCCGTCTCGCCCGCGACGACACAAGAACCGAAGGCGTTCGACAGGCTGTGGATGAAGGAAATGGCGTTGCCGTCGCCATCCGCCACGGCAAAGTAGCTCGTGTCTCCGGCGTGCTCGGGCACCAGCGCACCGTCGGGCCAGCGCGCGCGTGCGGGGTCGATCTCCGCGCGGCGGGCTGAGGCGTGTAACTTCGACATCAGCGTGTCGAGCGGCCACCTCACGAACGCCGGATCGCCGGCATAGCGGTTGCGGTCGGCGAACGCGAGTTTTTTCGCTTCGATCAGGAGATGCATGCGCTCGGGGCTGTAGGGCGCCAGCTTGCCGAGGTCGTAGCCTTCAATGATGTTGAGCTGCTCGAGCACCAGAAAGCCCTGCGACGGCGGGGCCGTGGCATATACCGTCGCGCCGCGGTATTGCGTGGCGATCGGCGTATAGCTGACCGCCTGTTGCTGCGCGAAATCGTCGGCGGTGAAGGTCTGGCCTTCCCGCTTCAGGAAGGCGAGCATCTGTTCGGCGATCTCGCCGCGGTAGAACGCGTCGGCGCCGCCTTTTGCCACGCTGCGCAGGGTTTTGGCCAGGTTCGGTGCCGTCCAGCGCTCGCCGGCTGCCGGAACGCGGCCGTTGGGCAGGTATTGCGCGGCCGAGTAGGGAAAGGTGGCGAGCGTTTCCGCGCGATCGGTGAATCGTGCGCTGATGTACTGCGTGATCGCCACGCCTTCCTCGGCGAGACGGATCGCGGGCGCCCAGAGCTCGGCCCAGTCGAGGCTGCCGTAACGCTTCCACAGCGCTTCATAGACGGAGACCGCGCCCGGGACGCTGGCGGCATGCACACCGTTCAGCGGCATCGTTTTATGGCCGAGGCTGCGGTAGTAGTCGGCAGTGGCGCCTGCCGCGGCTACGCCGCTGCCGTTGAATCCGACAGTCTCGCGTTTACGCGCGTCGTGCAGCACAACGAATGCATCGCCGCCGAGACCGCATTTCATGGGCAGAACCACACCTTCCGCGGCGGCCACGGCGATCGCGGCGTCAAACGCATTGCCCCCGCGCTGCAGGATGCTGAGCCCGATGAATGCCGCCACCGGGTGCGCGGAGCAAACCATCCCGCGCGTGCCGAACGCGTCGGGCCGCTGCTGCATGCGCTTGGCTTCGGCAGCGCTCAAACTCCATGAACCGTCGTCAATTTTCAAACGCATCTCCCGGCAATGGCGGATTCGTGGCGGAACGCACGGCCGCGGACGGCATATAGTAGCGGCAAGGGCCGAGGGTTTTCATTCCACCACGATCTTCGCGGCTTTTACGACCTTCGCCCAGCGCGCGATCTCGGATCTGATGTATGCGTTGGTGTTGGCCAGCGGCTCGCCGGCGGGTTCGAGCCCAAGCGCGGCAAGGCGTTCCTTCTGGTCGGGGGCGTGGAAAATCCTGATGACCTCCCCGTTCAGTTGCACGAGCACTTCCTTTGGCGTCGCAGCGGGTGCGAACACTGCGTACCAATTGTCTACCGCGTAGCCGGGCACGCCCGCCTCGGCGATCGTCGGCAACTCCGGGAACGCAGGCGAGCGCTTGGCGCCAGTCGTCGCCAGCGCGCGCAGTTTGCCCTGCTTGACGTAATCAAGTGACGATGCGACGCCCGTCGTCGTGAGCGAAATCCGCCCCGCCAACAGATCAACCGTCCCGGGCCCGGTGCCCCTGTAGGGAACATGCAGCATGTCCGTGCTGGTCGCGAGCTTGAACGCCTCCAGCATCAGATGCGCCGCCGCGCCGTTGCCGCCCGACGAGTAGCTGAGCGCGCCCGGATGGGCTTTTGCGAACGCAATGAGATCCCTCACCGATTTCACCGGCAGCGACGGATGCACGACCAGCATATTCGCCGCATTCACCATGACGGCAACCGGCGTCAGATCGCGCACCGGGTCGTACGGCAGGTTTTTATGCGAACTCGGTATCACCGCGTAAGCGATGCTTGCGGTGAGCAGCGTGTACCCGTCCGGCGGCGCTTTGGCGACGAGCTCGCCGCCGACCGCCCCGCCCGCGCCGGGCCGGTTCTCGGCCACCACCTGCTGGCCCAGACGCTCGCCCAGCTTTTGCGCGAACATGCGGGAGGTCACGTCCATGCCCCCGGCGGGCGCGAGGCTGACGATCAGGCGCACGGGTTTCGACGGATAGGTTTGCGCCGACGCGTCCTGCACTGGCACGGCCAATGCCGCCAGACCAAAGATCACCGCGGGTAGAGGGCGTGCGGAAACAGGTAACGGATTGTTCATGGACTAGCCTATTCAGCGTTTCGCGAAACGGTCAATATACCGCTTCTATCCGGTGCGGTAGCGGCGAATAGGAAATTTAAACGCCTCTTTTCACTGTCCGCAACTCTATCGCCGGCCCCGGAAGCGGTCAATCGAGCGGTGTTTGCTGAGAAATCTCCCCCTCTCGATGACCATTCGAACCCTGCATCGACCCGAATCGCCTCACACCGACCGCTACACGCGAACACGGGCCGCGGGTACCCGCCGCAACCGTCCTGTGCTCTCCGCCTTCT
>CAMBSS010000313.1 GCA_945870465.1 Bordetella parapertussis | reverse complement strand
CGGAGTAGCCTGCCTCGACTTCCGATCCGGCCTGGGTGATGCGGGTGCGGATGCGGTAAACGTCGTAATTGACGTTGACACCGTCAGCGACGGCCATTTCGTGGCTGTATTCCATTACGAGGTTCTGCCGGAAAAAGCCGAATGTCTGTTTGCTGGGCGTGGCGGTGAGGCCGATCAGATAGGCGTCAAAGTATTCCAGCACCTGCGCCCACAGGTTATAGATGGAGCGGTGGCATTCGTCAGTGACGTTGATATCGAAGCTTTAGATGAGAAAGGCCGGGTTGTATTCGAGCGGGTCGGGGCGGGCGAACACCCCCCCATCCCCACCCCGGCCCTCCCCTTGCACCCGTCCGGGTGTCCCCATCGAAAGGGGCGGGAGAAAATCCGCGGACACTTCTTCGAGATCCTCGGGCAAGTCCTTGCCGCGCAGCATGGAATACATGCGCTGGATGGTGCAGATGCAAACGCGCGCGGTGGTGTCGAGCGTGTTGCCCTGCAGGCGCTGGACGATGTATTCCTCGGTGAACTTGAAGTTGTTGTAGGGCGAGTCGTATTGCTGGAATTCCTTCAGCGTCTGGCCGGCGAGATTGCCGCGATCCACCAGAAACAGGATGCGCCGCGCGCCGGCAAACTTGATCAGCCGGTAGATAAACGAAATCGCGGTGAAGCTTTTGCCGGAGCCGGTGGCCATCTGGATCAGGGCGCGCGGCTTGTTGGCGGCGAGCGAAGCTTCCAGATTGTTGATGGCTTTGCCCTGCGCCGGCCACAGGCCGGTCTCGATCAGTGGCGGCATGTGTGCCATGCGCGCCAGAAAGGTTGGGCCGCGCCGCTCGGCGGCGGCATCCGCAGCAATCAACACCGGCGCATCGCCCGTGCCCAGCGGCTGTGCGGCATCAAAGGATTGCGCCTCATCCAGCAGGCGCGCCAGATATTGGGGCTTGTGAAAGGCGAATACCGGACGCGAGCGCGGGTCGGGGGCGAGTCCGTTCGTAAACCGGGTTTCAACGCCGGTGGACTGATACGAAAACGGCAGCGGCTTGCGCCATGCGGGCAGGCCCGCAGGCAGGCCTTTGGTGTATTTGGCGGACTGTGTTTCAACGCCGGACAGCGTGACGCCTTCTTTCTTGGCCGCGATCACGCCCGCAGCCTTGCCATCCACATACAGAAGGTAATCGGCAAAGCCATGGCCGGGCAACGGGAATTCGCGGATGGCGACGCCGCGCGCCGCATGAATGTTGGCAGCGGCCGCGTCGCACACGTGCCAGCCGGCGCTCGCCAGCAAAGCGTCGCTCTTTTCACGCGCCGCGGCTTCCGCTGACCACAAATCTCTCCCGGCTTTTGTTGTTGATTTTGCGGTTCATTGTAACGCCCGCATGCAACAAGGGGACGGTTTCCGTATGGGCAGCGCATGGTGCTGGCGTTCAAGTCCGGGCACGACACACACCCATATGCAATCGGTTTCCTGCACGCGATTTGACCAGATGGAACTTCCCCCGACCCGCGAACATATGAACTAACATATGCCTGTGTCACCGCAATCGTGCGGAGTCCAATCATTTGCCGGTAACAAAAGGAGCAACCCACCATGACAAAACTGTTGATCGTGCACGGCGCGGGCATGAACATGCGCGGCAAGGCGCAGATCGATGTCTTCGGACCAATGACGCTGGCGCAATATGACGAGCACATCCGCAAGTACGCATCCGAGCTCGGTGTCGAAATCGATATTTTTCATTCCAACATCGAAGGCGAAGTCATCAACAAGTTTTACGCTGCGCATGACGGCGGCGTGGATGCGGCGATCATCAATCCGGCTGGCTACTCGACGGGACATCCGGCGCTGATGAGCGCGATATCGCAGGTGCGCTTTCCGACCATAGAACTGCACATTTCGAATCCGGCACGGCGCGGCCGCGAGTCGGAAGCTTCGCGTGTGTGCCGCGGCACGATAACCGGGTTCGGGGTGTTCGGCTACTGCGTGGCGATGCGCGGCATCAAGGACATGCTAGCGTCCAAATGAGCCGGAGACACGCTATGCAACCCTGGATTGCGAGGAACCCAGCGTGACGTTGCACAGATCACTGGCCGTGATATTCACCACGGCAAGCATGTGGCACGCAGGCATGGCCATGTCCGCGCAGCGCGCCGATGACACCGCAAGCTATCCGATCCGGCCGATCCGCATCGTGGTCGGCTTCACACCGGGCGGGCAGCCGGATATCTACGCGCGGCTGATCGCGCCCAAACTCGCCGAAGCGCTGCATCAGCAAGTGGTGGTCGAGAACCGGCCCGGCGCGGGCAGCACCATAGGCACCAAGATCGTGGTCGACGCGACGCCCGACGGGCACACGCTCTTGTCGGTGTCGTCTGCGCACCTGACATCGCCCGCGGTATTCGCAAACCTGCCTTACGATACCATCAGGGATCTTTCCGCTATAACAACGACCGCGATGGCCACCTACCTCCTGGTGGTGACGCCGTCGCTTGGTGTAGCCACCGTGCAGGAGTTCATCGCGCTCGCGAAATCCAAACCGGGGCAGTTCAATTTTTCATCGGCGGGCACTGGCAGCGGCACACATTTCGCCGGCGAGATGTTCAAGCAAAGCGCCAACATCGACGTCGTGCATGTCCCCTACAAGGGCATACCCGAGTCGCTCACCGATGCGATCACCGGCCGCGTGCAGTTCACCATGGCGCCGGTCGCGAGCTCGGTGGCATTGGTGAAAGACGGCAAGCTGCGCGCGCTGGGGACCACCTCAAAAAAACGTTCCGCGATTTATCCCGAGATTCCGACGATCGCTGAATCCGGCCTGCCCGGATTTGAATGGGATTCGTGGGGCGGCATGCTCGCGCCATCCAAGACGCCGCGCGCCATCATCAACCGCCTCAATCGCGAAATCTCGCGCATACTCGTGCTGCCCGAGATCGAACAACGCCTGCGCACGCTGGGCGCGCAACCGGCGCCGTCGTTGCCAGCACAGACCGACGCTTATATTGCCGCGCAGTTGCGCGTCGCGGCGCAGCTGGCGAAGAAGGCGGGGATAGTGGGGCAGTGAAGGGCAGTGCGGAGTTATGAGTTATGAGTGCGGAGTGAAAAGCGATTGGAGAGGGTTGTGGATCGGGAGGGGTTATGCATACATCTCTTTGTTTTA
>CAMBSS010000312.1 GCA_945870465.1 Bordetella parapertussis | reverse complement strand
CGGGCTTTTTTTGCCGATGCGAAAAAGCAGGTGATGTGCAATGTCTATGAACGCGCGTTGCTCGGGCCCGGCGAAGTGATCAAAGGACCCGCCATCATCGAGGAACCTGAATGCACGGTCATCGTGCCGCCGGGATCAAACTGCAAGGTCGACGCCTATGGCAATCTCATCATGAGCAAAAAATAAGGGGCAGCCATGCGCACAACTGTAAATTCAGGCACGCTGGAAGTGATGTGGAGCCGGCTTAACTCCATCGCGGATGAAGCCGCGATCACGCTCGTGCGCACGTCGTTTTCGACGGTCGTGCGCGAGTCCAAGGACCTGACCTGCGTCCTCTTTGACATCCGCGGCAGATCGCTCGCGCAGGCGACGATGTCGATTCCGTCGTTTACCGGCACGCTGCCCCTGACGATGAAGCATTTTCTACGGCGGTTTCCCGCGCGGGAATGGCAGCCGGGCGACGTGGTGATGACCAACGATCCCTGGCTGGGCAGCGGGCACCTGCCGGATATCAACATCGCGGTGCCGGTTTTTCTGCGCAGGAAGCTGGTCGGCTTCGCCGGGCTGGTCGCGCATGCGACGGATATCGGCGGCAAGACGTTGTCGGCGACGGCGGCTGAAATCTACGAGGAAGGCCTGCGCCTGCCGGTGTGCCGGCTCTCGCGCGCGGGCAAATGGTCCGAGGATATTGTCGAACTCATACGCACCAACGTGCGGGTCCCGGATGAAGTGCTGGGGGATCTCAACGCGCTGGTCGCCGCCGGCGAAGTCGCGCAGCGCCGTCTCGTCGAGTTCATGCGCGAGTTTGAGCTGAATGATCTCACCGCGCTCGCGGATGAAATCCAGAAGCGCGCGGAGATGGCTATGCGCAGGCGCATCCGCGCATTGCCGCAGGGGACTTACCATCACACGCTGATCACCGACGGCTTCGATGAGCCGCTGAAAATTCAGGTCGCTTTGCGGGTGCTGAAGGATCGGCTCGAACTCGATTACACCGGGACCGCTCCCCAGCAGCGCAGCGGCATCAATTCGCCATGGTGCTACACGTACTCGTACAGTGTGTTCGCCATCAAATCGGTATTGACGCCGGAAGTTCCCAACAACGAGGGGACGTTTCGGCCGATTACTGTGATGGCGCCGGAAAGGTCTCTGCTCAATGCGCAGTTTCCAGCGGCGACCGGCGCGCGCAGCACCACCGGCCACTTTGTCGTGACAGCAGTCTACGGCGCGCTCGCGCAGATCGCGCCCGAGCGGGTGCTCGCCGAATGCGGCGCGCCGCGGCCGATCATCGTGCTGCGCGGCACCCGCGACGACGGCCGGCCGTTTTCGCAGACCCTGTTTTGCATGGGCAGCATGGGCGCGCGTCCCACGGCCGACGGCATCTCCTGCATCGCGTATCCAACCAACACGTCGGTTACGCCGGTCGAGGTGGTCGAGACCGTGGTGCCTATTCGCATTGCCAAGAAGGAAATCATTCAGGATTCCGGCGGCGCCGGCAAATATCGCGGCGGCTGCGGTCAGTGGCAGGAAGTGGAATTGCTCACCGAGGCGCCGGTCACGATTTCTGTGCGAGCGGACAGGACGCGTAATCGCGCGCGCGGCGCTGCCGGCGCCGGGCCGGGATCGTGCACGCGCGTGTTGCTCAACGGCCAGGAGATCAATCCCAAGGGCATTACTATGGGAAAGAAAGGCGATCTCCTGCGCGTGATGACGCCCGGCTCCGGCGGCTATGGTGATCCGCGTGAACGCGATCCGGCGCGGATTGCGGAGGACGTTGCGAACGGTCTCGTGTCCGCGGAGTCCGCGCGCGCGCTGTACGGCGCGGTTATCGATACCACGGGAAAAGTTAGCGCGGCGGAAACGCGAATACAGCGCACGAGCGCAGAGAGTGCCGGTTGAGCCGGAGCAACGGTTTTCTCGTTGCGATCGGTTGCATGGTTTGCGTGCAGGCGGTATCGGCGCAAAGCCTGTCCGGCCGCCCAATCCGCTTCATGGTCGGCAACCCGCCCGGCGGCGGGCAAGACATCATCGCGCGCATGGTCGGTGCGAAATTGTCGGAAGTGCTTGCGGTGCCAGTGGTCGTGGACAACCGTCCCGGCGCGTCCGGGAACATGGCGGCAGAAATGGTCGCGCGGGCGCTGCCCGATGGACAAACGCTGCTGATGATTGGTTTTGCGAACACGACCAACGTCGGACTCTTTAAGCAACTGCCGTTCGATCTCTTGCAGGATTTCGCGCCCGTGACGCTGGTCGGCGAATCCACCAACTACCTGGTGGTGCCGGCAACGTCACGCGTCTCGACAGTGGGGGAGTTGATCAGCGACGCCAAAACCCATCCGGGCAAACTGAATTATGCGTCGGGCGGCAATGGGACTGCGCCCCATCTCGGCAGCGAACTTTTCAAGCGGATGGCGGGCATCGATATTGTGCACGTGCCGTTCAAAGGCGGCGGCCAGTCCATGACCGCGCTGGTGACGGCACAGGTGGATATGCTGATTGTGAACCCGCTCGCCGGCTTGCCCCAGATCAAAGCTGGCCGGATCAAGGCGGTGGCGGTGACGTCGTTGAAGCGTGTCGCGCCTACGCCCGCCGTACCAACGGTTGCGGAAGCAGGTCTGGCGGGTTACGAGCTCATCTCATGGTGGGGCATCGTAGCGCCGGCGCGCACGGCAAGGCCGGTCATTCAGCGCCTTGATGCACTGATTGCGCAGGCGCTGCGGCACCCGGACCTAAGGGAGCGGTTTGAAGCGCAGGGCATCGATACCGCCGCCAGTACGCCGGAAGCCTTTGCGGCATTTCTCAGGGACGAAGTCCGCAAGTGGACGAAGGTGATACGCGATGCGGGAATAGCGCCGATCTAGAAACGATCTCAAAAACATTTTGAAACCGCCGATGAACGCCGATGAACGCCGATAGGCTGATAAGACTTGGGACTGGTTCGAAGCCATGTCCGGAATTTGTATCGGCGTTAATCGGCGTCTATCGGCGATTGCTTGTTGGTGTTATGTTTTCGAGATAGATTCTAATTCAGTAGTGTCCGGTTAAACGGGTGTTAATTTTCTTGAAAGCCAATACTGGCGCGGCTTTACAGCCGATTTTTCTTGGTGCCGATTTGAACCTTGAATTCTCATTTTTGTGTAGTTTCCCTCCGGTGAAATCCCCGGGGGTAGACCA
>CAMBSS010000311.1 GCA_945870465.1 Bordetella parapertussis | reverse complement strand
GGCTTCACGATCGAGACGTATCCGGCGCAGAACGAGGCGATCCTCGAGGCCGGGCACGAGATTGGCCACCACGGCTGGACGCACCTGCCGCCGCACAAGATGACGCGCGAGCAGGAGGAGGCGAACCTGGTGCGTGGCAACGAGACGATCAAGAAGCTGACCGGCAAGTATGCGCGCGGCTACCGGTCTCCGTCCTGGGACCTGTCGGAGAACTCGGTCGACCTGCTCCTCAAGCATGGTTTCATGTACGAGAGCAGTTTGATGGGAAATGACTACACCCCCTACCGCTGCCGACAGGGCGACCTAATCGACATCGACAAGCCGCTCATCTTCGGCAATGCGACGCGCCTCATAGAGATACCGATCGCCTGGAGCCTAGACGATTTCCCGCATTTCGAGTTCCTGCGTATGGAAACGCAGCTCATGCCAGGGCTCATGAACGCGAACCACGTGATCGAGAACTGGATCAACGACTTCGTATATATGAAGGCGCACTTAGAGTGGGGTGTACTCACGTACACGTTGCACCCCTACGTGATCGGCCGCGGCCACCGCATGATGGCGCTGGAGAAGCTCCTGAAGGCCGTCGCGGAGGGCGGCGGCGTCTTCGTCACCATGGAGGACGCCGCGCGTGAATATGACCAGCGCCATCCCTTAGATGGCTGAGTCCGCCGCGCCAGGGGTCAATGAGGCCCCATGGAGGACGGGTATAGCTCGGCCCGCAATGCCTCCAGCTCGTCCAGGTTGTGCAGGCCCCTTTGGCGCGTGCCTTTCTCGAGTTCCTTCACCTGGCGCACCAGCGCCTCGTTGAGCGGCATCGCGATACCGCGGCGACGCCCCTCGTCAATGACCCAGCCCGTCATGTAGTCGACCTCGGTCGGGCGCTTGCGCACCGCGAGATCCCGCCAGGGGCCTGAGCGAACCTTGATGTCGTTTCGCGTTGCGTCGGCGAAGTGGTTCAGCACCGCGCGAGCCTCGGTTTCTTCGGCAGGCGTATGCGGCCTGAGCTTCAGCGGCTCGAAGTAGCGGAAGTTTTCGAGCTTCACGCCCGCCGCGAGTGCGACGCCGACGCCTTCACCGACGAGCGCCGTCAGGAACGGCTGATAGCGCACGTTGCTGAACGTATCCGCGAAGGTCTGGTCGCCGACGGTCTGTGCAAAAAGCAGCGCGCAGTCGATCTGCTTCGACCACAGGTAACCCGTTATGTTGTCCGTGATGTGCGAGGTGACTGAATGCGAAAGGAGCTTCTCGATGCGCGTCAGGCGCTCGGTGATCCGGCCGTCAAGCTCGCCGATCCAGACATGGCCGATGCCGCCCAGCTCGATATGGCCGGGGCCCTGCCAGTCGGCGGGAAAGCTCACGAACGCGCCGACCACGCGCTCTTTGCCGAGACGCTTCGCAATGACCGGCGGGTTCATGCCGTTCTGCAGCGACACGATCACAGTGTCGGGGCCGACGAGCGGCACAATCGTGTCGAGTGCGGCTTCCGTGTCCTGCGACTTCACGGCGAGAAAGACAAGACCCAGAGGACCTTTCAGGCTCTGGGGAAGAACCGCCCGGGCACGGATCTCGAGCAATTTCGAGCCGCTGATGCGCAGTCCGGTCGCATTCATTGCGTCGACGTGCTCGACCGCCTTGTCGACGAAGAGCACGTCCTCGCCTGCGTTCGCCACGAAGGCGCCGACGGTGCCGCCGATCGCGCCTGAGCCGTATATCGTGATGGTCATGGTAGCTGCCTAAAAGTTGTTGATGAGATGAATTGGGAAGGTCGTGTATTGTCGCCCAAGCTCCAGCGGAGTATCGCTCCGCCGATGTGATGTTCTACGCGAATGGATAACATGAAATCCTGACGCTAGTTCGTCCATTTGCCCGTATGGTCAAAAAAAGCATCGGCATTTATTTTCAGAAAAAAATAGCGTATTCATTGCTGCTAGCTTGATTGTAGACCGATATATATCCTAAAAACATTGCGAAAGTTACGCCGCAGATTACATCATGGCCACGCCGAAACGACCGCACCCAATAGCGGCACTCATTGCCACTTGCCGTGACAACAACTCTGCCCCGCACCGCTACGACGAAGCGCTCAAGCTGTCTTGCGTTGATAAAAGCGCAGGAGCCTGCTGAGCCATCAAGTCAACCATTTTTTCTCGGTTTCGCGTTCGCAGCGAATGGCCGTCTCGGCAGTTCGATTACAATCGCGGTACCCAAACGCTCAATTCACTGGATCTGCAATCCTTAGCCGGTTTGTGATGTGGTACGTTCTGCTCCGCCAAATGTCAAGTGCTGGCGCGGGTTCCAAGGCGACAGACTGCGCCGTTCCCTCATCTGTTCCCTCATTACTCTTGTGCTGGTAGGCCGAGGCGGGAGCATACGCTGCGATCTCTGCTGTCACTGCGCGGCGCAGTGCATCAGCCAGCAAGGCCGCACCCAAACCCTGGCCTTTAAAAGCTTGATCAACGGCGAGGCGCCCCATCCGCACGGTAGGCACGCTCGGATAGCGAGGCAGTTTTTTAGCGAGTGCTTCAGGCCGGTCCGCCAACAACACGCCGGCCTTCGCTTGGCTACGCATTTTTTTGACGACATCATCAAAGGTGGCAATGCCGTCGACCATGTTCGCCGCAAGGGCTGCGCCTGCATCCAGCACGCGGCCTTGCCCCATGCCGTCGCGTACCTGCGAGAGCGACGCATACGGGTTCCCCTCGACCTTGTATTTGCCGGCAGAAATCAGCGTTGGCGTTACCCCTTCTGCAGCCATCGCCTGCGAGTAATCAAAGTGCGCCTGCCACACGCCGATAGACCCCACCTCGCCACCCGGGGTGCAGATGGAAACCTTCATCTCCGGGACACTGGACAAACGCGGCATCAGGCGCGAAATCATCGCGCCACTGGATGCGCTGCAGGCGTTCACGGTGGAGGCCGCAGCAGAGCGCACCAAGCGCAAGGCGGCGCAGAACACGCCATTAATCCGGGCGCTGGGGCTGGCGCACTACTGGCAGCGCCTGCTTGATGAAGGCAAGTTTCGGTCGATTACTGATATTGCCGCTGCTGAAGGCATCGATGTAACGCAGGCCCGGCGCATGTTGCGATTGACGCTGCTGGCCCCGGCGGTTGTGGCCAATCTGCTCGCCAATCCCGATGTGGCGGTCAATCTGGAGAGCGTGCTGCGCCGGGTGATGCCACTGGATTGGCAGGAGCAGGGG
>CAMBSS010000310.1 GCA_945870465.1 Bordetella parapertussis | reverse complement strand
TTACGAACATGAAAAGCCGGGGTAACATCAGGGGTTGGGGTGGGGGCAACATGATTCCAGTTTCCGTCATCACCGGTTTTCTGGGCAGCGGCAAGACGACGCTGCTGGGACGCCTGCTGCGCGATCCCGCGATGTCGCGCACCGCGGTCATCATCAACGAATTCGGCGCGATAGGGCTTGATCACGAGTTGATCGAAAGCAGCGACGAGAGTTTTATCCAGCTCTCGAACGGCTGCCTGTGCTGCAATGTGCGCAGCGACCTGGTGCTGACCCTTGGCGATCTCGCCGCGCGCCGCGCTGCCGGCACGGTGCCGCCGTTCGAGCGCGTCGTGGTCGAGACCAGCGGCCTCGCTGATCCTGCACCTATCTTGCATGCGCTGATGACGGACCGCACATTGTCCGAGGTCTACGCGCTGGACGGCGTGGTGACGACCGTGGATGCGGTCACCGGGCTCGCGACTCTCGACAATCATGCCGAATCGCTGCGCCAGGCCGCGGTGGCCGACCGCATAGTGCTCACCAAGACCGATATGCCGGAAGCGCAGACCGACGCCATGCGCTTGCGACTGGCGACGATCAATCCCGGCGCGCCGCTGCTGACGGCGGTGAGCGGCGCAATTGCACCATCCGCTTTATTCGATTGCGGGCTCTACGACGCGGCCGGCAAGCAGGCCGACGTGCAGGCATGGCTCGCGCATGAAGCGGCCGCGGTTGCGGGCAGTCACGCGCATCACCATCATCAGGACGACATCACGAGTTTTTGCGTGGTGCGTGAGCAGCCGCTGCGCGCCGTGACGCTGGCGCTGTTGCTCTCCGCGCTGGCGGAGAACTGCGGCGCCGATCTGCTGCGCATGAAAGGAATCGTCCACGTCGCGGAAGAGCCGGACCGCCCGGCAGTGATTCACGGCGTGCAGCACGTCTATCACGCGCCGGTGTGGCTCGAACGCTGGCCGTCCGCGGACCGCCGCACGCGCATGGTTTTTATCGGCCGCAACCTGCGCGAGTCGTGGGTGAAAAGCCTCATCGATCTGCTCGATGCCGAAGTGGCGGACGAGATTCAACGCCGCGCCGCCGCGCGCGAGCCCGAAATTATTGCCGGTTAGTGGCAAAATAGGCGGCAACGCCCACCGTCAGAAGGAACAGCATGTCCCCGCAACCGAACAAGCTCGATGCCGCTGCTTCCCTTCCCGCGCCCTACACCGACCACATCGCCAAAATTGCCGGACTGGATATCCATTACGTCGATTACGGCATGGCGGGGCGCACACCCATGTTATGCATTCACGGCGGCGCCGCCAGCACGCACTGGTTCGATTTCGTGGCGGGGGATTTCAACGCCGACCACCACGTGCTCGCAATCGACCAGCGCGGCCACGGCGACAGCGCGTGGGCGGACCCGCCGGATTACGCCTACGAGCGGTATGCGGCAGACGTCAATGAATTCGTGAACAAACTAAATTTACGCGATTTCGTGCTGATCGGCCATTCCATGGGCGGCACCGTCGGACTTACCTACGCGGCTAAATATCCGGGACGCGTGAGCCGGCTGGTGATCGTAGACACGATGTTGAACATGACGCCGGACCGCGCCGCCAAATTACGCGAGGTCGGCACGCGGCAGGGCAGGACGTACGCTACACGCGAGGAATTCATCTCGCGTTTCCGCCTGCGCCCGGCCGATTCCAGCGCGACACCTGAAGTGCTGCGCCATCTCGCCGGACACGCAGTGCATCCGGAGGCCGACGGTAGCTGGGGACATAAATTCGACCGCCAGGTTTATGCGGTGCGTGAGAGCATCGACGGTCTGCCGCACTGGAACCATATTCGCATTCCGGCGCTGCTCGTCAAAGGTGGGCGCAGCCCGCGCATCACGCCCGAAGTGGTTGCCGACGTGAAGTCGCGCTGCCCGCAAGTCGAGTTCGTCGAAGTGCCGGATTCGGACCATCACGTGACGCTCGACAACCCGTCCGGCTTCACGCGCGCGGTCAACGCCTTTTTAGCTAAAAATAAGAATTAACACCTTTTAAGCCGCAGATAAACGCCGATGAACGCAGATAGACTCAAAAACAGATCAGAAGCCACGATCTGTATTTTTGCAATTGGTTTTCATCAGCGTTTATCAGCGTTTATCTGCGGCCAGATTATTTTGGGTGGTTTGGATGACTAAACAAATCCGCAGGTCGTGGCTGCTGGTGCCGATGTCCAGGCCCGATCTGATAGCGCGCGCGGCGAAGTCCGGCGCCGATGCGATAGTGCTCGATCTCGCGGAGTTGGTGACAGAAGCCGACAAGAGCAAAGCGAGGGCAGATTTCGCGGCGGCGATTAAAACCGTGCAGGCCGGCGGCGCCGCCGTTTTCGCGCAGGTCGATCCAACGGCATTGCACGACGACCTGATCGCCTGCGTATGGCCCGGGCTCAGCGGCATCGTGGTGATACGCGCCGAATCGACGGGCGAAATCGACGAAGCTGCCGCGAGGCTGGGCAAGCTCGAAGCTGAGCGTGGAATTCCGGCCGGCACGCTGCAGATCATTCTGGCGCTCGAAACGGCGCGCGGCAACCACGCCGCCTACGAAATCTGCACCGCGAACCCGCGTGTAAGCGGAGTGACGCTGGGCCGCGCCGATCTCGTCATGGATTTGCGCGGCGAACCGTCAAATGAATTGCATTTGATGCCGTACCTGATGCAGCGCCTCATCATCGTTGCTACCGCAGCCGGCGTGACGCCGATAGGCGCATGGTGGCGCGCGCCGGACCGCGGGTTGCTTGCCACGGCGGAAAATACTTCTGCGGCGGCGCTCCGCGGCCGTGCCATCGGCTTCAAAGGCGCGATGTGTCTGGCCGCGCACCAGGTCGAGCCGCTTAACCGCGCGTACGGTTAAAAAAAAGCTTCACCGCAAAGGACGCGAAGGACGCGAAGGAAAAGCAAAAAAAGGAAACTGATCGGGAACCCCGGGCAATATATAAAGACCAAAAGTTGGTCACAACCGAGAGATCCCCGAGTATCTTTGGATATATTTTGATTTTGGGTTCCTTTGCGTCCTTCGCGTCCTTTGCGGTTCAAGATTGAATAGCTGGAGTGATTGAGTATGCATAAACCGACCGTGCGCCGTTCCGGATTGACCATGCCCATAGTCACACCGCGCTTTATCGACAACGCGTGGCGCCGCGGCTGCGATTTCATCGTCATCGATCTCGAAGACTCGG
>CAMBSS010000309.1 GCA_945870465.1 Bordetella parapertussis | reverse complement strand
GCCAACGCAAAGAAGCAGAACATGCAGATTGGCTCGGTCATCGTCGCCGGTTACGTCGACCGCATCGAGGCGAGCAGTGGCATGAGCGCGCTTTCTGAAGAGCGCGCCAAATCGGTCCTCGCCTACCTCACCAGCAACGGCATCGATCCTAAACTGGTGTTCTGGGAAGGCCGCGGCGCACGCGACCCGGTGCCGGTCACCAAGTTCTGCAGCTAGCCCGATTGCACGCCGCCCGGTGCCGGGGCGGCGGCAGTGCAATCCCGTTAGGTCAAAAAACTAATCTGCGCCGATTTCCATAACAAACCAGTTTTTTTATGGCCGTGAATTCCGATTGAAGGTCACCCTGCCACCCGGTCGATGCGCATATCGATCACTCTGCCGATCACTCTGCCCGGCATCTGAAGGAGTGCCATACATGCGTAATGTGACCTGCATAGCGACTGTCGTCATCGCATCATTCGCGGGACTGACTATCCAGGCCGCGCAAAGCGCGGATTACCCGACGCGGCCGATCCGGCTTATCGTGCCGTTCGCTGCCGGCGGCAGCGTAGATATTTCCTCGCGCATACTCGCGGGGCCGCTGACCGAAATTCTCGGCCAGCAAATCGTGATCGACAACCGTGCCGGCGCCAGCGGCAGCATCGGCGCCAATATGGTCGCCAAGTCGACGCCCGACGGTTACACCCTGCTCGCGGGATCGAGCGGATCGGTCACCGCGAACCGCGCGATATATGCCAAACTCCCGTACGATTCGCTGCGCGATTTCGCGCCTATCAGCATGATCAACATCACGCCCATGGTCGTCGTCACGTATCCCGGCCTGCCCGTCAATTCGATCAAGGACCTGATCGAGCTGGCGCGCGCGCAGCCGGACAAAATCACCGTGGGCTCGGCCGGCATAGGCAGCTCGAACCACCTGGCGCTGGAACTCTTTCAGAGTCTGGCGGGCGTCAAACTGCTGCACGTGCCCTATAAAGGCACCGGCGCGGTTTATACCGACCTGATCGGCGGACAGGTGCAGGCGATGTTCGACCAGATCGCCTCCGCGATCGGTCATATCAATGGCGGCAAACTGCGCGCGCTAGGCGTGACAGGGATCAATCGCTCGACCGTCATGCCTAATATCCCCACCCTCAATGAAAGCGGGCTCAAAGGTTATGAAGCGGCGTCGTTTACCGGGGTACTTGCCCCCACGGGCACGCCGCAGCCCATACTCGACCGCCTGCATGCGGCCGTCGTCAAAGCCGCGCGCTTACCGGCGGTGACGGAACGCTTCCAGGAACTCGCGGCGGATCCAAAGACCACGACACCGCAGGAATTCTCGCAATTCATGCGCGATGACATTGCCAAGTGGCAAAAAGTTGCGAAAGCGGCCAACATTAAGCTCGATTGAGCCCGTCATCATGGACAACAATGTAAGACGCATCGGCGTGCTCGCGCCGCCGGGGAATGTCGCGATGGAACGCGAACTTCCCCAGTATCTGCCCCCGGGCATAGCCATCAGCCACAATCGTTTGTCGCGGCCGACTCCCGAGATCACCAAGGAATCGCTCACCGTGATGATCGCGTCGATGGAACAGGCATCGCGCGATCTCGCCATGGCATGGCCCACGCCGGAAATCATTATTTTCGGCTGCACGAGCGGCAGCTTTGTCGACGGCCCCGGGCGCGAGGATGAGCATGCGGAGCAGATCACGCGCTACACCGGCATTCCCGCCTGCACGACTTCGGGCGCGGTCGTCATGGCGCTCAAGGCGCTGGGCGTGCGCAGCGTATTTCTTGTCACCCCGTATATCCACGACGTGAACGCGCATGAAATCGCTTTCCTCGAGCACCGCGGCTGCAAGGTCGTGGCGTGCGAGACGTTTAACCGCCTGGATACGCGCGACATCGCAAAAATTTCTTCGGAACAGGTAACCCAGCTGGTGCTAGCCCATGCCGCGGTCGCGAAAAGCAGCGACGCGGTATTCGTCAGTTGCACCAACCTGCTGACGATGGACCAGATCGACCTGCTCGAGCGCGAACTCGGCGTGCCTGTCATATCCTCGAACCAATGCTCGCTGTGGGCCGCGTTGCGCCATATGAACGTCGATGCGGGTACGATCGCGCCCGGCCGGTTGTTCAGATTGAAACAGCCGCAAAACCAGGACTTGGCGGCCTGACCGCTGAACGGGAAACGTGGACAACAATCAGCATCGCATCGGAGTCCTGCTGCCGCCGGGCAATGTCAGCGTGGAGCGCGAGTTTGCGCGTTATGCGCCGGAGAATGTGGCGCTTAACTACAACCGCATGTCGCGCCCGGTTTCGGTTTCCACCAAGAGTTCGCTGCTGTCGATGGTGCCGTCGCTCGAACGCACGGCGCGCGACCTTGCACAGACGCGGCCAGACCTCATGCTCTTTGCCTGCACGAGCGGCAGCTTTCTCGAGGGCAGAGGCAAGGAAGACGGGCTGGCCCGGCGCATCAACGATTACACCGGCGTGCCGGCGATCACGACTTCCATGGCGGTGGTGGATGCGTTAAGCGCGCTGCGGTTGAAGCGCATCTATATGATCACGCCCTACCCAGACGACATCAACGACGAGGAGGTTGAATTCCTCGCGCACTACGGGGTGGAAGTCACGGGCTACGACTCCTTCCGTTGCGCGATCACCGATCTCACGGCGGATGTGCCCTCCGAGGATGTCGCGGAACTCGCGCTCAAACACCGCGCTGAAATCGGGAAATGCGATGGACTTTTCATCAGCTGCACTCAGCTGCTGACGATGGACCAGATCGAACCGTTGGAAAAGCAACTTGGCCGCAGCGTGGTGACTTCGAATCAGGCGACGCTATGGGCTGCACTCCGGTATCTCGACGTACCCACTCAAGATCTGCACGCGGGGCGCTTGTGCGAATTGCCGGCGGACGAAAAAGTCAGCGTTGTTGCGCACGCCGCGACCGCTAACTAGGCCTTTCTAGTCGGCCCGTATACCAGCCGCCTTGATCACCCGGGTACACGTTTCCGTTTCGGTTGCGTTGCGCTTGATCGCCGCGTCCTGCGGGCCACCCAGACAGCCGTGTTGTTCAGGCGGCGGGCTTTGTCGAGCTTCGCCTTCACGTAGGCACCGGGCGCGTCTTCGAGCGCCTTCAGCTTGCCCTTGCCGCGAATAAGAAATTTAAACGCTTCTTTTGACTGTACGCGACTATATCGCCGGCCCGACAAGCG
>CAMBSS010000308.1 GCA_945870465.1 Bordetella parapertussis | reverse complement strand
ATCATTCCGGAGCACATCAGCGAATACGTGCGTCTCGATGCCGCCACGCGACGCAATCTGGAACTGACTGAAACGCTTCGCGGCGAGCCCTCCCCGACGCTGTTTTCCGTGCTCGATGAATGCGCGACCGGCATGGGCAGCCGCCTGCTCCGCCATTGGCTGCACCACCCACTGCGTGAACGCGGCATATTGAACGGACGCCAGGATGCAGTGAGTGCACTCGGAGGCGATACGCCGACACACGCTGCCGTGCAGGCGCTGCTCCGGCGTTTTGCCGATGTCGAACGCATTACCGGACGCATCGCGCTGCAGACGGCGCGACCGCGCGACCTCTCGTCACTGCGAACGAGCCTCGCGTTGCTGCACGAAATCCCCGGATCACTGCCTGCGGGGCCGGCCGGCGTACTCGATGCGCTTCGCAAGGACCTTGCCGTGCCGCTGCCATGCCTTGATCTGCTGCAACGCGCGGTGCTCGAAGAGCCGTCCGTACTGCTCAGAGAGGGCGGTGTAATCGCCGACGGCTACTCGGCCGATCTCGACGAATTGCGCGCGCTTCAAACGCACTCGGGCGATTTTCTCGCCAAACTCGAACTGCGGGAGCGCGAGCGCACCGGCATTCCCAATCTTCGTGTCGAGTACAACCGGGTGCACGGCTTTTACATCGAAGTCACCAACGCGCAATCTGAAAAGGTTCCCGATGACTACCGCCGCCGGCAGACCCTCAAGAACGCTGAGCGCTACATAACGCCGGAACTCAAGACCTTCGAGGACAAGGCCTTGTCGGCGCGTGATCGCGCCCTCGCCCTGGAAAAATCCCTCTATGACGATTTGCTCTCCAGACTGCTGCCGCATGTGCCGGTGCTGCAACGTACCGGCCGGGCGCTGGCCCAACTTGATGTGCTGGCCTGCTTCGCTGCGATCGCGGCGCGCCGCGGACACTGTCGACCACGGTTCACCGAAGAGCCGCAAATCTTGATTGAATCCGGAAGACACCCGGTAGTCGAGGGACAGATCGAGACTTTCATCCCCAACGATTGCCAACTATCCCCGTCAAGGCAACTGCTGCTCATCACCGGCCCGAACATGGGCGGGAAATCAACCTACATGCGCCAGGTTGCCTTGATCGTGCTGCTGGCCCATGTTGGCGCCTGTGTCCCGGCGAAGTCGGCCAGCATCGGCCCCATTGACCAGATATTTACCCGTATCGGCGCATCCGATGACCTCGCTGGCGGGCGTTCCACCTTCATGGTCGAGATGACCGAGTCGGCCAACATCCTGCACAACGCCACCGACAAAAGCCTGGTGTTGATGGACGAGGTCGGCCGCGGCACCTCCACCTTTGACGGCCTTGCGCTGGCCTGGGCCATCGCCCGCCACCTGCTCGAAAAAAGCCGCGCCTATACCTTGTTCGCCACCCATTACTTTGAGCTGACCCGTCTCTCTCTTGAGTACAAGCAGGCGATTAACGTGCACCTTGACGCGGTCGAGCACAAGGATTCCATCGTTTTCCTGCACGCCGTCGAAGAAGGACCGGCGAGCCGCAGTTACGGCCTCCAAGTCGCGGCGCTCGCAGGCGTGCCCAAACCGGTGATCAAAAGCGCGCGCAAGTACCTGCAACTGCTTGAGAACGACAGTTTGTCACGCGGCGGCCAGCCCGACCTGTTCTCGCCGGGGCAGGCCGCGCCCGAGCCTGAACCAGAGGTCGATGCCGCCCGTGCGCTGCTCGACACAGTCAACCCGGACGAACTCAGTCCGCGCGAAGCACTCGAACTACTGTACCGTCTGAAGCGACTCTAAGCTGCCCGGTCACCCCATCGCCACCCTCGCTCATTCCAGCATTCCTGACACGAAAGCATCCATGCGTCGTTTTCTCGCCCCCCTTCTTGCAGTCGTACTTTGCGCCTGCAGCATGCAACCACCGATCCCGCCCGGCGGCTGGAATTTTGCCGTCATCGGCGACACGCCCTACGATGCGCGCGAAGAGGCTTTGCTGCGCCCGATGATCCAGGCGATGAACGGCGAGGACTTGGCATTTGTCGTCCACGTCGGCGATATCATTATCGGCAATGGCCGCTGCACCGATGCTATTTTCGAACAACGTAAAGCCTTGTTCCAGGGCTTCACCCATCCATTCATTCTCGTGCCCGGAGACAACGATTGGACAGACTGCCACCGCGGCGGCATGGACCCGATGGAACGGCTGGGCCGTATCCGCCAGTTATTTGCCACAGGAGACGCAGGACTGGGCCGACATGGCGCAAAACTCGAGCGCCAATCCGAATCGGATAGCCGTTATAGCGAATACGCCGAAAACGTGCGTTGGAAAATAAAAAACGTGATGTTCGTAGGGCTGAACGTTCCTGGCAGCAACAACAACCTCGGGCGCAACGCGCAAATGGACGCCGAGCACAGGCGGCGCATGGATGCCAACTTCGAGTGGCTTGACCAGGCCGTAAAAAAAGCCGAACGGCAGGACGTTGCCGCGCTGGTTGTGCTGATTCAGGCCAATCCCGATTTTGAGGGCACTTGGAAACGCCCGCCGGGCGTGCCCGACGGATTTGAATCGCTGCGCAAGGTGCTCGCCACCCACGCGCTTTGGCTGAAAAAGCCGTTGCTGTTCATCCACGGCGACACGCACAGTTTCCAGGTCGACCGGCCGATGAAGAACCCGGCAGACGCAAGCTCAATAGAAAATCTGCTGCGACTGGAAGTGGACGGCTCACCGCGGGTCGGCTGGGCGCGTATCAATGTCAATACCGACACGCCCGGGCTGTTTACCATCCGCCGCGAGCAGCCGCCGCAGTCGCCGCAGAAAATGGAATAGCCGGCGCCACGGCGCAACTAAAGGGCGTAAACCTCGCTCTGCATCCGGAAGCGGTCGAGGCATTGATGGCCAAGCCGCCGGCAAAAATCTGCTTCTACATTGCTTACTCGGGCTGGCAGCCGCGGTAGTGGCGCAGCGAAGCAATCTCGTCGACGGGCGATTGTCTGCGCGGCGGCGACGAGATTGCTTCGTCGCTACGCGCCTCGCAATGACAAGAGAGATGGCCGGAAACGCCCTACTGCCGGGAACTGATAGACCGCATGCGCAGCGTCACCGCATTGGCGGCGGTGGAACCGGTCGCAGCCCTTCGCTGAAAACCCACTACCTTGTCATTGCGAGCGCAGCGAAGCAATCTCGTCGACGGGCCATTGGCTGCGCGGCAGCGACAAGATTGCCTGCGCGGCGGCGGCGAGATTGCTTCGTCGCTGCACTCCTCGCAATGACA
>CAMBSS010000307.1 GCA_945870465.1 Bordetella parapertussis | reverse complement strand
GTTCGTTGCCTTCGTCTAGTACGATCCCACGATCAACCGTGAGTCCCGACTCCGTGCGTTCTTCCTGTTCCATCTCGACACGTTTCTGCGCATCAATGGGTCGTCGATCAGGAACACGCCGTCCTCGCCGACCGATACACCGATGTTGCCGCCTTCGCCTTCGAGCATGTAGATGTTCTGCGCCAACTGGGTGGTCTTGATCTGCACCTTGTCGAAGCGGTCCGGCTGGGCAGCGGCCGGCAGGCTGAGCAAAACGGACAGGACGATAAAGGCGAATTTCATGATGTCTCCCGGCTAAATGGCTTGGTCGAACCGCGGCACGCCAAATTACACAGGATTTTTACAACGCTTACAATCATCGTATGAGCGAATTTGACTTTACCTGCGAAAATCTCGACCGCGCCGCGGCGATCGTCTATCAGACGTTTGCGCCGACGCCGCAGTTCGCTTGGCCATTGCTGGGCGCGGAGCTCGGCGCCGACGTGTGGGTCAAGCACGAGAACTTCACGCCGACCGGTGCTTTCAAGGTGCGTGGTGGGCTGGTTTATTTCCACGAACTCGCCGCGGGCGGCACGCGCCCGGCGGGTGTTATCAGTGCGACACGCGGCAATCACGGCCAGTCGGTCGGTTATGCCGCACGCAAAAGCGGTATTGCCGCCACCATCGTGGTGCCGCGCGGCAACAGCCTCGAAAAAAACGCGGCCATGCGCGCGCTCGGTGTCGAACTCATAGAGCACGGCGATGATTTCCAGGAGTCGCGCGAATATGCCGGCAAGCTCGCGGGCGAACGCAAGCTGCACATGATTCCGGCTTTTCATCCACACCTGGTGCGCGGGGTGGCGACTTATGCGCTTGAACTGCTGCGCGGTGCGCCCGATCTCGCCACCGTTTACGTGCCGATCGGGCAGGGTTCTGGCATCGCGGGGATGATCGCGGCGCGCGACGCGCTGGGACTGAAGACGGAGATCGTCGGCGTCGTGTCGGCGCACGCACCTGCGTACAAATTGTCGTTCGAATCGAAAAAGCTGATCGAGCATGCAGTCACGACTGAGCTTGCCGACGGCATGGCCTGCCGCGTGCCGGACGCCGCAGCGCTGGAAATCATCTGGCGCGGAGCGGCGCGCATTCTCGCAGTGACGGACGATGAAGTAGCGGACGCCATGCGCCTGTACTTCAGCACCATACACAGCACGGCGGAAGGCGCGGGGGCAGCACCCCTGGCGGGCGCTTTGCAGGAACGCGCGCGCAACCACGGGCGGCGCATCGCCGTGGTGCTGTCCGGTGGCAACGTCGATCGCGCCATGTTCGCGCGCGTGCTCGCCTGAGAGTTTGCGCCGGATTGACGGTAACCTGGCAGGGCTATACCATTCATATATGAATAGAAAATTCAGCGCCGTCAGGAAGCCCGTTCGCGCGGTCCCCGCGTTGCTATCGCCGACCCGGCAATTGATGCGCCTGCTGGTGCGCGCGTCGCACGCGGTCGAAGACCGCTGGGAAGACGCGCTCGCGCAAGCCGAACTGTCGGGGCCGAAATTCGTTGCGTTGACGGTGCTGGTCGAGGCGGGCGAGCCTTTGAGCCTGAGCGAGCTTGCGTCCAAGCTGACCTGCGTGCGCTCCAACATCACGCAACTGATCGATCGTCTCGAGGCCGACCGGTTGGTCCGGCGCGTGGAAGACCCGACCGACCGGCGCAGCAAGCGCGCGGCGCTGACGCCGCTCGGTACGGAACGCCAGTCAGCCGGCGCGCGGCAGGTCGAAAAGGTGCAAAAAGAGCTCGACAAGACCCTTGCAGGGTTCGATCACGATGCTGCGGAGCGCGTGCTGTCGGCGCTTATCTAGAACGCATCTCAAAAATACAACACCAACAAGCAACCGCCGATAAATTCTTTTTAATACCCCCTTGAGGGGCGCGCCGATTGACGCCGATATAAATCCAGCCTTTCTCCGAATCAAGGTCAAGCCCCTTGAACTTATCTGCGTTCATCGGCGGTTCCAAACTGTTTTTTGAGAAGGCTTCTAGCCGTACTTGTTTTTTAGATATTTGAATGGTGCGGCAGTAAAGTCATCGGCATAACTGCCCGCGTTTTTTGCGGCATCGAAATTTGTCAGGGAGATATTTTGTGCGTCCAAATTATTATTTGCATGAACTGCGCGGCGAATTGCTGAAAGCAGGTGCAGTTGCAGTGGCAGTAGTGGCCGCGTTGGCATTGGCCGGCTGCGGCGGCAAGGGACCTGCGCAGGCGCCGCCCCCGCCCGAAGTCGGTGTGATGAAAGCGGTCACCCAACCCATTGCGGTGTTCGAGGAATACGTCGGGCAAACCGAAGCGGTGGACACCGTCGAAATTCGCGCGCGCATCAACGGTTTGCTCGAGCGCCAGGGCTTCGAGGACGGCGCCCGCGTCAAGCGCGGCGACCTGCTCTTCGTGATCGACCAGCAGCCGTTTATCGCCGCGCTGGCGCAGACCAAGGCGGCGCTCGCGCAGACGCAGGCGGCACACCTCAATTCAAAGCAGAATCTCGACCGCATCCGGCCGCTGCTGGCCGACAAGGCGATCAGCCAGCAGGATCTCGATACCGCAATCGCGCGGGAAGCCACCGACGCGGCCAATGAAGACGCCGCGAAAGCCCAGGTTAAAACGGCGGAACTCAATCTCGAATACGCGACGATACGCGCGCCGCGCGACGGCGTAATCAGCAAGGCGCTGATCAAGCCGGGCGGCCTCGTCAATGCGTCGACCACGCTGCTGACGACGTTGTATTCGGTCGATCCGATTTACGTCAATTTCACGGTTAGCGAGCAGAAATTGCTGGAACTGCAGCGCCAGCTGAAACGCAATCCCGGCGAAGGCAATGCCAAGTTGCCGCCGTTCCGCCTGAAGCTCGCCGATGGCAGCGAATACAAGTCCAGCGGCAAGCTGAATTTCGTCGATGCGGCGGTGGACGCGAA
This sequence comes from Bordetella parapertussis, assembly GCA_945870465.1. The sequence continues at coordinate 393 of CAMBSS010000307.1, read as the reverse complement.
AAGCGGCACGCTGCAGGTGCGCGTGCAGGTGCCCAATCCCGAACGGCTGCTGCGCGCAGGCCAGCTCGTGCGCGTGATCTTCCCGTCGCTGCAGGAACTCAACGCGATCCGCATCCCGCAGCAGGCAGTGCAGGAATTGCAGGGCAAGCGCTCGGTCTACGTCGTCGATGCGGAAAGCAAGGCCGCGTACCGCGAAATCACCGCGAATACCCGGCTCGGCAATGACTGGGTGGTCGAGGCCGGCGTCGTGGCGGGTGAAATGGTCATCGTCGAAGGCACGCAAAAAGTCCGGCCCGGCGCGCCGGTGAAGCCGGTGACCGCGACAAGCGACGCCAAAGACGACGCCAGGAAGGCCGGCGGGAAAAGCGATGACGCGAAAAAAGCCGGCGACGC
>CAMBSS010000306.1 GCA_945870465.1 Bordetella parapertussis | reverse complement strand
GGGATACCGCGTTCATCTGGCCAACACCACCGCCATTAAACAGTACGACGGGCTCAAGCATCGGGGTGACGAATCGGATGCGCGTCAGCTCGCTCACCTGCTGCGTTTGGGACTGTTGCCGCAAGGCCACATCATGCCCAAGGCAGCGCAAGATCGCGATCCGGCTATAATCCGCGACCCTTCGAGCAACGCCGCCTCACTATGTTCACGCCAGACTACTGTGCCATCGACTTCGGCACGTCCAACTCCGCCATAGCAATTCCCGCCGGGGGCGGCATGCGGCTGGCCGCACTGGAGCCCGGCTTTCACACCATGCCGACGGCGGTTTTTTACAACGCGGAAGATGAGTCGCGCAGCTTCGGGCGCGCGGCGATCACCGCTTACGTGGAGGGTTGTGACGGCCGCCTGATGCGTTCCATCAAGAGCGTTCTGGGCTCGGGCCTGATGGAGCAAACCACCGAAATCGGCCATGGCATCGCGGTGAGGTATCTGGATGTGGTAACCGGCTATCTCAGGCATTTGAAGAGCGTGGCCGAATCGCAGCTGGGCAGACGGTTGCAGCGCGCCATCATCGGCCGGCCGGTGTGCTTCGTGGACGGCGATCCTGAACGCGACGCCAAGGCGCAGGCCGCGCTTGAAACGGCGGCGCTGGCGGCGGGTTTCAGCGAGGTCGCATTTCAGTACGAACCGATCGCCGCGGCGTTCGATTACGAGGCGACCATTGCTGACGAAGAGATCGTGCTGGTCGCCGATATCGGCGGCGGCACGTCGGACTTTTCGCTGGTGCGCGTGGGACCGGCGCGTCGCGACGCCATTGAGCGCCACGCCGATATTCTCGCCAGCCACGGCATCCACATTGCGGGCACTGACTTCGACCTGGCGGTGAATCTCGCCGCGATCATGCCGGCGCTCGGCTTCGGCTCGCAAGGTCCGGCCGGCCGCCGCGTGCCGGGGAGAATCTATTTCGATCTCGCCACTTGGCATTTGATCAACACCGTGTATGCGCACAACCGCGTCATCGAGTTGCGCGAAATGATCACCCTGTATGCCGATGCGGTGCGCTATCGACGGCTGATGACGGTCGTGACAAAACGTCTCGGCCACCACCTCGCCGCCGTCGCCGAGCAGACCAAAATCGAGGTCGCGCAGCATGGCCTTGCCACCGTCGATCTGGCAGCGGTGGAGGCGGGCCTGAAAATGGTGTTCACCCGTGCGGAACAGGACGGCGCCCTGGAGCACAACGCTGCGCAGATCGTGAACGCCGCGCTCGCAACGCTGCGGCTCGCGGGTCTTGACGCGGCACGGGTGGGGGCGATTTATTTTACCGGCGGCTCGACCGGCCTTGGTTTTCTTACCGGGCGCATTGCGGCATTGTTTCCGCGCGCGCGCAACGTCGCGGGAGACCGCTATTCAAGCGTCGTCAGCGGTCTGGGTATTTACGCGATGCGCCGCTTCAGCGGGTGAGCTAAGGTTGCTGTTGGCGGGCTTATGGGGTCAGATCTTGAAATATAAGAAACTAATAATTCAAGACCTGACCCAGACCTGACCCTGTTGTTATTTTTCCTGGGTGGAAATGCTCCGGGCTTGAAGAAGTAAACGGCTCGACTTACCTGAACCCGAACAACCGCGTCGGTGTTTTCCACAGCACTTTGCGGCGGTCGGCTGCATCCGGCAACCAGCGGGTAAGACACGTCAACGGCGGACCGTAATCGAGCCGCTCGTCCATCTGCACATACGGCCAGTCTGAACCCCAAACGCAATTGTCGAGCGTGAACGCGTCAATCGCCGCTTCAATATAAGGATCCACATCGCGATAAGGGAACCCTTCCAGTGACGAGCGGAACGGCCCTGACAATTTGACGATCGCGTTACCCGATTTCCCGAACTCCAGCAGCGTCTGGAAACCGGGTGCCGTGACGCCCTGGCTCACGTCCGGACGACCGAAGTGGTCGATCATGATGCGCACGCCGGCTTTGCGCAACACCGGGGCCGCCGCAACCAGATCATTTTTTTCGCAGTGGATCTGGAGGATCCAGTTCATTTCCTTCATGCGCGCCAGCAAGCGTTCGGTGCCAGGCTCGGTCAATGCATTGATGTTCGCGAAGAGGTTGACGCGCACGCCGACGATGCCACCATCCGCCAGCGCAGTGAGGTCGCGGTCGGAAATATCCGGGCGCACCAACGCAATGCCTTTAAACCGGCCACTGGACCCGGCGATCGCCCCCAGCAAGCAACGGTTGTTGGTGCCGTAAGGCTTGGCGCCCACCAGCAGTCCATGGGTGAACCCATGCGCGGCCAGAACCGCAGCAAACTGGCTGGGCGTACCAGCCTGGGAAGGGTGCGGCGTATAGGCGGCATCCTGAGCAAAGTCGGTACCGCAGAAAACGTGGGCGTGGCAATCAGCTGATTTTCGAGTGGCCATGGGGAATCTTTTGTTCGCAATAGTTTGTTTTTTTAATATAATTCTTCGTCTTAGCCGTAAAATCGTTTACCAGCTCTGATCACGAGTCATCGATCACTTCGACCTTAACGACCGAAGGGCGCTGTTCGAATTCCTTATGCCACGCCGCTAGTTGAGGGTGCCCTTTCCGCCACGCGAGATCGGCAAACCGGAAATCCAGGTATGACAAGGCGACGCCGATCGCGATATGCCCGATGCTGAACGCGCTCGCGGCGAGCGCGCCGGCTTCCGTTTCGAGGGCTGCAAGCGCGGTATTGATCTTGAGCGCATAAGCGGCCATCAGTTCGTGCGTCTTCATGTTCTCGGGCTTGGCGCGCTCGAATCGCCATATCAGCGACGCATCCAGCATGCCATCGCCCAGCGCCTGCCGCCGCAGCGCGATCCAGCGCTGCGCAGAGTGCGTCGGGAACATGCGGGCGCCATTGTGCAGCGTGTCGAGGTATTCGCAAATCACGCGCGAATCAAACAGCACAGTGCCGTCATCGAGCACCAGTGCAGGTATCGTGCCCAGCGGATTATCGCGCAAGACATGCGCATTGGGTTTGGTCATCTCGACCGGACTGCGCACGCACGTCATACGCTCCGCCACGCCGATCTCGTGGCTGCATATCATCAACTTGCGCACGAACGGAGAACGCGGCGACCAGTGCAGTTTCATGTATGAGCCTTGGGGGGGTGGAAATCGCGGATACGCCGAATCGTGAATTCAGATGACTTTGGCGGCACGCAGTTTGTCCATTCCGGCATCGTCGTATCCTATTTCGCGCAGGACTTCGGCGGTGTGCTGCCCGCACTGCGGCGGCGGGCTTTTCATTTCCTGACCACCGTGCGCAAACCGGTACGACGGCATCATCACCGTGACTTTGCCTTCGATGCCGGG
>CAMBSS010000305.1 GCA_945870465.1 Bordetella parapertussis | reverse complement strand
ATTTGCTGGCCAAGATATTCAGACAACTTCGGTGCCACCATGCGCGCGGCCAAGTCCGTGCCGCCGCCCGGTGTGGACGGCACGATCATGCGGATCGGGCGGTCGGGGTAGGCGGCGTGTGCGGACGCCATCACACACGACAGCCAAATAGTATGTAAGTATATGTTTTTAAACATCATTTAAAAAAACATCCGATCCGTAGGGCGGAAAAGCGCAGCACCTTTCGCCGAACGATTTGGCGGCGCACCCTGCGTGGCGGAAGGCGCTGCGCTTTTCCGCCCTACAGTTTTAATGTCTTCGCCAGCCATGCCGACACTATCCCAGCCACATGGTCTTCGCGGTCATTGTAAAAGTGATCGCAGTTGGCGACGATGTTGACCTCGCATGGCCCGCCGCACGCCGCCGCGAATTCTTCCGCAGGATAACGGTCGCGGTCTTCCTTGTCGCCGCGTATCGCCAGCACCGGGCATTGGATTTTGGGCGCAAGCGCAATGGTGTCCGGCACGCTAACAATGCGATCCAGAAAACTTTCCGCGCTGATGACATACCACCAGCCGGGCATGAACATCAGCTCGCGTCCGCGACCTGCGGCAACCAGATCACGCGCCTTTTGCGTCAACGCACCGAGCTTGTCTCCCGCGAAAAGATTCTCCGTGCCGCCGGAATGGTCTTGCCGCGCGCTGCCGCGCCCCGCCGACAGCAGCACCAGCGCGGGCGTGTGCGGATGATCAACGACATGGCGCGTGGAGAGCATGCCGCCGTTGCTGTGGCCGATGATCACCGGATTCGCGTACAGACCATTGCCCCGCGCGGCCAGCCATTGCGCGGCGAAACGATTGTCCGCGATCGCTTCCGCCGTGGTTTGAAACGCCCCGCCTTCGGGCGCGCGGCTCATGCGCGTGGTGAGTATGTCGTGGCCACGGCGATTGAACGCCAGCACCGCGAGTCCCAGTTTGGTCAGCACCGGCGGCAAAAACCGCGCGCCGCCGGTGTAAAAATTCATCGTGTTGCCGTGGAAATACAGCGCAGCGCCTTTGGTCTCGCCTTCCGGCTCGTGAAAGGCGCCGTCGAGTGGAATGCCGTCGGTCGGGATGGTGACGAGTTGCGTGCGCACGGCTATCCCCAGCGCGTGATGCGCTGTATCACCCCATCGCGCGCCATCATGTGCTTCACCGCCGCCGCAAAGTGCATCGCAATCAGGATCATGAAAATAATCACCGTGATGTAATGCACCTGGCTGCAAATCTCTTTGTACGCCGGCGCGTCCCAGCCCCAATGCGGCAGGGTGTAGCCGAAATACTTGATCGGATACTTGGTGAACGATGAACCGAGATAGCCCGACACCGGCATGATGACCATGCAGGCATACATGGCGTAGTGGCTGATTTTCGCCACCATGCGCTGCCAGCCGGCGATGTGATCCGGCAGCGGCGGCGCGCCATGCGTGAAGCGCCACACCACGCGCAGCAGGATCAACATGCCCAGCGTCAAGCCGATGGATTTATGAATGTTGAACCAATAGGCGCGCACGCCCGGCGGGCTTTTGGGGATGTCGATCATCCACCAGCCGAGCGCAATCTGCGCCAGCAAACCCAGCGCGATCAGCCAGTGCAGAATGATCGCGACTCGTGTGTAGCGTTCGGCATTACTCATGCGCGTACTCTCCCAATGATTATTTTTCGCCTGCGATGGTGTAGGCCCACAGCGCCTCAATGTCATCCGCACTCAACAGCCCGCCCCACGGCGGCATCTGGTTTTTGCCTTTGCTCACCGAGGTCAAAAACCGTGTCTTCTCATCACGCGGAAAGATGCGCAAATCAAAAGCCCCCTGCGGATCGAGCATGCGCGGACCATGACACGGCGAACAGTTTTGTGAATAGATTGCCGATCCGTTTTTGACCTGTTCCGGCGCGGGCGCGTCAGGGGCATCCGCCCGCACAACCGCGGTCTGCGCCAAGGCGCACACCGCTATCGTGCTCAACAGAGTACAAATGGCATTCTTCAACTTTGATCCGTCCTTGCTGATGGCTTATTGATCAAACAAGGCAAACGTCCACACCGAACCGCCTGCTGGGAGCGTGTTGGGCAGGCCGCGGCGGGCGGAAGACACACCCCCCAGGCCCGACAGTACGGTGACGTACTGCTTGCCGTTTTTGGTCCAGGTAATCGGCTGCGCGTTGATGCCGGAGCTGGTCTTGAACGACCACAGTTGCGCGCCGGTGTCGGCGTCCAGCGCGATGAACTCGCCGGAAAACTTGCCGGTGAAAATCAGCCCGCCGCCGGTCGCCAGCATCGCCGACGCGTTTCGGTAGCCGACCAGCGGCACACGCCACTTGGGCTTGGCAGTCACAGGGTCGATCGCTTCCATGTGGCCGGAGGGTTCATCGGTGGGGGTCGGCGGATAAATGTTTTCAATGCCGGTGTAGCGGAATCCAGGCTTGTATTCGGTCAGCGGAACGAATTTGAATGTGGAGTAGCTGTGCAGCGTGTTCGCGTACAGCAGCCCGGTGTTCGGATTGAACGCGGCATGCGGCCAGTTCTTCGCGCCATTGATACTGGGCCAGATCTGGATGGTGCCGCCCGCGCGCAACTTCTTCGACTCGTCGGATTCCACCGGACGGCCGGTCTTCAAATCGACGTGCGTCGCCCAGTTAACCTTGGCGAAGGGGTTGGCGGAAAGCAACTGGCCGTTGGTGCGGTCGATCACGTACAAAAAGCCGTTACGCGACATCTGCATGATGACCTTGCGCCGCTGGCCATTGACAGTGACCTCGCCCTGGATCAGTTCCCAGGTGTCCCAATCCCACACATCGTTGGGCGCGAACTGGTAGTGCCACACGATTTCGCCGGTCTTGGGGCGTATCGCGATGACGGATGCCACATAGAGGTTGTCGCCCTTGCGATTGGCGTCGTTCCACGGGCCGCCGTTGCCGGTGCCCCAGTACACGAGATCGAGTTCCGGGTCGTACGAACCGGTAATCCAAGTCGAAGCGCCGCCGCGCTGGTAGGCCTCGCGCGGCTCCCACGTCTCATGGCCTTTTTCGCCGGGGCCGGCGGTGGTGTAACGGCGCCACAGTTTTTTGCCAGTGTCCGGATCCCAGCCGTCGAGGAAGCAACGCGCGCCAAACTCGGCACCCGAGCAGCCGGTGATCAACACGCCGTTGGCGATCTGCGGCGCGACGGTCATCGAATAACCCTCTTTCCACTCGGCGGCCTTGTGGCGCCAGATTTCCTTTCCGGTTTTTTGATCGAGCGCGATCACGAACGCATCCAACGTACCGCGGAACACCTTGCCGTTGTAGATCGATACACCTTTGTTGGAGTTGCCGCAGCACACGACCCTGGGGGTAT
>CAMBSS010000304.1 GCA_945870465.1 Bordetella parapertussis | reverse complement strand
GCCCGCGCCGCGGATATCTGCCGTGCTCGCGCACTGGAACCACACCGAATTGCCGCCACCCAAGGCTTCTTCGCCCTTGACGCCGACTTCGCTGCCCGGAGATTGCAGAATGTCTACGTTCTGCAGATCGCCGCCGGCGGCTTTCGCCGAGAAGTTCGAGTTCGACGTGGTGGCACCGGTGTTGCTGAAGGTCCTAGGCAACGCAGCTGCACCCGCCTGACCTTGGTGCGCGCCTGCATATTCCATGTACATCGTGCCGAAGATCTGCACATTGCTGGCTTGTGCCAAAACCACCGCGGGGGCGGCTAACGCGCTGGCGACTGCCAATGCCATAATTTTCTTGTTCATTCAAATTCTCCTGTTGAGTTTTCGATGCCGGCGCTCTGGAAAAATGAGCCTTTCCTTAAACGTGGCGCTCCCCCCATAACGAAGGGTTAGATGGAGTATGCCCAGTCGCTACCAACTACCTCAATAAAAAGATGTCACTTCCGCCAAGAAATATCTAATCCTGTTGCGCCGATGCAACAGTAGTCCCGGCATTCGCTAGCCGGGTTTAGTGGCAACCGCGGGGCAAAATGCTGCCAAAGCCCTCACCGATGGCAGCGAAATTCAGGCGATGTCGTAAAAACACCTTCTTATTCAATTTGTTATAATATATCTATGGCCTCTTCTAACCTCCCCGGCATGCATTTGGAAGCCGGGCTGCAAGCGCATAATCTGGGCGATATCGAGGCTGCCGCAGCCGCTTACCGGCGGGCGCTGGCGTTTGCCCCCGAGCACGCGGACGCATTGCATCTGCTGGGCGTCGCACTGATGCAGCTAGGGGACGCTAAAACAGCCGTGGGATTTCTCGAACGCGCCGCCCACCAGCAGCCCAATAACGCGGCAATTGCCGGGAACCTGGCGCAAGCGTATTTCGCCTGCGTGCATTTCGAACCGGCCCGCGAAATGTTCCGGCGGGCGAGCCGCCTTGATCCACGCAACGTCCATTTCCAGTTGGGCGTCGCGAATTCGCTCGCCTTGCAGGGCAAGTATATCGAGGCGGAAACGCTGTTGCGCAAAATCACTGTTCGATTTCCAAATGCAGCGCTGGCGTGGTTCAACCTCGGCAACGTGCAACGCGATCAGGGCCGTGCTGCGGAATCGCTCGCAAGTTATGGCGCCGCAGTGGCGATCGACACTCAACTGGTTGAGGCACGCAACAATCGCGCAGACGTGCTGCACAAGCTGCTGCGCTTCGAAGACGCGGAGCGTGAGTACCGCGCATGCATCCAATTGGCGCCGGAATACCTTCTCGCGCGCTGCAATCTCGCATCCGTAGTGATGGATCTCGGGCGCTTTGGCGAGGCAGAAGTGATGTGCCGCGAATTGATCAGGCGCGCTCCCGACCTAGCCCAGTCCCATACTCTGCTCGGCGCGGCGCTCAGCCATCAGGGGCGACTGCTCGAAGCACTGGCATGCCACCGCGTGGCCGCCAACCTTGCACCGGCAGATGCGAAAGCAGCTCAGAACCTCGCCTCAGCTTTGACCGACAGCGGCCATTTGGGGGAAGGTTTGCGCTGGTTTGCGCGCGCGCTCGGGTTAAATCCGGAATTGACTTCGACGCATCAGTTGCTTGGCTATGCCCTGCTCGGCGAGGGCTGTCTCGTTGAGGGCTGGGTAGAGTACAGTTACCGGCCATGGCCTGACCAGTTCCGCCAGCAATATCCACAAATAAAATTGGCCCGAACCCTGCCGGCGGAAGTGCATGACCAGCACATCTGCGTCATGCGCGAGCAAGGGCTGGGCGATGAGCTTTTTTTCCTGCGCTTCGTGCCGCAACTGGCGGCCGCGGGTGCGCGCATCACCTACGGCGCGAGCGACAAGATCGGCAGCCTGCTCAATCGCGTGCCGAGCATCGCGCAAGTGCTGGAAGAAAAATTACCGCCACGCGCCGGCGCTGACGCCGTGATTCTGGCGGGTGATCTGCCGCATGCAGTCAGCGACTTTCCCGCGAGCCCCCTGCCGTCGACGATGGCTGCCGCGGGCCCCGTTCGTGGACGGCAGTTTCTGCGCCGCATCGCCGTGTTCTGGCCGCGCGTTCCGCCACCGCTTGCGCTCTCGCCAATTCCCGCGCGCATAACCGAAATGCGCAAGCGTCTGGCGGCAGTTGGCCCGCCACCCTATCTCGGCCTGACCTGGCGCGGTGGCACGCCCCCGCGCGAGCAGCGCATGGTTATCTGGGCGTTGTATAAGGAAATCGGCCTCGCGCCGCTCGCCGCAGCGCTGCAGGAAATTCCGGGCACGTTGATCGCGCTGCAACGCAAGCCCGCACCGGAAGAAATCACCGCGCTTTCGAAGGCGCTAGCCCGGAAAATTCACGACTTCACTGACCTGAACGACGACCTCGAAGGTATGCTCGCGCTGCTTGCGGTACTCGACGACTACATCGGGGTCAGCAATACCAATATGCATTTACGGGCGAGCGTCGGCAAGACCGGGCGGGTACTTGTTCCCTGCCCTGCCGAGTGGCGCTGGATGTCTGCCGGTACCTCGTCGCCGTGGTTCCCGGGTTTCAAGGTATATCGCCAGGCGCCAAGCGGCCAATGGGATCGCGCGCTGCGGGCGCTCACGCAGGATCTTGTGCGCGCAATTCTCTAAAACGCAACCGGGAATTGTCCGCGCCCATAGCCAGCACGCAGCGGCCGGAAATTCGTTACTGCGGGGTGTTGGCTTCCGCTTTCGGAATACCAAATTCCGCCGCAGACCCATCCTTCCATGGCGACTCACCGTTGCCGATACGTTCCGCCATTTCCTTTTGAAACGCAGGTGGGCCGTGCGCGCCGAATCGCCAACGATCGATATAAACGCCGTTTTCCATGATCTGTTCGGCCCACATCAACGGCCGCTGATTGATTTCTGCAAAGCGTTTCAACCAGTCGAGAGGCTGCGGCAGCACGCTATGCCCCATGGGAACAGCAATGTCGACCTGCATCCCCTGCCACGCGAAGCGGCTGAACATCACGATTACTTTCGACAGGTCGGGCCGCATCCATTCGGGGAAAGGGCTGCCCTTGACGCGCCAGGCGCAGAGAAACTTTTCGCACAGTTGAGGTCGATCTTTATTGCCGAAAATGCCGCAACCCGCATCGGTGCGATGAGAACAGGGATGATCTTTCCACGCGTGCGCGCCCGGAACGTTGACTTCAAGCCAGCCGTCACAGCAAGCCGTGCACGGGTGGCATTCGCGGGGAACGATGGGGGGATTGGACAATGTCATGCGCGCCAGTTAAGTTGAAGGCCGGGCATCCAGGCGTTTGATGCCCGTCTGTTTGCTGACCTGCAATTCGTGTCAGAGCTTCCGGTTAAGGTTTTCAGTTTAGTCCCTCGCTTTCAAATAATCGAGTTCCGGACC
>CAMBSS010000303.1 GCA_945870465.1 Bordetella parapertussis | reverse complement strand
CATCATGCCATGATCCGCGATTTGATGGCTACCACCCTGGGATCGAATAATTGCGGAGTACAAAAGCTCCGCCCCTGATGACTCAAGCTTGCGCACAGCCTTCTCCAGCGCCGCCCGATCCCAGCCAATCTGACCCCATCGGCGAATCTCCCCCCACCTCTGCCACCGTCATATCGATCGATTCTTTCTGCACATCCATACCTACGAAAACCTTGCTAGACTTTCTCATGGCCTGCCTCCTGAATTTGGTTGATTCCTCCACACGGACAACCCTATGGCTCTACGCGCTACCGCGCGCAATCCACGCTAGCACGGAGGCAGGCCGCCTCCCGTTAAGCCATTCTGTCTAGTTTGGAATGAATGTGTTAAGGCCATCGCGATGCTGCACGCTACCGGGCCGGCCGAGGCTGTCCCGCTCCTGCAGGTCTTCGAGCACAGCGCGGTCTTTCGGTGTGTTGGCAACGAAGCGCTCGCCCGTGGCGTTGAGCCTTCCCACGATCACACTATACTCCGGGCCTTTTCTTCCATGCATGACCGTGTAGGTCTCCACGGTCGCGGCGCCTGCAGGCGTTTCCGTAAAAGGCCGTTGGGGCAGCGCGTCGAGCTGCGCTTGCAGAACGTTCGGATCCTCGCGCCGCCAGGGGCCTTGAAACGGCGTTGTCGAGTAAACACCGTACGAGTGCTTGGTTACCCAATTGCCGTTGGCCGTCACCAGGCCGAACGCGCCGGGCGCCGCCCGCAACCGGCGGGTCATTTCACAAATCGAATGCACGACATAGCTGTTGCCGGGACCGCCGAAGTATGGCAATCCACCCGTGACGGTGAGTCCGCGAGGATCGTCTTCCGCGATGCCGAGTTCCTGGCATGCGATCTCCACGGCAGACGAGAAGCAACTGTAAATGTCGAAGATCCCGATGTCGCTGATTTTCTTGCCCGCCATATCGAGCGCCTTGCGGGAAGCTGCCCGCATCGCCGGCGATGAATGATGGTTGATTCGGTCGGAGATGTACCAATGGTCGCTTCCCTCGGCGCAACCGTGCAGGTATACCCATTTGGCTTCAGGTATGCCTGACTCGCGCGCCGCGCCGACGGAGGTGACGATGAACGCCGCGGCCTGGTCAATATAGGCATTCGCAACCATGAAACGGGGATACGGAAAACCGATCCACCGGTTCTCCGCGTCTATCGTGATCAGGCGCTCCGCGGAATAGCCGTCGCGCCGGGTCGCGCGTAGATTTTTCGCGGCAACCCCGGCAAAGTGCGCCATCAGTTTGCCGATGCAGCGCATATGTTCGGGAATCGAGCGCCGGCGCGCGCCGCGGATTGCGTTTTCGAAGAGCGGATAAAACGTGATCGCGGCCCGCATATTGTGGCGGTCCTCGTGGTCGCTCCAGCCGCGGCGGGGATCGCCGATCAATTCTGGCTCGCCGCCCGGATTCTCGCTCCACGAAATATCGAGGTGGGCATGCTCGACGCCGTATTGCGTGCGCAATGCCTCGCCCCCGACCACCATGGCCGCGCGCATCTCGCCCCGCGCGATCGACTCCGCGAACGTGTTCACGAGATATTGCGGCATGTTGCCGCCGTTCCACGTATATAGGTAACGGCTCGCGGCGATGCCCAGGCGCTGCGCGATGCTCTTCGGGGGGTTCCTTGATGAGCCCAGCCGCGTTGCAAAGCGATGCGACGTATCCGTGTAAGAGCGCAACATTGCGACCGTATCAATGAACTTGCCGACATCGGCAGCGCCGGTGTCGGCAAGTGCGAGTCGCCCCGCCTGGGCAATCAGATCGTAGGGCGAGCGCCCTGTTTCGAACGGCGTGCCGAGGTCCGTGATATCACCGCAGCCAACGAGTATGGGTGTGTTGCTCTCGATCATTTCAAATGCTCCCCCGGGTGGCGCTCTCGCGTCCAGATGCACCAAGCACGCGTCAATCGAGCTTTGCGCCGGTCGCCTTGATCACCTTGGCCCACTTGGCAATATCCGCTCGCAGCTGAGCAGCGGATTCGTCGGGTGTGTTGCCAACGGGTTCTGCGCCCTGATTCGACAAGCGTTCCCGCATATCGGGCATGTTGAGGGCTTTGACGACGATGGAATTGAGGCGGTTGATTATGGGGACCGGTGTTCCGGCCGGCGCAAGCACGCCATACCAGACGCTGTTCTCAAATCCCGGAAGCCCCGCCTCACCTATTGCGGGCAGCTCCGGCATCGCTGGCGAGCGCTTGAGCGTAGTCACTCCAAGTGCGCGCAATTTCCCCGCCTTTATGTGCGGCAGCGCCGTCGTGATGTTGTTCATCATGAGCAGTATCTGCCCCGCGAGCACATCCATCACGAGCTGATTGCCGCCCTTGTAAGGTATGTGGATGATGTCGACGCCGGCCATCGCCTTGAAGAGCTCCATCGCAAGATGGCTGGACTGCCCGGAGCCCGAGGAACCATAGTTCAATTGGTTGGGCTTTGCCCTGGCGAGCGCAATGAGCTCTTTCACGTTGCGCACCGGCAGCGACGGATGAGCGACGAGCACGTTAGGCACTTCCGCGATCGTCGTTATCGGAGCGAGATCCTGCAGCGTGTCGTAGGGCATCTTCGGGAACAGGCTCGGGTTGATCGTCAACGTGCTGCTGGCGACCGTCAGCAGCGTATAGCCGTCCGGACGCGCCTTGGCTACGATCTCGGTTCCAATGTTGCCGCCGGCGCCGCCCCTGTTCTCGACGATGGCTTGCTGGCCCGTCGCCTCGGTAATCTTCTGCGAGACAAACCGGCCCAGCACGTCGGTGGTACCGCCGGCGGGCTGGGGAACGATCATTCTTATGAGCCGGGATGGATAAGTGTCCTGTTGCTGAGCAAGTGCGCTGCCACAGGACAGCACGATAATTCCACCCAAACTCCACGCTGCGGATCGCTGAATCATATCTCCTCCGTTCTATGCTACGTTGCTACATGTGCGGCATCGGCCGCTGTTCCGCGGCCGTTATGCTGCCGCCCTTTTTGCCCCCGTATTTGTTCGGTGCATGCAAGCGCTAAAGCATTGCAGTCAGTAAGACTTGGGCAGGCCTAGTACTTTCTCTGCAATGAACGACTTGACGAGCTGAGGGCTCACCGGCGCGACTTTGGGCCCCATGATCTCGCGCAAATAGCGCTCCACATGATTGGCCTTGGCATAACCGTGGCCGCCGAAGGTCGACACCGCAGTCACGCAGCTCTTGAATGCCGCTTCCGCCGCGAGATATTTGGCCGCGTTTGCCTCCGCGCCACACGGTTTTCCGCGGTCATACAGCGCGGCTGCGTTGAATACCATCAGATCTGCCGCTTCAAGTTCCATCCATGATTCGGCGAGCGGATGCTGGATGCCCTGGTTCTGCCCGATGGGTCGGCCGAAAACGACACGCTTCTTCGC
>CAMBSS010000302.1 GCA_945870465.1 Bordetella parapertussis | reverse complement strand
AACGCCGATGAACGCGGATAAAGCCAAAAACAAGATCAAAAGGTAATAGCTACAGAGAGCACGGAATACACCGAGACAGAATTTGAAGCCAATACCTTTGCTCAAAAGATATCGACTTTGCTTTTCCATCGGCGTTTATCGGCGTCCATCGGCGGTTCCGCTTGGCCTTGCCTTGCTGCCTATTTCGCGTAGGTAATTGTCAGATCCGCAAAACCGTCGACGTGCCCTTCGAGCCTGTCGCCGGGTTTGACCGGGCCGACGCCGGCAGGCGTGCCCGAATAGATCAGGTCTCCCGGCTGCAAAGTCACGAGTCCCGACAAGTACGAAATCGTCTCGGGAATATTCCAGATCAACTCGGAGAGATCGCCTTTTTGCTTGACCGCGCCGTTGACCTTGAGCCAGATCGCGCCTTTGGCCGGGTGGCCGCTGCGGGCTGCCGGAATAAGCGCGGTACACGGCGCCGAATTGTCGAAGGCCTTGCCCATTTCCCACGGGCGGCCCATTTTCTTGGCTTCGCCCTGCAGGTCGCGGCGCGTCATGTCGAGGCCGACGCCGTATCCCCATACGTGATCGAGCGCCTTGTCGACCGAAATGTTCGCTCCGCCTTTGCCGATGGCCACGACCAGTTCGATCTCGTGATGCAGGTCCTTGGTCGCTTGCGGATAGGGAATGGTCGCGTTATTGGGCACGATCGAATTCGCCGGCTTCATGAAAAAAAACGGCGGCTCGCGGTCGGGGTCGTGGCCCATCTCTCGCGCGTGCTCGGCGTAGTTGCGACCGACGCAATAGATGCGCCCGACCGGGAACATGTCGCTGCTTTCCACCACCGGCAGCGCGGTCGGCGCGCCGATATCGATTACGTATTTCATGCCTTGCCTTTCTGGCTGGAGATTGGAAAAAAGGCCTGCGTGCAGGCTGCTCGCCCTGCGCGAGGAATCGGCGTCGCGGATTGCCCGGGGAATGGCTGCCTCCGCGCACGTGCCGGAGCGGCGTGAATTATCAGGGATAGCCTCCGCGGGCGTCAAACCTGCATCGAATCTGGCAGGCGCGTGCAACAATGGCGCCGATGGACGAGTCATCAAGCCTGTGGACGCTGTTCGCGAGCAGCTTTCTCGCCGCCACCCTGCTGCCGGGCGGCTCGGAATTCGTGCTGGCCGGCGTGCTCAACGCGTACCCCCACCAATACTGGCCGGCGCTCGCCATCGCCACGCTCGGCAACACACTGGGCGGCATGTCGTCTTATCTGATCGGCCGCATCATTCCGCAGCGCGCGGAATTAAAAGGCCTCAAATGGGTTCAACGTTACGGCAGCCCGGTGCTGCTCGCCTCGTGGGTGCCCATCATCGGCGACCCGCTATGCGTAGCCGCGGGCTGGCTGCGCATCAATCCGTGGCTCGCCGTGCTGTGCATGGCACTGGGAAAATTCGCGCGCTATCTCGTCATCGCCGGCATCTTCGCCTGAAACACGGCCCTGCTCAGACATCGCAGCGCGGCAATTCGCTCGAGCGGTGCCGCAGCAACAGGCGGTCGATGGCGGCCATGAAATCGAAGAACGCACGAAAGTCCCGAAACAATTGGCGCAGCGATGACGGATGTGAATATTACGCGATTGCCCCCCGCGCAGAACGGGGTCTGATGCTTGCGTCTACTGCGATGCGGTAGAATTCAACGAATCTCCCAGTATTAGTTGCCCATGACTGCCCGCCTGCGGGAAATCCCCTACAACTACACCTCGTTCTCCGACCGCGAGATCGTCATTCGCCTGCTCGGGCCGGCGATGTGGGACGTGCTCAACGGATTGCGCGGCGAGCGCCGTACCGGCCGTTCGGCGCGCATGCTGTACGAAGTTCTCGGCGATATCTGGGTGGTGTCGCGCAACCCGTATTTGCAGGACGATCTGCTCGGCAACCGCAAGCGCCGCGCGCTGCTGATCACGGCGCTACGCCACCGGCTGCGCGAAATCGAAGTGCGGCAGCAGGACCCGACAGGCCCGGTCACCGAACTTCTCAAAGCCGCGGACGACGCGGTCTTCGCTTTCGAAAAAGAATTCGACGCCACGCTGGCGCTGCGAAAAAAAACCATCAGCCGCCTCGCGCGTCATACGCGCCGCGACAATATCCAGTTCGACGGCCTGGCGCGCGTGTCGCACGTGACCGACGCGACCGACTGGCGCGTCGAGTATCCGTTCGTCGTCATCAATCCCGACACGCAGGAAGAAATCGCCGGCATCGTCGCCGCGTGCATCGAATTGGGGCTCACCATCATCCCGCGCGGCGGCGGCACCGGTTATACCGGCGGCGCGATTCCGCTGACCAAGAGCTCGGCGGTGATCAATACCGAAAAGCTGGACAGGTTTGAAGTCATCAAGGACACGCAGCTGTCGGGCGTGACCAAATCGGTGACGGTGATCCGCTGCGGCGCGGGTGTCGTCACGCGGCGCGCCATGGAAGCCGCGGAAGCGCAGGGACTGGTCTTCGCCTGCGACCCGACGTCGGCCGATGCCTCGTGCATCGGCGGCAACGTTGCGATGAACGCCGGCGGCAAGAAGGCCGTGCTGTGGGGCACCGCGCTCGACAACCTCGCGAGCTGGCGCATGGTGACGCCGGACGCCGAATGGATGGACGTCGAGCGCCTCGATCACAACCTCGGCAAGATCCACGACATACCGCTCGCGCGTTTTCGCATCACGCGCTACGCGATTGACGGCACGACGCGCTTGACCGAGGAAGTGCTGGAAATACCCGGCGCGAAATTTCGCAAGCACGGGCTCGGCAAGGACGTCACCGACAAGGCGCTGTCGGGCCTGCCCGGCATGCAGAAAGAAGGCTGCGACGGCATCATCACCGAAGCGACGTTCATCCTGCACAAGATGCCGCCGCATATCCGCACCGTGTGCCTGGAATTTTTCGGCCAGGTGAGCGATGCGGTGCCATCCATAGTCGAGATCGTGAATTACATCCGCGACCATCCGCAGGCAACGCTAGCCGGCCTTGAGCACCTCGACGCGCGCTATGTAAAGGCGGTCGGTTACGCGACCAAGGCCAAGCGCGCCGGACTGCCGAAAATGGTGCTGCTCGCCGACATCGTCGGCGATGACGACAACGCGGTGGCCGCCGCCGCCTCGCACGTCGTGCGCATCGCCAACGCGCGCGCGGGCGAAGGCTTCGTCGCCGTCAGCAGCGAAGCGCGCAAAAAATTCTGGCTCGATCGCGCGCGCACCGCCGCCATCGCCAAGCACACCAACGCGTTCAAGATCAACGAAGACGTCGTCATCCCGCTCGACCGGCTCGGCGATTACTCCGACGGCATCGAGCGCTTCAACATCGAGTTGTCGATCGGCAACAAGCTGAAGCTGCTGGCGGCGCTCGAAGAATTCCTGCACGGTGACCTGCCGCTGCAGCAATCCGA
>CAMBSS010000301.1 GCA_945870465.1 Bordetella parapertussis | reverse complement strand
AACAGGTCGTCGATGATTTTTTGCGCCTGCGTGGCGGTCAGTTCCACCAGCGGCGGGCGCACGGTGGCCCATTCCGGATCATGCGCGTAGTGGGCGATCACCGCTTTCAACGCGGGGATCATGACGTATTGGCCGGTGGTTTTGCGTACCACGTCGAGCGCGGCCTGTTGTGCATCGGCGTCGGCGTTTTTCCATTCGCGATACAGTTTGTCGATGGCTGCCGGGTTGACATTGGCGGTGGCGGAGATGCAGCCCGCGCCGTGGTTACGCATGTTAGCCAGCAGGAACGATTCGCTGCCAACGAAGACATCGAAGCCTTGCTTGGCAAAGGCATCGAGGAAGACTTTGGTATTGTTCCAGTCGCCCGAGCTGTCCTTCATCCCGGCGATTGCTTTGGGGTAGCGCTTCAACAGCCGTTCAACCAGCTTCGGCGTGATGGCCACCACCGCCACCGGCGGAATGTGGTACAGATAAATTTGCAGCCGCGCATCGCCCACACGCTCGATTACTTCGGAGAAGCTGCGGAACAAACCTTCCTCGGTGACGTCCTTGTAGTAAAACGGCGGCAGCATCAGCACGCCCGCGCAACCCGCTTTGACCGCGTGTTCGGTGAGACGCACGGTATCGGTAAACGCGCAGCAGCCGGTGCCGGGCATCATGCGCGCGGGGTCCACGCCCGCCTGCAACAGCGAATCGAGCAGCGCCATGCGTTCGTTGGTTGACAGCGAATTCGCTTCGCTGTTGGTGCCGAACACCGCCAGACCGGAGCCTTGGCCGAGCATCCATTTGCACTGCGCGACGAAGCGATTATGGTCGGCGCTGTAGTCGGCATTGAACGGGGTGCAGACGGGGGCGAGCACGCCTTTGATGCGTGCGGGTGATTTAGAGGCTGTCATGGTGAATACTCCGAATAACGTGGACGGTTGATGTGAGTGATAATGGCGCGTCGTCGCTGACGCCGCAGCGTTTGAGTGGCATACGAGACGGGCACTGAGAATATCATATCGACCTGATTGATCCCAATGACGATTAACCGGCGTGTGTGAGGGTGGCGTGTGAAAATGATGAATAAAAACAAATGCTTGCGGCGTGTCGCGTCTGCGGGATTACTGGCTGGGCGTAGTCACGGAGGGCGACTGACGTGAGCGCGATAAAAGTGTTGTCTGCGGGCGCGGTCAAACGTGGCGTGGCGCAGATCGCGGCGGCGTATGCGCCTACTGCAGGCTGCAAGGTTGAAGTCGAATTCACCCAGGTGCCGAAAATGCGCAAGCGCATCGCGGCGGGCGAAGACGCAGATGTGCTGGTGGCCACGGCGGGGGCGATGGATGCGTTTGCCGCCGATGGAAAAATTATTCCCGCCACGCGCGCGCTGCTCGGCCGCTCGCGCGTGGGCGTGGTGGTGCATCAGGATGCGCCTGCGCCGGATGTGAGCGATACCGAGGCATTCAAACGCGCATTGCTGGCGGCAAGCGAGGTGGTGCATAACGATGCATCCAGTGGCGTATATATCGCAACGTTGCTCGACAAGCTGGGGCTTGCGGCGCAACTCGGTGAGAGAATCATCGTGGTCAACAGCGGTGCGGCGATCATTACCACCGTGGCGGAGCGCGGGCCGGGTGCCGGAGGTACGGGCGCCATAGGGATGGGACAAATCTCCGAGATCATGGTGATGATCGACAAAGGTTGCCCGGTGAAACTGGTGGCGCCGTTGCCGGATGCGATTCAAAATGTTTCGACTTACTACGCGGCGGTGGCGACATCAAGTGCGCTGCCCGATGCGGCGGCGGCGCTCGCGCGCGAACTGACGTCAGAGGCGGCCAAGAAGATTTTCGCCGCCACCGGCATCGATTGACGTTGCGCTGATGGATGCAGGCGGTGCGGCAGCGAGGGATGACCTCGGCCTCCCGAATTACAAATCCGTCAGCTTCATGCCGCGCACCTGCTTTTCCACTTGCACATACTCGCGTTCCATCATCGCGCGAAAGGCTTCCGGTGTTGCGGGCGGTGCAGGCTCGGTGCCGTCGGCGGCGAAGCGCTTGACCATGGCCGGTGCGTTAAGCCCTGCGCTAATGACGCTGTTCAATGCCTGCACGATGACGCGCGACGTGCCCGCGGGGGCGACAAGGTTGTAGGCGTTCGACGCGCGAAAGCCGGGCACGCCGGATTCTTCCACCGTCGGCAGATCGGGCAGGTGTGCCAGTCGTTTCGGGCCGGCGACGCCGAGGCCGCGCAGTTTGCCGCTGTGGATGTGCGGCGTGGCGGACACAGGGCTTGCCAACATGAACTGTATTTGCCCGCCAATGATGTCGAGCAGCGCGGGCGCGGCACCCTTGTACGGCACATGCACCATGTTGATGCCGGTCAGCGTCTTGAAACGCTCGGTGCTCAGATGCCCGGTGGTGCCCACGCCCTGTGAGCCGTAGCTCAGCGCATCGGGCCGCGCCTTGGCGTACGCGATCAAATCCTTCACCGACTTGATGGGCAGCGCGGGGCTGGTCACCAGCACATAGTGCTGCGCGGTAAGCTGCACCACCGGCTCGAACGCCTTGCGCACATCGTAATTCACGCGCTTCATCGCGCCCAGCAACAGCAGCGTGTCGGTGCTGGATAACAGGGTGTAGCCGTCAGGCGCGGCATTGGCCACGAGGTCGGTCGCCAGCACGGTGCCGCCGCCGGGGCGGTTGTCCACCACGAACGGCTGCCCCATTTTTTCATTAACGATTTGCGACACCATGCGCACCACGGTGTCGGGCCCGCCGCCCGCCGAGATCGTGACAATGACGCGGATGGGCTTGGTGGGATAGGCGGCTGGTTTTTGTTGTGCGTGCGCGGACGCAGCAACGCACAAACACGCGGCCGCCATCCAGGTGCGCATGGGAATGCTTAGCGCTTGAACTCCACGATATCCAGGCCGCAATAACGATCCGCGACGTAAATCAATTTGCGATCATCCACATCGATGTCGTTGGTTTGCGGGCAGGTTTTGCCGCCGCACGGTTGCGGCACGTACCAGCCGACTTCTTCCGGCGCACTGGGATCAGCCACGTCAACAATGCGCAAGCCGCCCGCGAACCATGCGCAGTAGGCCAGCGTGTCGCCGCCTTTCCAGTTTTCCTGGAATTGATGCGCGCCGAAACGGCCGGGCGCGGTGCGGGCCCACGGTGACTCGAGTTCGCTCACTTCAAAAATTGCCAGCGGCTTGATGTTGGCGGGGTCGGTGATGTCGAAGGTCCACAGCGCGCCGTGCGGGCGGCCTTTGCGCTTGGCCATTTCTTCGGCGGTGTGCGCGTGATCTTCTTCGTCGATAGCGATGGCAATATCGCGGCCATTGATCTTGCGCGTCAGGCCCATGAAGGTATGCGACGGCTCGGGAAACGGCGGGTGGTAGTTATAGCCGCCGAGCGTGGTCGGCTTGCGGAT
>CAMBSS010000300.1 GCA_945870465.1 Bordetella parapertussis | reverse complement strand
CAAGTTCGAACAGGGCGGCGACCGCGCCTTGTTCTGCGGTGATGCCATCCACCATGCGCTGCAGGTGTATGCGCCGCACTGGAACCACGTCGCCGACGAGGATCCGGCGCTCGCACAGGTGACACGCAGACGCATTCTCGATTACTGCGCGGAGTCGGGTTCCCTGCTATTCCCCACGCACTTCGGCGCGCCGCATGTGGTGAAAATCTCCAGTACCGGCGCCGGCTTTGGCCTGCAATTCCTGGCCGGCGGGAATTCCTGATGGGCGGCGGACTATTGCTCTGCTGTGATTCCCGCGCGTTGTATCAAGCGGCGCCATTCGGGCAGTTCTTCGCGGACCGTTCGGGCAAGTTCCTCCGGAGGACTGGCAATCAGCGTTGCGCCGGTTTTTTCAAACTGAGATTTGAGGTCGTGTTGACTCGAAAGCCGCGAGATCTCGCCGGCCAACTTGGCGGCAATTTGAGCAAAAGCGCCTGCGGGGGCAAAAAGTCTGAACCAGGTCGCAACGTCGAATCCAGGCACGGTCTCGCCGATAGTTGGCGTATCAGGCAGGGCCGCTGACCGCATCGCGTTGGTCACGGCAAGCGCCTTGATCTGGCCGTTTCGGATGCGTGGGGCCAGATCCAGGGAACTTCCGAAGCTCAAATCTATCTGGCCGCCGGCCAAGGCATTCATTGCCGGGCAGATTCCCTTGAATGGTACGTGCACCAGGTCGATACCGGTCATCGATTTCAGCAACTCGCCGCCCAGGTGATTGGTGGTGCCTACCCCTGGCGTGCCGAAAGTAAACTTCCCCGGCGCCGCCTTCGCAAAGCGAATCAGTTCCGCAATGCTATTTGCGGGAAATCCCGAGCGCGCGGCAAGGACGGTCGTCGTAGTTGCCACCAGGCTGATCGGCAGAAAGGCGCGCTCGACGTCGTAGGGCACCGACTTGTAGAGCGCTTGCGCCACCACCACAGAGCTGCTCGAGATCAGCAATGTATAACCGTCGGGCGTTGACTTGGCAACATAATCCGCGCCAATCACGCCTCCGGCGCCACCCCGATTTTCCACGATGACTGGAGTTCCAAGGCTCTTGGTCAGGGGTTCGGCGATGATGCGACCGATCAAATCAATAGCGCCGCCGGCCGCCGCATTCGCCACCAACCGTACCGGCCGTGCCGGCCAATCCTGCGCTCCCGCAGTAGCGGTACAGATAACGAACAGCACGGTTGCAATGCCAAAACAGCGCCAGTTCAACATTGCCGTTTGGAGGCGCCGCAGTCCCCCGTCAAAGTCGTCGCAACGTCGTGCCCGCCTTGTCCACGCAAAGTCGTCGAAAACACGCGGCATTGCCGGCCGGTGAACGCAGCCCTGCGGCGCGCAATAGTCAATGCCTGAACGACCAGGAAGCGATTTATGACAACCAGCTTCTCGATATCGGCTTGCAGTTTGTACATAGGGTACTTTTCCTGTCAGGCGGTCAGCATCGGGCTGGGAAGGCCGACTGTAGCCGATGTGCGCGGAGTCCGGTTGCTTGCTATTCCCCGCGCGCTTGCGCTTGCACAACGGTTCAGTTCGCGACTATTTTCGCCTCGCGAATAATCGTCGCGTACCTTTCGTGGTCCGCCTGCATGATGGCGCCAAGCTGAGCAGGGGTGCTGCTGACGGCCTCCAGGCCCTGGGTTTCCAGGCGCTGACGAACATCGGGCATATTAAGAACCGTTCCGATATCCCGCGATATCTTGATTATGAGATCCTGCGGCATGCCTGCCGGTCCGAGCACCGCGAACCAGGTATCGGTCTTGAAGCCCGGGTAGCCCGATTCGGCGATAGTAGGCAAGTCGGGAGCCGTTGGCGACCGCTTAAGGCCGGTGGTCGCCAGGGCTCGCACCTTGCCTGACTTGAGCAACGGAATGGCGGAGACGGGGTTATTGAACATCGCCTGCAGATCGCCGGCAAGCAGCGCTTGCGCTGCGGGCTCCGCGCCGTTGTAGTGGACGATGACGATGTTGATGCCGGCGGCACGGCGGAAAAATTCAGCCGCAAAATGCGACAGGGTGCCGCTGCTGGCCGATCCGAAATTGAGCTTGCCGGGATTGGATTTGGCGTATGCGACCAGCTCGCGCAGATTGTTTGCCGCCACCGATTGATTGAGCATCAGGATCGCCGCGTATGACACCACCATGGAAATCGGCGCGAAATCTTTCATAGGGTCGTAGGGTAGCGAGCCGAAAAGCGCGCCGTTGTAAACATGGCTCGCTGTCGCGAGATTCAACGTGTACCCATCAGGCGCCGACTTGGCGACGTAAGCGGTGCCAATGTTGCCCCCTGCACCCGGACGTTGCTCAACCAGTATTTGATGACCCCATAGCGGAAGCAGTTTTTCCGCAAGAACTCTTGCCGCAAGATCGGTGGGGCCGCCGCCGACGTAACCGACCACCAGCTTTACAGGTTTCAGTGGATAACCCTGCGACCAGACCGCAGCGGGCGGCAAGCCCAGGCACATTAAACAGGAAAATCGGATCACAAAAAAAGCTGTCCTGCCGATGGAATACATTGATATCTCCTGATGCAAAGAACGTTAGATCTTCGGTGAACCAGAGCTTGCGACCGGACATAATAGACCACGAAGACGCAGAGCAGACAAGCAAGCGATTGATGCGTTTGTCAATGCACCCCGGGTACCCTCCAGAAACGCTGTCAGCTCTGCCAACGACAGCCCCCGGCGCGATATTTCCTCCGGCCGCGGGAAGCGCCCACGCTCAAGGCGCATATACGAAAGCCAGAATCCGTGCCGATCCCACCACAAGAGCTTTACCTTCTCGCGCCGACGCGACATGAACACGAACACGCTGAGGAACAGGGTCACGGGGCTTGTCGAGCGATCTCCACAAGCTTGTTCAGGAGATGGCCTGGTAGTAGATGTTCTGGGGATGATTTGCCTGCGCGAAAAAATACCAGCGTTCAGCAAGCAGGCCCGCGTACTGAACCGGAAATGCGAGCACCAGTAAGGCGGTGGAGCGAAACAGCGCACCCGCAGCCACCAGCAGCACCGGTAGCACGAACACCAGCAGCAGGAATCCCCACTTCACCGCAAGCAGCTTCTGCGGCGACGCGCCGTGAAAAAACTCCCGCGTGTTGAATGAGCCGGCGGTGAAACCCATGGCCATCTGGCGGATGCGCCCGGACTTCACGCCGATGGCCGATTGCAGCGAGGATTTCGGGCGCAGACGCGCGTTGCGTGCAAGGGAAGCTGAGCGTGCAGCCAGCGCCGCCAGAGTGAGCAGGATGGCCGCGATGCTGTATGTGGCGAGCCACTGCGGCGCGAGCCAGGCCGAGAGCGCCACCGCCAGCGTGCAGCCCGATGCGGCACCCAGCAGAACAAAATTGACCATCGTCAGCGGGCTTGCCCATTCCTGCAGGAAACGCAGGCACATGTAAATCATCGCGGTGCACACAAACAAGGCAGTACAGACCAGCAGCGCCGCCGCACCCAGCCACGCGCCGCCCGCCCATCCCTGCTGCGTGGCCAGCGCATAAGCCGCGCACAAG
>CAMBSS010000299.1 GCA_945870465.1 Bordetella parapertussis | reverse complement strand
GGATGTGCTGAAATCGCCGATGATCGCCTCTCCATTGCGGCTACTCGATTGCGCGCCGTGGTTTCCGGGCGGCATAGCCAGTGCCGCGCTCATTACGCGCGCGGATATCGCACGCAACACCTGCGCCGAACCTGCCTACATAGCGGGATTCGGCCAATGGAACACGCACGAGTGGGTCGGAGAACGCATGGGCACGCGGGGTGTCGAACCGTTCTCCAGGGGCCCGAGCATGGTGCACACCGGCGCGGGTGTCGCGGCGAAGCAGGCCTACGCCATGGCCGGAATCACCTCGAAAGACATCAACATCGCGGAAACCTCGGTGCCCTTCACCTACGCGAACCTGCTCATGCTGGAGGAGCTCGGCTTTTGCGCCGAAGGCGAAGGCGGTCGCTTCGTTGAAGCAGGCGGCATCGACTTCGACGGCGGCCTGCCGTTCAATACCACGGGCGGATACCTGTCCTTCGGACAATCGGGACAGGGCCTGTATCTGCTCAAAGAAATCGTCGACCAGATGTGGGGACACGCAGAGGGCTACCCCGTGCCCGGCGTGAAGGCAGGACTGGTGCACGGGCACGGCGGACCGCTTGCCTGCCATTCGGTCATGATTGTTTCCAAAGAACCGACTTGCTGAGTGAGGCGAATATGAGCGAAACATCGAAAGTGGCAGTACCCGACTGGTCGGGCGGGAAGAAAGTGATGGCCGGCGACCTCTTTCTGGGGCTGTACCAACCGTCGCCTGAAACCACCGGCTTTTGGGAAGGCGTTGCACGGCAGGAACTGCTGTTCAAGTGGTGTGACGCTTGTGCGCGAGCCTACCATCCGCGACGCATGATTTGTCCGCAGTGCTCAAGCACGGCCCTGTCCTGGAAACCCGCGTCGGGCAAAGGCAAGGTCTATTCGTTCAGCGAGGTGCATCGGGCGCCGACGGCGGAGTTTGCAAAAGGAGCGCCCTACACGGTCGGCCTCGTCGAGACCCCGGACGACGTGCATTTCTTCTGTCGGATCTTTGCCGAAAACGGTGCGTCGATCGCCGTTGATGCGCCCGCGGATCTGGAGTTCAGGACGCTGGAGAACGGCTACCGGCTGCCAGTATTCGTCGTGCGCGGCAGCGCTGCGAAATGAGCGCGGGCGCACTCGCGGGCATCCGCGTCATCGACATCACACGCGCACTGACCGGTCCCTTCTGCACCATGATCCTCGGCGATCTGGGTGCGGACGTCATCAAAGTCGAAATCCCGGGACGCGGCGATGAAGCGCGCCATTGGGGGCCGCCGTTCGCAGGCGGTGCGGGGCCGAACTACCTGGGATTCAATCGCAACAAGCGCAGCATAGAGCTCGATCTGCACAAAGCGGAGGGCCAGGCCACGGTGCGAGCACTCGCGGCGAGCGCCGATGTCGTGGTCGAAAATTTTCGCCCGGGCACGATGACAAAATTCGGTGTGGGTTACCAAACGCTGAAGGCGCTCCGCCCCGGACTCATCTATTGTGCGATCAGCGGCTACGGCAAGGAAGGACCGCTCGCCAACTGGCCGGCCATGGATCTCATGATCCAGGCAGTGAGCGGTATCATGGCGTTGACCGGTGAAGCCGCGGGACGCCCGCACAAGGCCGCCGCGCCCGTCACGGACTTGTTCGGCGGCTTTTCCGCAGCGATTGCCATCATGGCCGCACTGCGCGAACGCGACCGCACCGGCGAGGGACGCGAGATCGACATCAGCATGCTCGACTGCGCGTTCACGATACTCGGCCAGTCCGTCTCCGCATGGGGTATCGATGGCAACGATCCCGCACGTGCCGGCAACGCGCATCCGCTCATGGCGCCTTACCAGAGTTTTCGCACCAGCACCAAGGAAATCGTCTGCGCAATCACCACGCAAAAGCGCTGGGAACGCATGTGCACGATGCCGGAATTCGCACACTTCCGCAGACGTCCGGAACTGGCGACGCAGGCCTCGCGCAATGCCGTGCGCATCACGCTGTGCGCGGAAATGGAAACCATATTGCAGACTCAGTCCGCCGACTACTGGCTCGGTCACTTCTTCAGGCTCGAACTGCCGGCCGCACCGGTCAACACCATCGCTGAAATCGCACAGCATCCGCACGTGCAACAGCGCGGCTCCCTGATGGAAATCGAGTACCCGCCCGGCTCGGGTCAGCGCGTGAAAATTCCCGGCATGCCGTGGCGCGACGTCGCCGCATCGGGCGCGGTGCGCAATCCGCCGGCGCTGGGAGAACACACGCGGGAAATCCTCGCTGAATGCGCCGTTGCGCTCGACGCCGAACATCACGCGCAGGCAACGCAATCATGAAACACGTCATCGCATCGATCGCCGTCATACTCGCCGCCGCATCCGGTTACGCCGGCGCACAAAGTTTTCCCATGCGCCCGGTCAGATTGATATCGCCGTTTCCGCCGGGCGGCTTCAACGACATTCTGTCGCGGCTGGTGGGACAGAAGCTCACCGAATCATGGGGACAACAGGTGGTGGTCGACAACCGGCCGGGAGCGAACATGATCGTCGGCACCAACCTCGCCGCGAAGTCCCCGCCCGACGGTTACACGATGGTCATGGCTGCGATCCCGCATGCAATCAATCCGGGGCTATATAAGCTGCCGTACGATTCGGTCAAGGATTTCACACCGATCGTGATGATCTGCTTCGTGCCCAACCTGCTGGTCGTGCATCCGTCTACGCCGGCCAACACCGTCAAAGAATTGATCGCGTACGCGAAAGCAAATCCGGGCAAGCTTTCCTTCGGATCGGTCGGTAGCGGCAGTTCGTCACACATGGCGGGTGAATTGCTGAAAGTCACGGCCGGGATCGACATGGTGCACATCCCGTACAAGGGGGCGGCGCCGGCCCTTACGGATCTCATGGCGGGACGGGTGCAGGTCTATATCGGCGCCACCACGTCCGTCCTGCCGCACGTGCGCACGGAGCGTCTGCGCGCGCTCGGGGTCACGAGCACGAAGCGCGTATCTTCGCTGCCCGAATACCCGACCATGATCGAATCGGGCGTGCCCGGTTTCGATGTGAGTTCATGGTACGGATTACTCGGCCCGGCGGGCATGTTACCGGCGCTGGTCGGAAAGATCAGCACCGATGTGCGTCGCGTCTCGAACACGCCGGACGTGCGCGAGCGGCTGCTAAAAGATGGTGCGGAAACAGCGGACAATACGTCTGTTGAATTCGCCGCAGCGATCCGCGACGACATTCAAAAATGGAAGCAGGTCGTCAAAGTGACCGGCGCAAAACCCGACTGAGGAAAGGCCGCCGCGCTTCCGCTCTGCTCCGGCGCGCGTTCGATATTCGCTTTCGGTCCCCGTGCACTGGGGGCGGTTGCAGCCATTCGGTAGAATGGGTCGTAACTTGCGGGGCCGGTGATAGAGTTGCAGACGGTAAAAAAGGGTATTTAGATTTCCTATTCGCTTGTCGACTGGTCAAAAGTAGTGTGCGCCACTTGATGAGAGGCAGCAGCGGCGGCAATCTTGAGAACTGCATGTGGACCTGACCGACGACGCTTTTGAGGCCTT
>CAMBSS010000298.1 GCA_945870465.1 Bordetella parapertussis | reverse complement strand
GCTTCTTCGTTGCTGCCCTTGGCCGAACCAAAACCGGCCAATGCGCGCTTGCCGTGGTTGTCGCGGATTTCTTTCAGCTTGTCTGCCGTGAAATCGAGCGCTTCTTCCCATGTCGCTTCGCGAAAATATTCGAGCGGATTGGCCGGATCCATTGCGAAATCGGCGGACTTCGGCACACCCGCTTTGCGGATCAACGGCTTGGTCAGACGCTGCTTGTGATTCACGTAATCGAAACCGTAGCGGCCTTTGACGCACAGGCGATTGTGGTTCGATGGCCCGTCGCGGCCATCGACGGACAATATTTTGTTGTCCTTGATGTTGTAAGTAAGCTGGCAGCCGACGCCGCAGAACGGGCATACCGAGTGCACCTGCTTGTCGGGCTTGACCATGCCGACGTCGCGCGCCGGCATCAATGCGCCGGTCGGGCATGCCTGCACGCATTCGCCGCAGGCCACGCAACTCGAATCGCCCATCGGGTCGTCGAGATCGAACACGATCCTGGAATGTTCGCCACGGAATGCATAGCCAATCACGTCGTTGACCTGCTCCTCGCGGCAGGCGCGCACACAACGCGTGCACTGGATGCAGGAATCAAGATTGACCGCCATGCCGTGGTGCGAAAGATCAGACTTGGGTTGGTGGCGGCGCGCGAAACGCGGCTTGCCGACTTTGAGTTCCTGCGCCCAATGATCGAGCTCCGACTTGAGCGTGTGGCGCTCCTCGGGCATGTCGGAAAGCAGCAACTCGAGCACCATTTTTTGCGATGCGACGGCGCGCGCGCTGTCGGTGATCACTTCCATTCCCGGCGCGGGTTTGCGGCAGCACGAAGGTGCGAGCACGCGTTCGCCTTTGATTTCGACCATGCACGCGCGGCAATTGCCGTCGGGGCGCAGGCCTTCCTTGTAGCAGAGGTGCGGAATTTCGACGCCAAGGCGCTGGGCGGTCTGGATGATGGTCTCGTGGCCGTAGCCGACGACATCTTTGCCGTTCAACCTGAAATTGATCGAGGCTGCCTGCACTTCGAGCTTGCTCATCATGTTCATGACTTAACCCCTAACATTTTGCCGCAAAGGCGCGAAGACGCAAAGGAACGGGGACCAAAGATCACCCGATTTCATTTGAATTTCTTTGCGTCTTTGCGCCTTTGCGGCCGACTTGTTATTCAATCTCGTGCGCGAAATGCTTGACCACGCAGCGCACCGAATTGGGCGCCGCCTGGCCGAGCCCGCATATGGATGCGTCCGCCATCGCGCTGGAGAGTTCCTCGAGCAGCCCCTTGTTCCACTGCGGCGCCTGCATCAGGTTCAGCGCCTTGGTGGTACCGACGCGACACGGCGTGCATTGGCCGCACGATTCTTCGGCAAAGAATTTCATCAGGTTGCGCGCGGCAGCACCCGCCTTGTCGCGGTCGGACAGAATAATCACCGCCGCCGAGCCGATAAAACAGCCGTGCGGCTGCAGCGTGTCAAAGTCGAGCGGGATATCGCCCATGCTCGCCGGCAAAATACCGCCGGACGCGCCGCCCGGCAGATAGGCATAGAATTTCTGTCCTGCCAGCATGCCGCCGCTATATTCGTCTATCAGTTCCTTGACGGTGATGCCGGCCGGCGCGAGATGCACGCCGGGCTTGTTGACGCGGCCGGAAACCGAGAAGGAGCGCAGACCCTTGCGGCCATGGCGGCCATGGTCGGCAAACCACTGCGCGCCTTTTTCGAGAATGTCGCGCACCCAGTACAGCGTTTCCATGTTGTGCTCGAGCGTCGGATAACCGAACAATCCGACCTGGGCCACGTACGGCGGGCGCAGTCGCGGCATGCCGCGCTTGCCTTCGATCGATTCGATCATCGCCGACTCTTCGCCGCAGATATAAGCGCCGGCGCCGCGCCGCAGATGGATCAGCGGCAGCGGGCACGGCGGATTTTTCTGCAATGCCGCGATTTCGCGTTCGAGAATCGCGCGGCAACCCGCGTACTCGTCGCGCAGATAAATATAGACTTCGGAAATCTGCGCCGTCCACGCCGCGATCAGCATGCCTTCGAGAAAACGGTGCGGATCGCGTTCGAGGTAATAGCGGTCCTTGAATGTCCCCGGTTCGCCCTCGTCGATATTGATCGCCATCAGGCGCGGACCGCGCTCGCCGCGCAGGATGCGCCATTTGCGGCCGGTCGGAAAACCTGCTCCGCCCAACCCGCGCAGGCTCGACGCTTCCATCGTCTTCAGGATGTCTTCGGCGTCGCGCTTTCCAGCGAGGCACTCGACCGCTACCTTGTAACCGCCGTGTTTCCGGTATTCGTTAAAGCCGGTGTACTTGGCGACCGCGCAGTGGGTCTGTTTCGCCGTAACCTGCGCCTTGACCTTGTCGACAGTCGCCTGCGCGACCGGGTTCTGGCCGACCACCACGGCGGGCGCCTGTTCGCAGCGGCCTATGCATGGCGCCGGGATGACCCGCACGTTCGGGCCCAGTGTTGCTTTTAATTTTTCCAGCAGCGGCAGCGCGCCGGCAAGCTCGCACGACAGCGAATCGCAGACGCGCACGGTAAGCGCCGGCGGCACGGCGTCGCCTTCCTTGATCACGTCGAAATGATGATAGAAGGTGGCGACTTCGTACACTTCCGCGGTCGCCAGCGCCATTTCGCGGGCAAGCGCCACCAGGTGCGGTGCTGAAAGACACCCGTAGCGGTCCTGGATCTTGTGCAGGTGTTCGATGAGCAAATCGCGCCGTCGAGGTGCCGCACCCAGCAGCGCGCGCACTTCGGCCAGCGCAGTGGCGTCCACCGGGCGCCCCTTGGGGTTCCCGCGTTTCTTTTTCTTGTTTGTATTTGCCGTTGCTTCCAACTCGCTATCCTCCGTCCGCGGGTGCCGAATTGACACGACGCGGCGCCGAAATAAATTGCGCCTGTTGCTACAGGCGCAATCGAACCACTCCGTGCAACGATCCCGCGCGGATTACTTCAACACCGATTTCAACAGCTTGCCCATGTGCGCGGGATTGCGCGTGACCTTGATGCCGCAGTCTTCCATCACCGCCAGCTTTTCATCGGCAGTGCCTTTGCCGCCGGAGATGATCGCGCCCGCATGCCCCATGCGCTTGCCCGGGGGTGCGGTGATGCCGGCGATGAAACCGATCACGGGTTTGCGCATATTGGCCTTGATCCAGCGCGCGCAATCCTCTTCGTCAGAACCGCCGATTTCACCAACCATGATGACCGCCTCGGTCGCCGGGTCGTCGTTGAACATCTTCATGATGTCGATGTGCTTCAAGCCATTGACCGGGTCGCCGCCGATGCCGACGCATGACGACTGGCCGAGGCCCTGCTCCATCAACTGGCCAACCGCTTCGTACGTCAGCGTGCCGGAACGCGATACCACGCCGACCGGGCCCTTCTTGTGGATATGGCCGGGCATGATGCCGATCTTGATCTGTTCGGGCGTGATGACGCCCGGGCAGTTGGGGCCGATCAGCATGGTGCGCTTGCCCTGCATCTTGTACTTGGTGCGTATCAAGTCGCGCACCGGTATGCCTTCGGTGATGCAGATCACC
>CAMBSS010000297.1 GCA_945870465.1 Bordetella parapertussis | reverse complement strand
ACGCGATCGCCGACCTTGAGTTCGCGGACGGTGCCGGCGCTGTCAAATGGACGTTTCATTACACCGCGTCTTTCAGGTATTTTTTCTCCAACGCCTGCCACTTCTTCGAATCGACCGCGTCTTCGCGGTCCTGGAATGTCGCCAGGCGGTGCTCTATGGATTCCGTGCCGCCCTCGCGCTTCAAAACCTCAAGAACTTCTTTTACCGCAAAGATCGCCGCGCGGTGCGTCTGCGAAGGATAGATGCCGAGGCGGAATCCCATGGCCTCGAGTTTTTCGGCAGAAATCGCGGGCGTCTTGCCGCCTTCGAAAATATTGGCCATCGCCGGCTTTTTGAAGCTTTTGCCGACGCGGGCCAGTTCCTCGACCGACTGCGGCGCTTCGACGAACGCGATGTCGGCGCCCGCTTCAAGATAGGCGTGCATGCGGTCGATTGCGGCGTCGAGGCCTTCCATGGCGCGCGCGTCCGTGCGCGCGATGACGCTGAAAGTTTCGTCCTTGCGCGTGTCTACCGCCGCCTTGATCTTGCCTACCATCTCCGCTTTGCTGACCAGCAATTTGCCTTCATAGTGGCCGCATTTCTTCGGCGATACCTGGTCTTCGAGGTGAAACGCCGCGGCCCCGGTCTTTTCGTATTCGCGCATGGTGCGGATGACGTTCATCGCGTTGCCGTATCCCGCATCCATATCGACGATCACGGGAATATCCACCACCTCCACCGTGCGCGAAATCCATTGCACGACTTCAGTCATCGTCAGCAAACCGATGTCGGGATAACCGTTAGCCCGCGAGTAGCCGCCGCCGGTCATATAGACGGCCTTGAATCCCGCCAGCTGCACCATGCGCGCAGTCAAAGTGTCGTACGCGCCCGGTGCGACGACGTAACCGGGTGCTGCCATCATGGCTCTGAATTGTTTGCGGGCGCTCATTGGCGGACTCCTCCAGGTGTTTGTGTGATGAATTTGATGCTGGCAGAACGATTGCGCAGAAGCGGCACTCCTGCGCGCGCGAATGCGCATCTTATACTTTCTGAAAATTTTTGCAGACGGCGGGCGATGCCCGCGCGTTTCGGACGGGCGCGCTACTCCAGCTTGATGCCCGCGCCCTTAATCACGCGCGCCCACGTATCGTAGTCGCGTTTGATCACGGCATCGAACTCGGCGGGTGTAGACGACGCGGCAGTGGAGCCGCTGCGCGTGAACTGGTCTTTCATATCCTGGTTGTTCAAGGCCGCGGCCACTTCGGCGTTGAGCCGCGCGATCACCGCTTTCGGCGTGCCTGCCGGCGCGAGCAGGCCGTACCAGACATAGACGTCGTAACCGGCCAGCCCCGTTTCGCTGATGGTGGGCAAGTCCGGTACGAACGCCGAGCGTTTGGCCGTCGTCACCGCCAGCGCGCGCAGCTTGCCACTGTCAAGCTGGGGAGTGACGGCAAGCATGTCGGAGAACAGGATATTGACCTCACCGCCCATCAGCGGGGCGAGCGCAGGCACCGAGCCTTTGTACGGTAACAGCTGACGCTCTGCATAATTTCCCCCGTCACTACCAGCATCCGGTGACGCAGCTGCCGTCGCCAGCGAACTCCATCGTCCTGCCGCTCAGCGCCGGATAAACCGGCCGCCCTTTGACGAGGTCGATGAATTGCTGCATGCGCGTGGCCGGCAGCACCATACCCCCGCTCGTCACGCCTTCATTCGGATGCGACACAATTATGGTTGCCGGCTGCACCAGCTCGTTCATCGCGTACGCAGCCGCCTCGGACGTAATGGCGTTGGGGCCGAAATTCATCACCGCGAGATTGACGCGGTGAAAGTCGCGCACGACTGACTTCATCTCCGCGTGCAGCCCCGTGTCGCCGGAAAGATAGATTCTAAAACCATTGGTGAACTTGACGACGTAGCCGCTCGCCGCGCCGAGGCTGACGCTGATGTTATCGGGCTCGAGCACCTTCTTTTGAGCGTCGGTCAGCAAATCGCGTGTGAGAGTGCTGTCGTGCGCGGCATGTACCGTGGTGATCTCTACGCCGCTTGATGCGCCGGCCGCCTTGACCATCTTGGTGCCGCCGAGCTCGACCGGCGCGATGCAGGGCGCCGCCTGCATCGCGGCGATGGCGCCGCCCGGCTCCGCGCAGGTGCCGGTCGGCTTGCCGCGGATGTTTTCGATCTTGCGGCCAAGGAAGAACGCCATGTTGCGGATCATGATGAGCGAAGAATTCTTCGCCGCCGCGATTTCGGCAGTGGTCGAATGCGGCAGCGCCGAAACCGTCTCCGGCCTGTCGCAGGTGCCCAGGTTGAGCGCGGTGATTTTGCGGTCGCCGATATGATCGGTATGCGCGTGCGAGAGCAGCACGACGTGGATGGTGCCCAGGCGCGGATCGTTTCCGCCCATTACCGACTGCCCCGCGTCGTAAAGTATTCGCACGCCGGTGGGGTCCTCGAAAATGGTCGCGCGATCGCGGTCGCACAATTCTCCGGTGTGCGTACCGAGCGGCGTGATCTTCACGGTCTGCGCGTAAGCCGCCGGCCCGCCGATCACGAACGCCAGCGCGATCAACGATCTGCCCATCCGGTACGAAATCATTCTGCCCCCCTGGTCTCTATACGACGCATCCGTTTTTGTCCCCGCTTCCACATGCTCTATGCGCGCGGTCTATTCATTTACGCGGCCACAATACGCCCTGGCTGCCGGCGACCACGGGTCCTATGCCCTTGTAGACGAATTTCTGCACGCGCTTGCCCTCGTAAGTCTCGGTCGTGTAGACGTTGCCTTTCGAATCGGTCGCGATGCTGTGCACGCCGTAGAACTGGCCGGGCTGGCGTCCGCCGTCGCCGAAGTTGGAAATCTCCTCGAGCGTGTCGCGCAGGATGATGCGCACTTTTTCGTTGGTGCCGTCGGCGAGGAAAATGAATTTCTGCTGCGGGTCTTTTGAAAACGAAAGATCCCATGCCGAACCCGAACCCAGGGTTTCTTTGGCGTAAAACCCTTCCTTCACGAACTTGCCGTCCGGCTGGAACACCTGCACGCGATTGGCCTGCCGGTCGCACACGTAGACGAGGCCGTCGTTCGAACGCTCGACGCAATGCACCGGGTTGCGGAACTGCTGCGACGGCGGCGCCTTCGGATCGTATTTGCCGAGGTCGGCGTCGACCGGCTTGTTGCCGTAGGCGCCCCAATAGCGTTTCATCTTGCCGGTATCGGCGTCGAGCACTGCCACGCGCTTGTTGCCGTAACCGTCGGCGATGTACGCTTCATTGGTCTTGGGATCGACCCAGATCTTGGCCACGCGCCAGAAATTCTCGAGATCGTTGCTGCCCTTGTTGCCGCCGTAACGGCCGACCTGCAGCAGGAACTTGCCGTCGCGTGTGAATTTCAGGATGTGGGCGTCTTTCTGGCCGTTGCCGCCTATCCACACATTGCCTTTGTAATCGACGTGCACGCCGTGGTTGGATTCCGGCCACTCGTAGCCCGCGCCGGGACCGCCCCACGCACGCACCAGATTGCCCGCCTGGTCGAATTCAAGCACCGGCGGCGCGGCCGCGCAGCATTCGCCCACTTTCAATTCGAGAGCGCGTTCGTTC
>CAMBSS010000296.1 GCA_945870465.1 Bordetella parapertussis | reverse complement strand
TTGAAGAAGAAACCGAATTTAGTTTTGGTAAAGAAATAGCCGATAACTTTGAAGATTCACTTTCGAACCCCAAACCCCACCTCACCACGAACTTCCGTTCATCAAGGTACGGGGACGTTTTTGCCGAAAACAGAAAACCCACGCCGCCGTACTAAGCCCGAAAAAGTCAGGAGGTTTTGAGATAAACGGGGTTTGAGACGGCTTTTTGGGGCGAGTGCCGGAACCGCAGTCAGGAGCTTTTGGCGCTACGCCCCACAGGTAGCGGGGCCTCAACGCCGCTTGAGCAGGTTTGAGGTCTTTGTACTGGCGGGGCAGAACGTACCACATCACAAACCGGCTAAGGATTAGCAGATTCAGTGAATCGAGCGTTTGGGTATCGGGATTGGATTCGAACTGTCGGTACGGCCATTTGCCGGGGACGCTAAACAAAGAAGAACGGGTTGACTTGAATACTACAGACATCGCAATCGTATTTAAGTTCTATTCTTCTATACGCACTACACTAGTCTGAATTGTTCTCGCCGCACCAAAATTGATGGATCAAATTCTAATCTTCGGCAACACGATAGACTTTGCTAGACGGAAGCTGTGGCGACGCGTATGATAAATTCATAAAAATAACGTGCAGCAACGGGGTCGCCGTTGCGGTGATGAACATGGCGCAGGTTGAGAGGCGGTCTCGCATGCTCCAATTCCGGCGTGCGGGGGAGGAGTTGCGATGGCATTAACACATCAGGATGTGGTCAACATCCTCAATATCATCGTGCAGAGCGCCTCCGGTGCGCTCCAAAGCGGGGCGAACTGCGGCGGCGTTGCGCTGAACGGCCACGTGAGCGGAGGAAACATGCGAAACCGGACTCGTGCAGTCGCCCAAATGCTGGTTGCCGTGGCGGCGGTGATCGGAGCGGCAGTGCCCTTGGCATCGGCACAACCGTATCCGGCGAAGGCTGTCCACATACTGGTCGGCTTCGCCGCGGGAGGCGCAACCGACATGTTGGCGCGGCAACTCGCGCAGCGGCTTGCCGACGCGCTCGGTCAGCCGGTGGTGGTGGACAACCATCCCGGCGCCAGTACCGCGATCGCCACCGAGCGCGTCGCCAAGGCGCGTCCCGACGGCTACACGCTGCTGCTGATCCCGATATCCACTGCGGTGACCTCGGCGCTTCGCCGCAATCTGTCGTATGACCTTGACCGCGACATAGCGTCGATATCGCAGTTGGCGAGCGGGCCGTTCGTGCTGGTGGTGCATCCATCGGTGCCGGCCGCGAACCTGCGCGAACTGATCGCGCACGTGCAGTCGCAGCCTGGCAAGCTGAGTTACGGTTCGCCGGGGGTCGGTAGCGCGCACCATCTGGTGGGCGAACTGTTCAACGCGCGCGTCGGCGTCAAGACGGTACACGTGCCTTTCAAGGGGGCCGCAGACGCGGATCTCGCGACTGCAGCAGGCCAGTTGCAACTGACTTTCACCAGCCCCGCGGGGGCATTGCCGTTTCTGGAACGCGGCCGGATCCGGCCGATCGCGGTTACCAGCGCGGTGCGTCTGGCGTTGCTGCCGCAGGTGCCCACGCTCGACGAAGCGGGGCTGCCGGGCTTCGACTATTCGGCGTGGTACGGATTGAGCGCGCCGGCCGGTGTGCCACGCGACATCATCCTGCAGCTCAACGCTGCGGTGAGGAAGATCGTCCATACGCCCGAGATGAAGGACATTCTCGGCAAGCAGGGCTTCGAGCCGCGCACCGGCACGCCAGAGGAATTCGCGGCGGTGGTGCGACGCGAAATCGAGCAGGCGCTCAAGCTGATCGAATTGACGGGCATGAAAGTGGAGTAGGAAAGGCAGTCATGGCAATCGACGATTTCGCATATATTAATCCGGCGCACCGCCTGGTGTTCGGCTGGGGCGCGCGGGCAGCGCTGAAGGAAGAGCTGGCGCGTCTCGAAGTGCGGCGGCCCATGCTGGTTTGCAGCACGCGCGCTGCGCGCTCGGCCGAAGTCTATGAACTGGCACGTGCCATCGGGCTCAGCGACGATTGTGTGTTCAGCAGCGTCGGTTCGCATGCGCCGCTGCATACCGCGTTCGAGGGCTGGGAGCGGGCGAAGGAACTCAGGGTCGACGGCCTGATCTCTTTCGGCGGCGGCAGCGCCAGCGACACCATGAAGGGCATCGCGCTGACGCTGGCGGAAGACGGGCGTCTGCTCGATTTCACGCTGGAGCGCCTGCCCGACGGTACGCTGAGGAATCCGCTGTCCGGTCGGCCCAAGCTGCCCAGCGTGGCGATACCGACCACCGTGTCCGGCGCGGAGATTACGCCGGCGTTCGCGCTGACCGAGCCTTCCGGCAAGAAGATCCTGTTTCGCGACGCCAGCGTCGCGCCGCGCGTACTGGTGTTCGACCCCGAACTGATGGCCGCCGTGCCAGCGCGCTCGATGTCGGAATCCGGCATGAACGCGCTCG
Source organism: Bordetella parapertussis (assembly GCA_945870465.1). The sequence goes on along the minus strand of CAMBSS010000296.1, from coordinate 1,151 downwards.
CGCACACCGTCGAGGCAATGTATTCGAAGGCGAAGAACCCGATTTCGCACATGTATCTGCGCGAGGGGCTGCCGCCGCTCTATCGCGGCCTGCATGCGGTCGCGCAGGGCACCGCGCAGCGCGACGATTACACAGCACTTGCGCTGGGGGCGTACTATGCGGGCATATCCATCACCAATGCGCGCACCGGTCTGCACCATTCGATCTGCCACAAGCTGGGGCCGGCGCTGGGTCTCACCCACGGCATGACCAACGCGATCATGCTGCCGCACGTGCTCGAATTCAATCTGCCGGCGGCGCGCGACGAGCTGGCCGCGGTCGGCGAACTGATCCAGCAGGCGAATGCGGGACTATCCGGGCGCGCGCCAGAGAACGCGATCGCCGCATTGCAGGATCTCGCGCGCAGCGCCGGACTGCCCGGTCGTCTGCGCGACACCGGCGTGGGCAGAGAGAAGTTCCCGGCCCTGGCGCAGATCATCTTGAAGGAGCCGGGACTGGTCTTCAATCCGCGGCCCATCGAGTCGGCCGAACAGATCGAGGCGATACTCGACTCGGCGTGGTAGGGCGGAACCCGGGAAGCTGACAATTCGCAACGCACGTCCGGAGCGCGGCTATTTTCGCGCGTCGTGCCTTTCCAGGCCGTGGCACCAGAGGATAGGAAATTCAAAACACGTTCTTCTCTATTCGTGAATATATCATTGGCCCCGCAGGCGTTCAATCACGCAGAGTTTGGTAAAAATTCCCCACTCTCGATAACCATTCGACCCCTCAACAGGCCCGAATTGCCTGACTGGGACGCCATTTTCCCGCTTCGCGCGAGCGCAGGCCGCGCCGGATCGTCAGCCACGCTACGCAGGGCCGCTCTTGTCTTGAATATCAGGCTGCTCGACGGAGGCCGGCCAGGTCTGACACTTACTCACGCAGGCGGGAATCTTTGATCACCTTGTCCATCTTGGCCATCTCCGACTTGATCGTCGCCGCAAACTCTTCCGGCGAACCTGGGATGGCCTCTATCCCATAACTGAAAAGCCGCTCTTTCGCGTCCGCCCGCTGCAGGACCCGCGTGATCTCCTGGTTGAGCCGCTGAATGATCGCCGTGGGTGTTTTGGCCGGCGCCAGCATGCCGGTCAATTGCGACGATTCGTATCCGG
>CAMBSS010000295.1 GCA_945870465.1 Bordetella parapertussis | reverse complement strand
CAAAACCAGCCCCGTTCAGACTCATAGTTGGATTGGAATGTACTGCATCCGGCAGCGTTGATGCTCTTGAAGCATTGACGAATTCAGACGAAATCGCTAGCTTAATACCGTTTCGCCGGCGCAAACGCCGGGGCCATGCCGGCTGTGATGCAGAGGACAAAATCCGATGAAACGAATTCTGACAGGTTGTGCGCTGCTGCTGGCAGCGGCCGCGGCGCATGCGCAAGTGATGGAATGCGTCGACGCCAAGGGCACAAAAACCATCGCGCAATTCTGCCCGCCTGGCACGGTCAAGGAAAATAAGCTCATGAAAGGCGGCGCAGGTCCGGGGCCGGCTGGCGGGAGCGCCGCGGCGCCCGTCAAGAGCAAGTCTTTGGCAGAACAGGACGCCGAGTTCAAAAAACGCACGCTTGATCGTCAGGACGCAGAAAAGAAAGCGGAAAAAGAAAAAGCGGACGCCAAGGACCTGGATCAAAACTGCCTGAGTGCGCGCGCGCAACTCCGCGGTTTGCAGGACGGTCAGCGCATCTCGCGCACCGATCCTAAAACGGGCGAGCGCATCGTTCTGGAAGACAAGGACCGCCCGGGCGAAATCGCCAGCGCGCAGAAGTCGGTCGACCAGTGGTGCAATAAGAAGTAGCGCGCAAGCCGCCGCAGGTTTCAGAGTTGCGGTTTGGCCGCCTTACGCGCGCGCGTTCGCCGCACCTGTTTTGGGTCCGCGCTCAGCGGCCGGTAAATTTCAATGCGGTCGAATTCACGCAATACCCGCGTTGCCGCCACGCGGCGCCCGAATATCCCGAACGCCAGCGCGCCGGTTGCAACTTCGGGATGGCGCAGCAATATGCCGGACTGCCTGATGGCCTCTTTCACGACAGTGCCGGACGGAACGCGCAATATCTCGACCATCTGCTCGCGCGGCAGCGCATAAACCAAAACGATCTCTATCGTGCCGCCGGGCGTTTCATCCATAAACGCTTTGCGCTCGTTTGACGAATGCATCGACCATGCTGTTGGCGACATAGCCGAATACCGGTCCGACCAGCTTCTCCAGCAGACGGCTTGAAAACTCATAGTTCAGGCGGAGTTCTATCTTGCACCCCGCTCCTGCCAGATCGGTGAACCGCCAGCTGCCCTCGAGCATTCTGAATGGTCCTTCGATCAGCGTGATCTGTATCAGGCTCGGCGGCGTCTTGGCGTTTTCCGTGCTGAAGCGCTGATGGATGCCCCGATAGTTGATATGCAGAGTGGCGCGGGTAATCTGCCCATCGCGGAAACTGCATTCGCTGCCGCCGCACCACGGCAGGAACTCGGGATATTTTTCCACTGCATCGACGAGTTCGAACATGCGTAACGCCGAATGCCCGACCAGCACCGATTTATTTACCTGCACCATGATCCGTAGAAACGCTGTTTGGCAATACCGGCGAGCGGCAGATACTTGCTGCTACAATTCGCGATTGGCCGCCACTATACCCTGACATGAGCATCGCGCAAAACAAGAAAGCCTTCCACGACTACTTCGTCGAGCAGAAATTCGAGGCGGGAATCGAGCTCGAAGGCTGGGAAGTCAAATCCATCCGCGCGGCCCGCTTGCAGCTGAAGGAAGCTTACGTAATCGTACGCAACGGCGAGATTTACCTCATCGGCTGCCATATCAGCCCACTGTCCACCGTATCGACGCATTTCCAGCCGGACCCGGTGCGTGTACGAAAATTGTTGCTGCACAAGGAAGAAATCAACCGCCTGATCGGCAGCGTCGAGCGCGCAGGATATACGATGTTGCCACTCGACATGCATTTCAAGCGCGGCCGCATCAAGCTCGAAATCGGCCTCGCCAAGGGCAAGAAGCAGCACGACAAGCGGCAGGCGGAAAAAGAACGCGAATGGACGCGCGAGAAGCAGCGCGTTCTGAAGGTGCGCTGACAAGGATGTGACTGCGCGCGCCATTCCTTGCCCACTCAGGATGTCGCCCGCACCCCGCGAATATGCTGAGACTGACTGAAATAAAACTTCCGCTCGATCATACAGAGTCGGCGCTGGCGGACAGCATACTCAAGCGCCTGGCGATCGAGGCGGCAAGGCTGGTGAGTTATTCCATATTCCGGCGCGGCGTAGATGCGCGCAAGCGCTCTGCCCTCGCATTCGTATATACGCTGGATGCCGAAGTCGCAGACGAAGCAGAAATACTCAAGCGCCTGCAGGATGATCGTCACCTGGCGCAAACACCCGACACAAATTACCGGTTCGTAACAAAGGCGCCAGCGAACGCTACACTGCGTCCCGTAGTCATCGGCATAGGCCCCTGCGGATTGTTTGCCGGACTGCTGCTCGCGCAGATGGGGTTTCGCCCGATTATTCTGGAGCGCGGCAAGGCAGTGCGCGAGCGCACCAAGGACACATTCGGCCTGTGGCGAAAAGCGGTGCTTAATCCGGAATCAAACGTGCAATTTGGCGAAGGCGGCGCCGGCACTTTTTCTGACGGCAAGCTCTACAGCCAGATCAAGGACCCCCGCTATCTGGGGCGCAAAGTCTTAACGGAATTCGTGAAAGCCGGCGCGCCGCCGGAAATTATGTACGTGAGCAAACCCCATATTGGCACCTTCAGGCTCGTTGGCATGGTTGAAAACATGCGCGAATCGATCCAGGCGCTGGGCGGTGAAATCCGTTTTCAATCCCGGGTTACGGATTTCGACATCGAAAATGGAAAAATCCGCGGCCTGACACTTGCCGGCGGCGAAACCATCGCCACGGATCACGTCGTGCTCGCCGTCGGCCACAGCGCGCGCGACACATTTGGGATGCTGCATGAGCGCGGTATTCATATCGAAGCGAAACCGTTCTCCATCGGCTTTCGCATCGAGCACCCGCAATCGATCATAGACCGCGCTCGTTACGGAAAAAATGCCGGCCACCCGCTGTTGGGTGCCGCCGACTACAAACTCGTACATCATTGTAAGAATGGACGCTCGGTTTACAGCTTCTGCATGTGCCCGGGTGGCACGGTCGTCGCCGCCGCATCCGAAGAGGGCTGCGTCGTTACCAATGGCATGAGCCAGTATTCGCGCAACGAGCGCAATGCCAATGCGGGCATTGTCGTCGGCATTACACCTGCCGACTATCCGGGAAACGCGCTCGCCGGCATCGGGTTCCAGCGCCACTGGGAATCGCGTGCCTTTGCGGCAGGCGGCAGCAACTACTGCGCGCCTGCGCAGCGCGTCGGCGATTTCCTGGCTAACCGCCCTTCGACCACGCTTGGCTCGGTTGTGCCGTCTTATACGCCGGGTGCACGTCTGACCGATTTGAGCACGTGCATTCCTGCTTACGCCACCGACGCCATCCGCGAAGCGCTCCCGGCATTTGCCAAACAGATCCCGGGCTTCGCGATGGATGATGCGATATTGACCGGTGTCGAAACGCGCACCTCGTCGCCGCTGCGCATTACGCGCGACGCGCAGTATCAGAGCCTGAATGTGCGTGGCCTCTTCCCTGCCGGCGAAGGCGCCGGCTACGCGGGCGGCATACTGTCGGCAGCAATCGACGGCATCGAGGTGGCGGAAGCTGTAGCCTTGAGCATGACAAGCAGTACCGCGGCATAATTCGCACACTAGCAGCCTGTCGGGCTTAGCTGCCCGGAACTATCGATCAATGCTAAT
>CAMBSS010000294.1 GCA_945870465.1 Bordetella parapertussis | reverse complement strand
TTTCGAATGATCACCGACGCCTCGGTCGCGTCACCCGCGACTGTGGCGAACGGGCCAAGGCGGGCACGAGGGTGTTCTGCGTGAAAATGCGTGATGTGCCGTACAGGAGGGCACACGCAATGAGCACTATCAGGACCATCATCGTTCTCCAAGTGTCGGTTAGTGGAACAGGCGCCTACTCTAAAGTCGCCGTGGCATGGTGTAAAATCGATTTATCGATTAGGATAGATCGCATAAAACGAAGGATTGCTACGATGAATTACAAACATCTTTACTATTTTTGGTGGGTCGCCAAGGCGGGTGGAGTAGTAAAGGCGGGCGAGCAACTGCACATAACGCCACACACCATTAGCGGGCAAATCGGGATCCTGGAGGATGACCTTGGAACCCCGCTATACGCCAAGCGTGGCCGCAACATTGAATTGACCGACACGGGGAAGCTCGCCTTCGGCTACGCCCAGGACATCTTCGCGCTCGGATCCGAACTGGAGGAATCGGTACGGAACTACCAGGCGGGCGGCCGGCCCATCGAGTTCCGTGTTGGCGTGAGCGACGCGATTCCGAAGACGATCGCTTGTCTCCTAATCGAACCGGCAACCCGGCTGCCAGAACCGGTGCGCATCGTCTGCCGTGAATGGAAACTCGACAGCCTTCTTGTAGAACTTGCCGCCCATCGGTTGGATCTTGTGATCGCTGGTGAGCCGATCCCGCCCTCGGTAAGCGTGCGCGCCTACAACCATCGGCTCGGCGAATCCGGAATGAGTTTTTTCGCGGCCGGCCGACTCCTTAAGAGCCTCAAAGGGAAATTTCCAGCCTGCCTGAACGGCGCGCCGATGTTGGTTCCGACCGTCGACGTAGCAGTAAGATCTTCCCTGGATCGATGGTGCGAGAAGAATAAACTTCGGCCTCGCGTGGTCGGGGAGTTTGACGATAGCGCCTTGATGAAGGCGTTCGGACAGCGCGAAATGGGCGTGTTTATCAGTCCTACTGTGATCGAATCGGAAATCGAAACGCAGTATGGCGCGAAAGCGATCGGCCGCACGAAAGAGATTACTGAGGAATTCTTCGCGATTTCGGTCGAGCGCCGGGTATCGCACCCTTGCGTTGTCGCAATTACCCAGGCGGCAAGAGACGGTTTGTTTGTTTCGAGCGGCGCTGCCTGAAGTAACTTTCTTCGAACGTCAGATAGAGCGGCTCGGCACACGCGGGTGATACTCGTGCTGCGCGAGTTCACCGTTCTCGAATCCGCCGGGGAAATTCTGCTCGCTATCACGCGGGCGGTGTTTCTGTCGGCGCCGAGAGGCCGCTAGGCCACCGCGACGAGTCTGCGCGCGATCAGTTCCTTGATGCGAAACGCGCGGGCAAGGGCGGCTGCCAAGCTGTCATCCAGGCAGGTGATATGGCCCATCTTGCGGCCGGCGCGCGGTTCGTGCTTGCCGTAAAGATGCAGTTTGGTACGGGAGTCGGCGACGATCGACTGCCAGTCGGGAACGCCGTCGCACCACGCGTCGCCCAGCAGGTTGAGCATGACCGCCGGACAGCGCATGCCCGGATCGCCGAGCGGCATGCCGCACATCACGCGCACCTGCTGCTCGAATTGCGAAGTCATGCTGGCTTCGATGGTGAGGTGGCCGCTGTTGTGCGGCCGCGGCGCGATTTCATTGATAACGAGTTCGCCCGTCTTGAGGACAAAGAACTCGACGCACAATACACCCTGGTAGTTCAGGCGTTGCGCGACCACCATGGCGATTTCGCCGGCATGCCGTTCGGTATTCGGCGCAATGCGGGCGGGCAGAATCGACGTCTCCAGAATGCCATCCCGATGCACGTTTTCGGTTGCGGGATAACACACCGTCTCACGGTCGCTGCGTACTGTCACGACCGAGATTTCGCGTTCGATCGGCATCAATTTTTCAAGTACGCACTTCACCCCGCCCATCGCGGCAAACGTGGCGCGCAACTGCCCGCTGTCGTTGACGCGCGCCTGACCTTTGCCGTCGTAGCCCAGCCGGCTGGCCTTCAATATGCCGGGCAACAGGTGTCGTGTCGCGTCGGACTCGAGGTCGGCGGCGCACGTGATGACCGCGTGATCGGCCACGCGCAAACCGCATTGCATGAGGAAGCGCTTTTCGCGGGCCCGATCTTGCGCGATCGCAACGCATTCGGCGCTTGGCGCAACATTGCAGTGGGCGGCAAGTTCGCGCAGTCCCGCGACCGGAACGTTCTCGAATTCGATGGTCACCGCTGCGCACAGTCGGGCAACCTCCCGCAGTCCGGCGGGGTCATCGTAGGGCGTAATGAAGTGCCGGTCGGCGACGGCGCCCGCAGGACAGTTGGGGTCCGGGTCGAACACCGCGACGCGATAGCCCATGCGCTGCGCGGCGTGCGCAAACATGCGGCCCAACTGGCCGCCGCCGATGACGCCCAGCCACGAGCCCGGCGCGATCACGCGTTGTCCATCACCGGCGCGAGGGTGGAGGCGGCGGCCTGCGCGCGCTGCTGCTCCCGAAACGCATCCAGTCGACGCGCGAGCGCCTGGTCCGTCACCGCGAGCATGGCGACCGCAAACAAGGCGGCATTGGCCGCGCCGGCTTCACCGATGGCAAACGTCGCGACCGGCACGCCTTTGGGCATCTGCACGATGGAGAGCAGCGAGTCCAAGCCGTTAAGGTGTTTGGAGTTCACGGGCACACCCAGCACGGGCAATGAGGTCTTGGCCGCCAGCATGCCGGGAAGATGCGCAGCGCCCCCGGCGCCGGCGATAATCGCGCGTAGTCCGCGCGCGGCAGCGGATTCGGCGTAGGCAAACATCGCGTCAGGGGTGCGGTGGGCCGATACGACGCGGGCTTCATAAGGCACGCCCATGTTCGCAAGCTGGATCGCCGCCTGCTGCATGACGTTCCAGTCGCTGGCGCTGCCCATTACGATGCCGACGAGCGGCGGCTGGACGTCCTCTGCAGTTGCGAGGGAAGGTGCGGCGTGATGTGCGGCTGGCTGATCCATCAATTGGGCATCGGTAAGGCGCGCATGCTACTGGACGCGCGGTGCCGACACCATTGAATCTTGCTGATTGCAGCTATCCGCAATCGTAATGCACCGGCGAGCCGGTGACGATCAGAATTTCGCGGGCCGCAGCACGCCGACTTCGGTGATGAAAACGCTCACCGCGTAATCGTCGAAGTAGGTCAGGTGAATATGTTCGGCGATTGCCTCGGCCACGGCGTCGTCGCAGATCACTTCCATTTGGATGCTGCGGTCGGCATCCCAATCGGCGTTGCGGTCGCCGCGCGCGCCGCCGCCGCGCACATCGATAACGGTATACCCGTGAGCGCCAAGTCGTTTGACGTCGGCGACCAATTGCCGCTCGAGTGCCGCCTCGGCGATGACTATAAGCAATTTCCTGGGGTGCGTTTTCATGGGCCTGCCTGCGCGTGGAGGAATTGTGCGAGGTGGTGGTAGACGGAAATGCCGAACGTAATGTTAAATGGAAATGTGATGCCGATAGCCGCCGCCAGAGAAATGCCGGGATTCGCCTGCGGCAGGGCGATACGCACTGCGGCGGGGGCGGCTATGTAAGACGCGCTCGCGGCAAGGATGGCGAGCAGCGTGGTGCCACCAACCGACAACTGCACGAGCCATCCGACCGTTGCGCCAATGGCTCCGGTAAACTCGTCGGGCAGGTCGCGCCCTGAACCGACACGGTCGAGATTCATGCCGGCCTCTGATGGCTATGAGGGAGACTATAG
>CAMBSS010000293.1 GCA_945870465.1 Bordetella parapertussis | reverse complement strand
CAGTTCGTTGAAATTCGGCAGAATTTGATGAATTCGGTGATGCAACGTATTCGACCAGACGCGGTTGGGTGCCTCGATCCCTCCGATGAGGTGTTCGAGTTACTCGAATGTGTTCGTTTGGAGCCGTTTTCTGCGCTGCGCACGCACCTCTCCCGTCTATCCACTCGGCTGCATCGCCATGAGCTTGGGCAACCGGCGCAGGTTGACCGCCAACATCGCGATGGTGAACACATCGCTGACTTTTGCCTGACCGCGCTGCTTCACTTGGCGAATCGTCGTGCAATGCTGCTTGCCATCCCCGAACAACGTCTCAATTACTTTTCGCACGACTTGGCTTACCGCGTAGCCAGGGTGGCGCGTGGTGCGCTCGTCGATCGCGCTCGGTCGCGTGACTTGCTTGCCAGTCTTCGTCTTGTATTGGAACGTGTTGCGCGCGACGTGCGGGGTGACGTTGATCTCGCGACAGGCGGCGACGAACCCAGCAGTGTCGTAGTTTTTGTCCCCACCGACGGTCTTTTGTTGCTCGCCCGGCAAATCCCCCAGCATCTCAATTGCTGCATCCCGCTCGGCCGTGCCCGAGGCGATCGTCACACGGGTATCGACCGCGAGCTTTCCGCGGTTCTCCATCAGGACATGGCCCATATAGGCCGGAAACGCCTCGCCGGTGTTCGACTTCGTGGCCAGGCGCGCATCCGGGTCGGTGGCGCTTGCGTGCGTATCGTTGCTGCGCTTTTGCCGCTTGAAGTCAACCTCCGGATTGCTCTTACTGCCGGTCTTGTCCGGCGGCGGCCCGTCTTTGGGCACGAAACTCTTGTGCGAGGCCCAGGCGCGAATCAGCGTACCATCAACACTGAAGTGTTCAGAAGACAGCAACTGGGCTTTCTTCGCCTGATCCATGACTCGACCGAACAGGGTCTTGACCACCTCGTGCTCGATCAGCCGGTCCCGGTTGTGGGTGTAGGTGCTGTGATCCCAAGCGCCGTCCGCCATCCCGAGGCCCACGAACCATCGAAACAGCATGTTGTAGCCAAGCTGCTCGCACAGCATCCGTTCACTGCGAATTCCATACAGCGCCTGCAATACCAGCCCGCGAAGAAGCCACTCCGGGGGAATCGAATAGCGACCGCCTTCGGCGTAGATCGACTCGAACAGCGCGTCCATCTCGCGAAGCGCTGTGTTGAGAATCTCTCGGATCATCCGCAGCGGGTGCGTTTGCGGCACGTAGTCGGCTGTCGTGCGCGTCACAAACAGTTCTTCCTGGGTTATATCGGCTCCACGCATCGTCGTTCGCCCCATATTCTTATCAACAACCGTTCGACATATCGTCGATCGACAAATTCCGTGAATTTGAGTCGAATTTCAACAAACTGCTAGTCAAGGAACAGGTCGGTGTACAAACGCCCCCCCGGCGTTACTGCGTACTGCTCGAAATCAGTGACACCCTCTTCCTGCAATACTGCCTCATCGATATAGAAATTGCCAGTGTGCGCGCGGCTGTCGCGGCGGAAAATCGCATGGGCCGCATCGGCGACGATCGCCGGATGGCGGCTCGCCTGAAAAATCGCCGCCGGGAAATTGAATTCGATCGCCGCCGTCGCGATCGTGGTGCGCGGCCACAGCGAATTGACGGCGACGCCGCGGTCGGCGAATTCTGCGGCCATGCCGAGCGTGCACATGCTCATGCCGAATTTCGACATCGTGTAGGCGGCATGCTCCTTGAACCATTTCGCCTGCATCGACAGCGGCGGCGACAGATTGAGGATGTGCGGATTCGGCGCTTTGAAGAGATGCGGCAGGCAGGCCTGCGAACAGGCGTAGGTGCCGCGCGCGTTGACGCCCAGCATCAGATCAAAGCGCCGCAGCGGCGTCTGCAGCGTGCCGGTCAACTGGATCGCACTTGCGTTGTTGACCAGAATGTCGATGCCGCCGAAACGCGCCACCGCCAGTTCGACCGCCGTCTGCACCGACGATTCTTCGCGCACGTCGAGGGCGAGCGCGAGCGCGTGAGCGCCGGCCTCTTCGACTTCCGCCGCCACAGTGTGCACGGTGCCCGGCAGGCGCGGATGCGGCTCGACCGTCTTGGCGGCAACCACGATGTTGGCGCCGTCGCGCGCGCACTTGAGCGCGATCTCGCGGCCGATGCCGCGGCTCGCGCCGGTGATGAAGACCGTTTTGCCTTTCAGCGACATATGGAATCCACAGTCAAAAGCGATACCGCGAGGGAAAGCGAAACAAAGTCAAAAGCCTCACCGCGAAGGACGCAAAGGACGCGAAGGAAAAACAAAGGAAACCAAACAGACAATCAAAGGATTTCACACCGCCATATTAAAACGCTTTTGACTTTCCTTTGCGTCCTTCGCGTCCTTTGCGGTTAAAGATCTTTTGGTCTTGCCTGCCCGCGGCTCACGCGCGGTGCAGCGCCTCGAAGGTGACCGCCTGCGTGGTTTGGAAGATTTCCGTCTTGCCGAGGTCGCGCGGAAAATCGTCGACCATGATGACGCGCCGGCGCAGCAACTGCGCGCGCTCGAGCACGCGCGCCTCCTCCGCATTGATGATGCCGGCGCCAAGCGCATGTGCGGCGAGCGACCCGCCCCTGCCCTGCAGCGTGCCGGCCTTCACCGCCGCGCGGATCTTCGCCTCCACCGGTTCGGCCGCGATCACCGCGCGCAGCGCCGCCTCCAGCGCGCCAACCGGCTCGTCTTCGTTCTTCGGCACGAACACGCCGGCGGTCAGGCGCTCGCGCGCCGCATTCGGTGCCAGCAGAATATCGGCGACCGCGCGGCCGAGCACGTCGCGCGGCGGCTTGAACTCGCGCCCGTACGGAAACACGATGTAGGGCAGCAAGGCCGAGACCATGCGGAACGGCAGGTTTTCCAGCAAATCGATCAACGCGGCGTCGATGCGGCAGAACGCATCGCGCACCGACCATTGCAGCAGCGCCACCTCGTCGGCCGGCTGGCCGTTGTCGACGTAGCGCTTCAACGCCGCCGAGGCGAGGTAGAGCTGGCTCAGAATGTCGCCGAGCCGCGCCGACATGCGCTCGCGCCGCTTCAGCGAGCTGCCGAGCAGCAGCATCGAAATGTCCGCGATCAGCGCAAACGCGCTGGACATGCGCGTGAGCTGCTGGAAATACCGGCGCGCAACGCGGTCGCCGGGTGCGGCGACGCCGTGCCCGCGCGTGAGACCGAGGAACAGCGTGCGCACGAAATTCGACAGCACGAACAATGCGTGACCGAAAAACGCCTTGTCGAAATCCTTGAGCGCCTTGGCACGGTCTGTCTCCCGGGTCGCCGCGATTTCCTTGAGCACCCACGGATGGCCGCGGATCGCGCCCTGGCCAAAGATGATCAGCGAGCGCGTCAGGATGTTCGCACCCTCGACGGTGATCGCGATCGGCATCTGCTGGTAGGCCCGCGCGAGATAGTTGGAGGGCCCCATGCAGATGCCCTTGCCGCCGTGCACGTCCATGGCGTCGTTAATGACGGCGCGCGCGCGCTCGGTCAGATGATACTTGACGATCGCAGACGGCACCGACGGCTTTTCACCGAGATCGATCGCGCCGGCGGTCATCACGCGCGCGGCGTCCATGATGTAGGTGTTGCCGCCGATGCGCGCAATCGCCTCCTCGACGCCTTCAAAGCGGCCGACCGGCATTTTGAACTGCGTGCGCACGTGGCCGTAAGCACCGGTGGTCAGCGCGCACAGCTTCGCCATGCCCACACCGTTGGCGGGCAGTGAAATCGAGCGCCCC
>CAMBSS010000292.1 GCA_945870465.1 Bordetella parapertussis | reverse complement strand
CAGTCACTAACATTGACCGATGCCGCAATCCGGGCGCTCAATGAACGGCTCGGATTACGAACATGAAAAGCCGGGGTAACATCAGGGGCCGGGGTGAGGGGAAGCGGTCGGGACGATTAGATGGAAAAGCAATACCGTAATGTATTAGTGCTGTCGGCCACGCAGTCGACTCTGCAAATCACCGGCGTCACCATGATCGCGGTCACCGGGCTCGCCGGTTACGCGCTTGCCGACAATAAATCGTTCGCGACCGTGCCGTTGACCTGCTACGTATTCGGTTCGGCACTCACGACCATACCCGCGTCTTTCCTGATGAAGTGGATAGGCCGGCGTGCCGGCTTCCAGACCGGCACCGCGCTCGGCATGATCGGCGGGGCGATCTGCACGCTGGCCATGTATTTCGCCAGCTTCTACATGTTGTGCGCGGGCATGATGGTAATGGGCATGTATACCGCATTCGGCAAGTACTACCGGTTCGCCGCCGCCGACGCCGCCAGCGAGTCCTTCAGGGCGAAAGCGATCTCGTTCACGCTCGCCGGCGGCATATTGGGCGGCATCATCGGTCCCGAAATGGCGATACGCAGCAAAGACCTGTTCGCCGACCATATGTATATGGGCTCGTACCTGTCGTTGATAGCGGTATGTTTTCTGGCGATGCTGATTCTTACGCGTCTCGATATTCCGCAGTTGTCGGAGACCGAGCGCAAGGACCCGGGGCGTCCGCTTGGCGTCATCATGCGCCAGCCGGTGTTTATCGTGGCCGCGCTGTCGTCCATGCTCTCCTACGGCATCATGAACCTGATGATGACCTCGACGCCGCTCGCGATGCGCGCGCACGATCATCATTTCAACGACGCCGTGCTGGTGCTCGAATGGCACATCATCGGCATGTACGGTCCGTCGTTTTTCACCGGTTCGCTGATCCAGCGTTTCGGCGTATTGCAGGTGATACTGACCGGCGTCGTGCTGCTGTTCGTGTGCATAGGGGCGGCGCTCGCCGGCACCGAGTTTTCAAACTTCTGGGTAGCGATGTTCCTGCTCGGCGTCGGCTGGAATTTCATGTTCGTCGGCGGCTCTGCTCTGCTGACCGAATGCTATACGCCGTCGGAGCGCGCCAAGACCCAGGCGGCAAATGACTTCATGGTTTTCGCGACTATGGCGATTTCCTCGATGTCGTCCGGGCTGCTGCTGAACAAGAGCGGCTGGCAGGCCGTCAACCTGGGTTCGATCCCTTTTCTGGCGCTGGCGACCGCCGCAACCCTGTGGCTGATGTGGAAGCGGCGCGTGTCGGCTACGCAGGATCCCTCTCACCATGTTGATGCAAAATAACCCGTCACCCCCGCGCAGGCGGGAGTCCAGGAAGCGAGCGAACGTTGTTTTGATCTTTTCCGGGTTCCCGTCTGCGCGGGAACGACGGAAGATTTGCTGGCTGTTTGCGATACCACTTGGGCTGGCCTGCACCGCTGCGTTCGCGCAGTCCGCGCCCCGCGGCAGCGAGGAAAGTTTTCCCGGCAGGCCGGTGCGCTTCCTGATTCCGTTCGCCGCGGCGGGCAGCAACGACGTTGTCGCACGCATCCTCGCGCACAAACTGACCGAACGCTGGAAGCAGCAGGTGGTCGCAGACAATCGCGCCGGCGCCAACGGCATCATCGGCATCGACATGGTGGCCAAGGCGCCGGCCGACGGTTATACGCTGTTGATAGCGTCGACGACGTACACGATGAATCCCAGCCTCTATAAATTGCCGTTTGATCCGGTCAAAGACCTGGCGCCGGTGTCGCTGATCGCCGAAGGCCCTTTGATGCTGTGTTCCCATCCCGGCTTCGCGCCGCGCAACGTGGCCGAGCTCATCGCGCTGGCCAGGTCGAAACCGGGGCAGTTGCAGTACGCCTCTTCAGGGGCGGGCGGCATTGCCCATCTGGCAGGCGTGCTGTTCGAACGGACGGCCGGGGTAACGCTGCTGCACATTCCGTACAAAGGCTCGGGCGCCGGCGTGATCGACGCGGTAAGCGGGCAAGTGCCTCTGATATTCAGCAGCGTGAGCCCGGTGCTGCCGTTCGTGAAAAACGGGCGGCTGCGCGTGCTGGGCATGGGCGGGCTCAAGCGTTCGAGTTTTCTGCCGGAGACGCCAACCATAGCCGAGGCCGGCGTGCCGGGTTACGAAAGCAATATGTGGTGGGGCATCATGGCGCCCGGCCGCACGCCCAAAGCGACGATACAAAGACTCAACCGCGATATCCGCCAGGCGATCGATGCGCGCGACGTGCAGGAGCGTTTCGCCAATCTCGGCATGGAGATCCGCGTTTCGGCGCCTGAGGAATTCTCGAAGATAGTTGCGTCCGACATCGGTAAATGGTCGGCAATCATCAAGGATGCAAAGCTGGACGTGGGTGGCGCGCCGTGAGCGGTAGCAGCCTCAGCGACCGGATCGGTTTGCACACCTGGACGCTCGACACCACGCCGCTTGCCGACGTGCTGCGCATTGCGCGCGAGACGGGTTACAACGCAGTCGAATTGCGCCACACTGACTTCAAGCGCTGCATCGAGTCCGGCATGAGCAATGAAGAGGTGCTCGCCATGATCCGCGCCAGCGGCATCAAGGTGTCGTGCATGGGGCTTGAAACCGGCATGTTGTTCTCGCGCGGCGACGAGCAGCGCCGGCTCTTCGCGTCGATGGATGAGATGTGCGCCAGAGCGGCGGCGCTCGACTGCGCAGTCATGATGGTGGCGCCGGGCAGCAGTCCGCCGGGTACTGTGAAGGAGGCGGCGTGGAATTTCGCTGCCGGCTGCGAAATCGCGCACAAGCACGGCCTGCGCTGCGCGCTGGAATTCGGTTCGCGCCATCCGGTCGTCAACCGGCTCGCGGTGGCGCGCGAAATCGTCGCTCTCGCGGACCAGTCGAACGGCGGGTTGTTGATCGACACCTATCACGCGCAGTGCGTCGGCGACGGCGGCCGCGGTTTTGAAGATGTGCCGGGCAAAGATATCGTCGCGTTCCAGTTCAGCGACGTGCCGGCCGGGCCGATAGGCGGGACCGGTGCAGCTCTCGACCGCCTGCCGCCCGGCAAGGGGGTGGTGCGCTGGCGCGAAGTGCTGCAGTTGCTGATCGAAAAAGGTTACGACGGATACATCAACTACGAAGCACCGAACCCTGCGCTGTGGTCGCGGCCGCCTGCCGAGGTCGCGCGCGAGGGCGTCACCGCGATCAGATCTTTACTGGACGACGCTGCCCGCGCATAACGCGCGAATGCTTCATTTGCAGGTGGCCCTGACGGCGCTTAATTTTTCACCGCCAATATTCCGTCGCCATTCAGTTTCGCGACAAATCCGGCGAGCTGTAAACGTTTTACCACTTCGTTCGGCACATCGCGGCCGCTGGTCAGTTTGTTCGGCGTGCCGACGTAATGAAATAGTTTGCCCTTGCGCCTGAGCACCCGCGCCAGTTGGTCATAAAAGACCTGCGAGTAAAGCTCTCCGGCGATACCGAAGCGCGGCGGATCGTGCAGAATCGCTTCGACTGAATCGGCGGGTAGCGCGCCGATCTGTTTGGCGATGTCGCCGTGGGTCAACGTCAATCCGCTGCCAATTTCAGGTGACCACGGGTTGAGGCTGCGCAGCCAGATCACGTCGGCGTTCTTCTCAAAAGAAAGCACCTGCTTCGCCTGCCCCTGCAAGCACCAGGCGGCGAAATAGCCAAGGCCGCCACAGGTGTCCAAAATCAATTTGCCGCGCGGTTGTATCAGATTGACTTTACGTT
>CAMBSS010000291.1 GCA_945870465.1 Bordetella parapertussis | reverse complement strand
GGTCTGGAATATCTTAAATGGTACTACGACACCAATGTCTGGAAGGGTTTGCACTACCGCGGAGTGCGCACGCTCAAGCTGCCGCTCGACATGTGGAATTACCAGGAAATTATTTTCGAGAATAACCTGCATTGGGTAATCGAGACGGGCACGCGCCACGGCGGTTCCGCGCTGTTTTTTGCTGATCTGCTTGCGGCGGGCAGCCGCGAAGGCGGCGTCGTCAGCATCGACGTGACGCATGAAGCGCTTGATCCTGCGGTAACCAGCCATCCGCGTATCCGGTTTTTGCTCGGTGACAGCGCCGGCGATCCGATCCTGAAACAGGCGATGGAGTTGGTGCCTGCGCAGCGGCAGGGCGGCTTGTTGCTGATGCTCGATTCCGATCATTCCGCGTCGCACGTGTTGAGGGAACTCAAGGCCTGGGTGCCGTTGCTGCGGCGGGGCGATTATCTGGTGGTCGAGGACACCATAGTGAACGGGCATCCGGTGCGGCCCGAATTCGGCCCGGGGCCGATGGAAGCGATCCTGGAGTATCTTGCCGCGAACCCTGGACGGTTGCAGGCCGATACCGTGCGCGAGGCTAAGTTCGGTTGCACGTTTGCGGCTCGCGGTTACTATAAGGTTCGCGGCTAAGCCGCGATCCGATCCACTGTTGAGCTTTAATATGCCAAGCCGCCAGACTACAATGCGCGCTCAACGCAAGACACCCCTTACATTATTAGCGTTGATTTTTCGGGGAAGGGCCGTGTCTCTAGCGACGAAACGGATTGATTGCCGGCCGCCGAATCGATAGCAGAGAAAGTCACGGACCGCACTCGCGCCATCATGGCCGTGCGCTACGGAGGCATCCCTGCGTCCCTTGCAGGTATTCGCGAAGTTGCTGGTGCGTGCGGGATTCCAGTGATCGAAGATGCGATTCACGCGCTGGGCGCGCGTTACGACGGCAAGCCGATCGGCGCCATGTCCGAATTTACGATGTATAGTTTTCAGGCGATCAAGCACCTCACGACCGGCGACGGCGGTCTTCTGACCTTCCTCGATGAGAGCCTTGCGCCAGCGGCGCGGCGCCTGAGCTGGTTTGGCATAGACCGGTCGGACAAGCAAAAAGGCATTTGGGAAAACGACATCACGGAAATCGGCTACAAATACCAGATGACCGATATCGGCGCCGCCATCGGTTTGGCGGGGCTCGAAGAATTCGACGAGACCTCGCGTTATCGCAAGGCTCTCTACCAACGCTATGTTTCGAACCTGAAGTCGGTGCCGGACGTGCGGATTGTCGATGATTTTGATCCGCGGAAGGAGCATGCCGCCTGGCTTTTCACGATCCTGGTCGAGCGGCGCGTCGAATGCCAGTTGAAACTTCGCAGCCGGCGGATCGAATCCGGCCAGACCCATTATCGGAACGATCGCTACACGGTATTCGGCTGCAATGAAGAATTTCCGGCGATGGATTCGATTGACGATCAATATTTGATCCTGCCCCTGCACACCCGGGTGAATCTGGATGACGTAGATCACATTTGCGAGGTGCTCAAGGAAGGCTGGTGAGATAGTTCCCCCAGTCAGGGTTCGAAGTCGGTTCCCGCGTGAGGCTCAACCGAAAAAGCTCGTGACGCCCTTGATGACGCGCTCGACGAACTCGGGTTTCATGTTGGAATGCAACGGCAGTGTCAATACTTCACCGGCGACCTGGTCCGTCACGGTCATGTCGCTGCGCCGGCACTGTGCAAATTGAGTATGTTTATGCACCGGAATGAAATGTATTCCCACGTCGACCGCCAGATTGTGTAGATGCGCGATCAAGGCCTCGCGCTTTCCATTGCCCACGCGCAGGCTGTAAATAAAAGGCGAGACATTGGAAAAATCGGTGGGCGGCACTTTCAGGCTCGCAATGCCCCGGAAAGCGTCATTGTACGCGCGGCACACTTTCCGCCGACTGGTGATGAACTCTTCCACGCGTTTGATCTGCGACACGCCGATACTCGCCATGATGTTATTGAGGTGGTAGCGGAAACCGTCACTCACCACGTCGTAGTCCCACGCGCGGCGGTTCTTGTAGCGTTCGCTGGTGTCTTTGTCCACGCCTAACAGCCGCAGTCGTTGCAGATCCGCGGACTCTTTTAAACTGTTGACAATGACGCAGCCGCCGTCAATCGAGGTCAGGATTTTGACCGGGTCGAAACTGAAGCAGGTGATGTCGCCATAGCTGCCGATTTTGCGCCCGTCGATGGTGGTGCCGAACGCGTGCGTCGCGTCTTCGATGACGCGCAGGTTGTGTTTTTCTGCGAGACGGTAAACGCCGTCCTGATCGCACGGCACGCCGGCGAAATGCAAGGGGATAATGGCGCGGGTCTTTTTTGTGATGAGCGGCTCGGCCTTGGCGCAGTCGATGCCGAGATTATCGTCGCGAATGTCGCACATCACGACTTCAGCGCCCGCCATGCGGATCGCCTGCTGGTCGGCGACGTAATTGAAGGAAGGCGTGATGACTTCGTCGCCCGGCTTGACGCCGGCGGCGATCAGCGCGATATGCAGCGCCGCAGTGCCGGTGTTGGTGGCCACGACGTGGCGATCGTTCAACCCGAGGAAGGCGGCAATGCGTTCCTCGAACTCCTTGGTGGTGGCGCCCATGCCGAGCCAGCCGACGTCGAGGGTGGCGGTCAGGTGTTGTATCGTGTCGGCGCCGATATAGGGCGCGAAAACCGGAATGCGTTCCATCGCCTTCAATCCTTGACGCACTTGAGATAGCCGTCGGGCGCGACCGTGATGAGCAGCTTCGCCTCGATGTCCTTGTCCACCACGAAACGGTCGCAGCTCTTGAAAAACTCGCGGACGGCGGTTTTCGGGTTATTGCCCTTGCCCCACGGCCGGTCGGCGAAAAACTCGCCGGGCATATCTTCGATCAGCGTGTCGAACACCACGAGGTAACAGCCCGGCGTGACCAGCGGCGAATACAGCCCGAGTTCCTTCAGCACATGCTCATGAGTATGGTTGGAGTCGAGCACGACCATGACGCGTTTGCGTTCCGCGGCAAGCTCGCGCGCCTGGTCGACCGCCGGCGATTCAATCGAAGAACCCTGGCACAGGCGGATGCGCTTTGCCATCGGGTGCTTTTCGATCTCTGCCCGGTTATGAGCACGGATATCGATATCGATGCCGAGCACCACGCCATCCCCGCCGAGCAATTCGAGCAACGACGCGTAATAGATCAGCGAGCCGCCGTGCGCCACGCCGGATTCGATGATCAGATCGGGCCGTGTGCGCCAGACGATCTCCTGCATGGCGAGCATGTCCTGCGGTGTCTGGATGATCGGCCGGCCCATCCACGAGAAGTTGTACGCGTATTTGTGGCGGGTCACCTCGCGCAGCCAGATGCGCGACAACGCCTGCACGTCGCGGTCTTCGCTCAGGCCTTTGATGTTGGCCTCGACTTCCCGCGCAAAGCGCTCTATCTCGTTCATGCGAATTCTTTCCAGCCGACGGTTTGCGAATGTATGCAGTCGAGGCCGGCGCGCCCCGCGTTGGCGATCAGGTCGAGGACCGACACGTAGGGGTTGAAGGCGCCGTGCAACTGCGGATAAGGTGTCTTCAGGTACTGCATGTATTCTACGTGCACGCTAGCGCGTTCGAAAGCTTCGTGATCCAGATAGTTGCGCGCGCCATGACCGGTGACGTAAATCTTACCGTCGAGCTTGCGCACGATATCCAGCACCCGCGCGCTGCCCGCGCCGCCGATGCCGAGGTCGGGGGACCGCAGCAAGCGGCAGTTCTGCGCCAACCCGAA
>CAMBSS010000290.1 GCA_945870465.1 Bordetella parapertussis | reverse complement strand
GAGGAAACAGGCGTTGATGGTGCCCTTGACCGCCGCGGCAAGGTCGGCGTCATCGAGAATCACCGATGCCGATTTGCCCCCCAACTCGAGCGCCACGCGTTTGACTGTCGCGGCGGCCAGTTCGGACACGCGCTTGCCGGCGCGCGTCGAGCCGGTGAAGGACACCATGTCTACGTCCGCATGCCCGACCAGCGCTTCGCCGACCACCGGGCCGGTGCCGGTGACGAGATTGAACACGCCCGCAGGCACGCCTGCGGCGTGGATAATCTCGGCGAGGATGAAGGCATTGAGCGGCGCCACCTCGGACGGTTTCAACACCACGGTGCAACCTGCCGCGAGGGCAGGCGCGACCTTGGCGGCGATCTGGTGCAGCGGATAATTCCACGGCGTGATGGCGGCCACCACGCCCACCGGTTCGCGCAAGACCTCCGAATTGCCGACTTTTTCCTCAAACGCAAAGCCGGGCAGCATTTTTGCGTACATGGCGAAGGTGAAGGTTGGCGAGCCGGCCTGGATGCGGCCGGAGAGCTTGAGCGGCATGCCCACTTCACCGCAGATGGTTCTGGCGATTTCCTCGCCGCGTGCTTTCAGGCCTTCATGGATTTTTTGCAGCAGTGTCGCGCGCTCGGCCGGCGTGCTTGCCGACCAGGCCTCGAACGCGGCGCGGGCGGCCGCCACGGCGGCGTTGGCATCCTCCGCATTTCCCGCGGGGATGCGGCCGATGATCTCTTCCGTTGACGCGCTGATGACGCTGATGGTTTTGTCGCCTGCGGGTTTGACCCACTTGCCATTGATGTAGAGCTGGTCGCGGATTTGCATGTCAGGGTGTGGTCGGGGGAAAAGACGTATTATAACGAGCACACTTCACGGATCGCGCCCTCCAGCCATGACGAACGCCCGAACGCTGCCGCATGCCATGTTGCTAGCCGCGGTGTTAGCAGCAGCCTTGTTTGCAGGCGGCGGGGCTTTTGCGGCCGATACGCGTGATTTTCGCGATCACTTCCCGCAGTATCCGGGCTTCAGCCAGTACTTTGCCGCCAACCCGCCGTCGAGCGCGCCGCCAAGCGGTGCCGAACAGGTGTTGCTGGTGCGTTTCCGGCCGCGCTTCCTGCTGCCCAAAGACCACCCCGGCATGATCGATTTTTACGGCGATTACATTGCCAAGGGCCGCTTGTACAACGGCGACGGCAAGCTGCTGGCTGAAAAGGTCACGCGTGAGCTGCTCAACACGCACAAGGACAATCCGGCTGCGGTATTTGTGCACGAGCTCGAGTCGGCGAAGGCGGCAAGCCCCGTCGTCTACGGGCGCATCGACAGGGACACGGTCGATTTTGGCGGCGGGGTGAAGCGGCGCTTCACCTTTTTGCGCTATCACGCGGTGTTTCGCCAGTCGGGCCTGCCGGCGGGCTTGACCGGCTGGCGCGCCTTCCTGCTCAGTCTGACCGGAGACTTGCAGGATTGGCGCCAGCTCGACAACACCACGGCCGCCACGGTCGTGCTCGACGAGCAGGAGCGGCCGGTTGCGCTGATGCTACAGCCGCACAGTTACCTGCGCACCTACGTGTTTGGCACCGACGCTGCGCTGCCGGTCGACGGGCGCGTCATGATAGACGTGGCAATCCGCTCCAACGAACTGTACCGCCACGTCGAGGGGCGGGTGCACTACCGCGCCGTGCGTTTTCTGGGCGAGGAGGGCATGCGTTATATGCTGGGCGGAACCGATCGTCCGACCATGTCGGCAGACGACATCACCGACAGCGCGCGCGAATCCGATTATTCGCTGCAGTTCCTGGCACCCGCAGACGCGTTCTACACCTTCAAGGGCCACCTCGGGCAAAAACGCGCGATGATAGGCCGGCAGGGGCCGCCCGGCGCGGACTACCACACGCTGCCCGAACTCAAGCCCATGGGCATGCAAATGATGGCCGGCTACTGGCACCGCGACCGCGCTGGTGACCGGGAGCGGTTCGAGGCCACCTATGGCAAGACCGGCGACCTGCGCGATTTTGCCCTGGTGCAGTTGCCGCAACTGGCCGCGGCGCTGGCTGCGGCGCATGAAAAGCCGCCGCGCGCGCCGACGCAGCCGGGACAATGAACCGAAAAAAATCAGGTTCGTGCGCCGATCAAATCTCCGGACCGGTCTTTTCGTAGTTGACAATTGCCCACTTGAGCGCCTGCGGCCAGGGCGCGGACTTGCGGGTTTTGGGATCGGCGTTGACGTAGACCAATTCGCCGCTGGTGATGTGGTCGGTGCCGCGCCAGATGCCCAGGCTGAAGCGCAGGCTTGAGCGGCCGATGCGACTGACGCGGCAGCACACCGACAGTTCCTCGTCATAGGTCGCCGAGCCATGGTATTCGGCGGTGGCCTTGACGGCGTAAATGTCGGTGCCGAATTTCTCGACGAGGTCGTCCGGATAATTGAATCCGATGGCGCGCCAGTATTCGCCGATGGCGACATCGAAATAGACGAAATAATTGCCGTTGAAGACCACGTCCTGGCGGTCGACCTCGGCCCAGCGCACGCGCAGTGCGTGCGAGAAGGTGAAGTCTTCGCGGCGTAGTGCCGTCGTGCCCGCGGCGCGCTCAGGGGTGTTCGTCATGGTCGATCTGCATCGCCTCGAGAAAGCGCGACACCAGGTTGTAGCCGCCTATGGTGGCGGTGAGTTCCACCAGCTCGCGTTCATTGAACTGCTTGCGCACGGCCTCAAACAGCGCTTGTGGCACGCGCACGTGCTTGGTCATGGCATCGGTGTAAGCGAGCACCGCGTGATCGTTATCGGTGAGGCCATCGGGATCGCCGCCCGCCTTGAGCGTGTCCAGTTGCGCCTGCGTCAGCCCTTCCTTCAGCGCGAAGGGCACGTGCGCGGAAAATTCGTAGTCGGCGCCGTTGATGACGGCGATGCGCAGGATCGCCAACTCGCGCACACGACCAGACAGCACGCCCTGCTGGCGGATCGCCGTGAACAGCGAGCACCAGCCGGCGGCCACCGGCGGGCTGTGCATCAGCATGCGATAGAGGTTGAGCATTCTTCCGCCGCGCTCGCGCTTGATGCGCTCCACAAGATCGCTGGTTTCGGGGCGGGTGACGTCGGCATAAGCTATTCGTGCCATGGTTCTCTTTTCATTTGTGGGCTGGGGAGCGGCGAGAATACTGGCTCGCCGGGCGTGCGCGTGAAGCGCAAGGGGTGAATCGATGGCGTTGCCATTCGCGGCATTGCGCGTTGGCGGATTTTGTGCCGGTGATTGCCTAACCCGGATCTTTCCACCGTTTGACTGTTTTGGTGTCTATGCCTAGCAGGCTGAGCGCCCTGCCGACGGTCTGGTCGACGATGTCAAGAATCGTCTGCGGCTTAAAGTAAAAGGCCGGGACGGGCGGCATGACGATCGCCCCGTTCAATGTCGCCTGCTGAATGAGTGCAATGTGCCCCGCATGCAGCGGCGTCTCACGGAACAGCAACACGACCGGACGGCGTTCTTTCAGGCAAACGTCGGCGGCGCGAACAGTCAGCTCGCTGTCATAACAATTGGCGATGCCCGATAGCGTCTTTGCCGAGCATGGCGCAACGAGCATGCCGGCCGTGGCGAAAGACCCGCTAGAAATGGCAGCGCCAATATCACGATTGTCGTACGCAACGTCCGCGAACGCCGTCACCTCCTTGGCGGTGTAGGGGGTTTCTTCGAGGATGGTGCGCGCCGCCGAAGGAGACACCACCAGGTGCGTCTCGACATCGTCTATATCCTGCAAAAGTTCGAGTGCACGGATGCCGTATATCGATCCGGAGGCACCCG
>CAMBSS010000289.1 GCA_945870465.1 Bordetella parapertussis | reverse complement strand
AACGCAGGCTTGTCCATGACGGCGATATCTGCCAGCACTTTGCGGTCGACCACGATCGCGGCTTTTTTCAGCCCGTTCATGAATACGCTGTACGACAAACCGTGTTCACGTACCGCGGCATTAATGCGCGTGATCCACAGGCTGCGGAAATCGCGTTTCTTGTTGCGGCGGTCGCGGTAGGCATACTGCCCGGCGCGCATGACCGCTTCGTTGGCGACGCGGAATACGTTGTTGCGGCGACCGCGGAAACCCTTGGCGCGCGCGATGACTTTTTTATGGGCGGCACGCGCGGTGACGCCACGTTTGACTCTAGGCATGGTTCATCTCCTTACGCGTAGGGAAGCATTTTGTGGACGGAATGCTGATCGCTCTCGTGCACGCCGGTACCGCCGCGCAACTGACGCTTGCGCTTGGTGGTTTTCTTGGTGAGGATGTGGCGCAGAAACGCGCTGCCCCGTTTAATGCGGCCACTGGCGGCCACCTTGAAGCGCTTTTTCGCGCCGCTCTTGGTCTTCATCTTAGGCATGACTACTCCATTTTTTCTGACATAGCGCCGGGTGCTTCCCAGTGGGAAGACTTCGGGAACCCGGACAACTACTTCTGAACTGCAACTACTTTTTTTCGGCTGTCGCCGTTGCTGCCACCGGCTCCGCAACTGCGGCGGGCACCGGTTTTTCTGCTTCTTTCGGTTCCTTCAGTTCTTTCTTTACTGCATCCTTTGCTGCATCTTTCTTCGGTGCCGCAGCGGCCGGCTTGATGACAGTCTTTTTCGGCGACAGCACCATCACCATCTGGCGGCCTTCCATCTTCGGATACTGCTCGACCACGCTGAAAGGCTCGAGATCGTTTTTCACCCGCTCGATAAGCCGGATGCCGAATTCCTGGTGCGCCATCTCGCGCCCACGGAACCGCAACGTCACCTTGCACTTGTCTCCTTCATCGAGGAAACGCGTCAGGTTGCGCAGCTTGATGTTGTAATCGCCGTCGTCGGTGCTCGGACGAAACTTCACCTCCTTGACGATGATCTGCTTCTGCTTCAGCTTCGCTTCGTGCCGCCGCTTGCTTTCGCGGTACTTGAATTTGCCGTAATCCATGACACGGCAAACCGGCGGCACTGCCGTCGGCGCAATTTCCACCAGATCCAGCTCTGCCGCTTCCGCCTGCGCATTGGCGGCTGCAATCGTGACGATGCCAACCTGTTCCCCGTTGGGCCCGATCAACCGGACTTCGGGAGCATTAATTTCGCCGTTGATGCGCGGCTCTTTTTCCTGAACTATTTGAAAACCCCGCTATATCAAAAAGTTATGCCGCGCGCCCAAGCTTTCGCGCCTCATCCAGCAGGCGCTCAGCGAAGTCCTTAATCGGCATCTGGCCGAGGTCTTCGCCTTTGCGGGTCCGCACGGCAACTGTCTGCGCCGCCATCTCCTTGTCACCCAAGATGACCTGATACGGCAGCTTTTGCAGACTATGTTCTCGAATTTTATAGGTTATTTTCTCATTTCTCAAGTCGGATTCGACCCGCAACCCGGCCCGCCTCAGTTCCGCGACCACTTGTTCGGCGTAAGCGGCCTGGTTGGCGGTGATATTCATGACCACGACCTGGACCGGCGCCAGCCATACCGGCAGCGCCCCGGCATAGTTTTCCAGCAAAATCCCGATAAAACGCTCCATGGAGCCGACAATCGCCCGGTGCAGCATCACCGGCACATGGCGCGCGTTGTCTTCCGCCACGTATTCGGCCCCCAGGCGCCCCGGCATCGAAAAATCGACCTGCACCGTTCCGCATTGCCATACACGGCCGATCGAGTCTTTGAGCGAAAATTCGATTTTCGGCCCATAAAACGCGCCCTCGCCCGGCAAGGTATCCCACGGCACGCCTTTTTTGTTCAAAGCATCCGCGAGCGCCTTTTCCGCCACATCCCAGGTCTCATCCGAACCCACGCGTTTCACCGGACGTGTCGATAGTTTGTAAATGATTTCGTCGAAACCGAAGTCGCGATAAACGTTGACCAGCAAATCGATGAAGTTCTCGACCTCGGGTTCGATTTGCGCTTCGGTGCAGAATATGTGGCCGTCGTCCTGCGTAAAACCACGCACGCGCATAATGCCGTGCAGTGCGCCGGAAGGCTCATTGCGGTGGCACGCGCCGAATTCGCCGTAGCGCAGCGGCAGATCGCGATAGCTGTGCAGGCCATTGTTGTATATCTGGACGTGGCCGGGGCAGTTCATCGGCTTCAGCGCGTAATCGCGGTTCTCGCTCGCCGTGGTGAACATGTGCTCGTGGTAATTCTCCCAGTGACCGGACTTCTCCCACAGCGAGCGGTCGAGGATCTGCGGGCACTTCACTTCCCGATAGCCGTTGTCCTGATAAACGCGGCGCATGTACTGCTCGACCTGCTGCCAGACCGTCCAGCCGTGCGGATGCCAGAACACCAGGCCCGGCGCTTCCTCCTGCATGTGAAAAAGATCGAGCTGCTTGGCGAGCCGCCGGTGATCACGTTTCTCGGCCTCTTCCAGCATGTGCAAATAGGCTTCCTGGTCTTCCTTC
Organism: Bordetella parapertussis; assembly: GCA_945870465.1. The sequence goes on along the minus strand of CAMBSS010000289.1, from coordinate 1,333 downwards.
TTCGCCCATGCCGTGCCGTAAACCCGCTGGAGCATCTCGTTCTTGGAATCGCCGCGCCAGTACGCGCCAGCGAGTTTCATCAGCTTGAAAACCTTCAGCTTGCCGGTCGACGGCACGTGCGGTCCGCGGCACAGGTCGATGAAATCGCCTTCGCGATATAGCGATACGTCTTCGCCTTGCGGAATCGACGCGATGATTTCGGCCTTGTAGTGCTCGCCGATGGCCTTGAAAAACTCAATTGCCTTGTCGCGCGGCCATACTTCGCGCGTCACCGGCAAATCGCGCTTGGCAAGTTCGGCCATGCGTTTTTCGATCGCCGCAAGGTCGTCCGGCGTAAACGGCCGCTTGTAGGAAAAATCGTAATAGAACCCGTTGTCGATGACCGGACCTATCGTGACCTGCGCATCAGGAAACAATTCCTTCACTGCGTAAGCCAGCAGATGCGCCGTCGAGTGGCGGATCAGGTCGAGCCCTTCGGGACTCTTGTCGGTGATGATGGCGAGATCGCTGTCCTTGTCGATGACGAACGACGTATCGACCAGCACGCCGTTGACCTTGCCGCCCAGCGCGGCCTTCGCCAGACCGGGGCCGATGGCGGCAGCGACCGCGGCCACCGCAACCGCGTTATCGAATTGACGGACCGAACCGTCGGGAAGTTTGATATTGGGCATTTTGATTTACTCAACGAAAAGACGAAAAAAAAGCGCGGGCCAGCCGCACTTTTTTCCAGACCGCGAAAAACAGCACGACTAGAGTCGCAGGGACAACGTGCAAGTTCGCGGTGTCATAACGCTCTCTTTCCGTATTGCATTCGTTGGTAGGCGCGATTGGACTCGAACCAACGACCCCCACCATGTCAAGGTGGTGCTCTAACCAGCTGAGCTACGCGCCTAAAAGTCGGGCATTCTACCTGATGCAGCGCAGTCGTTCAATTAAATGCCTGTTTACGCGGAATTTGATGTGGTCTGCGTCCAGGTTGCGACGAACCCGGCCGCGCCATATAGTGCATCCCAAATATGCTGCCAGACACTGCGGGGAGATCGAATGCCAGCTTACATCATCGTGCAGATCGAAGTCACCGATCCTGCGGGCTACGACGACTACAAGAAAATCGTACCGGCATCGCTGGCCGCTTATGGCGGTAAATTTGCGGTCAGGGGCGGCGCGTGCGAAACGCTGGAAGGTTCGTGGCAGCCCAAGCGCGTGGTCGTGCTCAAATTTCCGAGCGTGGAACGCGCCAAGCAATGGTGGGCGTCGGACGAATACCGGCCGCCCCTGACCGCAAATTTACCGCCATAAGCGGCCAGCGATGCCGGTACGATTTTCTTGTAGT
>CAMBSS010000288.1 GCA_945870465.1 Bordetella parapertussis | reverse complement strand
AGTGATAGTCGCCGCGATCGATCGCGCCGGCTCGCTCGACAAGAGCGCCATCACCGAAGCCCTGCGCGCCACGGATTACGAGGGCTATACCGGGCCAATTACGTTCGACGGCGCGGGCGAGCTCGTGCGCGGGGCGGTCAGCTTGTATAACTTCGAGGATGGCAATCTCAAGTGGTTGCGGTCGGTGCGGTAGCGCCCGTCCCCCTCTCCCCACTAGCGCGGGGCGAGAGACGTGCTTGCCGAAAGGCGCCAGGCGAGAGACGAGAGGCGTAACAGCATTAAAACACCGTCTATCGTCTATCCTGCTACTTCGCCTCGCCCAGCCGGGACATCCGGCGATCACAGCGGCAAAGCGGGGGAAGGACGGGATGGGGGCAACAATGGAAAGGGGTGTTCCCCGCGCTGCCCCGGGAAAGACTAATTGGTATCATAATCACCACTGATTAGATCCAGGGACACCCATGCCGAAAGCCACTCCCAAATACCGCTTCCTGATGATCCAGGCCTTCCACCTGTCGGGGAACACCAAGTACCAGTTACGGCCGATGCAGGGCGGCAAGGAATCGATGTTGATGAACTACCCCGATTTCGCGCATCTGCTGGAGGACGTCGAATGGGACGTCCACCAGGGCGCGACGGACCCGCACGGCAACTGGCCGGTGGAGACGCGCGAGGAGTTCGCCATCGTCGGCGTGGCGCGGCTGCCTATCGTCAAGGAAGCGTGCGCGAGCGGCAAGTACAACGGCATCGTCCTGTTAGGCGGCGGCGACCCCGGCTATATCGAGGCGCGCGAAATCGGCCGGCGCTACGGCGTGCCGGTCACCGCGTGTTTCAACGCGCAGCTCCACATCGCGGCGATGCTCGGCAACAGCTTCAGCGTGATCGACATTTCGGAAGCGCACAACATGCACTTGTGCGATCTCGTCGTGCAGTACCGCTTCAAGGAAAAATGCGCGTCGGTGCGCAACATCAATTTCCCGCTGCCGCGCCCGCCGGACTTTACCGAGCGGCCGATCCAGGACGAGAAAGGCAAAGCCGAACGCGGCGAAGTATCGCAGATGCTGGAAGCGGCAATCACCGCGTCCGTGTCGGCGATCGAAGACGACGGCGCCGAAGTCATCGTGCTCGGCTGCTCCGGCGCCTTCTGGATGCAGCCCCATCTGCAAAAGCGACTCAACGCGCTGGGCTGGGAAGTGCCGGTACTCGAAGGCTATCGCTGCGCTATCGAGCAGGCGAAAACTTTCGTCAACCTCGGCGTCGATGCCAGCGGGTTGATGCTGCCAAGTGACAAACCGAAGAAGTGGCGGAGACGGAAGTTCGTTTAGCTAAATCTGTAGCCGCAGATAAACGCAGGTGAACGCAGATAAGTTCAAAGGACTTGGCGATCGCGACCTTTAGTATTTTTCATCAGCGTTCATCTGCGGCTAATGTTTTGCATTGGAATTTCACTGGGAGTCATCATGCATAGCCTGAATCGCTTCATCGTGGCGGGAATGAGTGCGCTGTTCGCCGCAGGTCTGGCGGGCGAAGCAGGCGCGCAAAACTACCCGGAAAAATTGATCCGCGTCATCGTGCCGCGTTCGCCCGGTGGCGGCTCGGACATCATCGCGCGACTGCTCTCCCCCGGCATGCAGAAAGTCACAGGGCAGACCTTCCTGATCGAAAACCGTCCTGACGCGGCGGCCGTCGTCGGCGCTGAACTCGCCTCGCGTTCGACGCCCGACGGCTACACCGTGTTCCTTGCCGACAACGCGTTCTATCAGAACCCCGCCATCATCAAAAAGCTGCCTTACGACGCGGTCAAGGATTTCAACGGCGTGACCATGCTCGCGCAGTCGCCGGTGATCCTCGTCGTCGGCACGCCAGTGCCTGCGCAGGACGTGAAGGGCCTCATCCAGCATGCGAAAGCCAATACCGGCAAGCTCACCTACGGCTCAGGCGGCATAGGCGCATCGACACATCTGGCTGGCGTGCTGTTCAGCCGCGCGGCCGGCGTCGAGTTGATCCACGTGCCGTTCAAGAGTTCGGGACAGGCGATGGAAAGCCTGCTCGGCAATCACCTGGCCATGCAGTTCGGCGGCATCAGTTCAGCGCGCGCGCAAATCGAGGCCGGCAAGATCCGCGCGATCGCGGTGACAGGCAAAAAGCGCGACCCTTCGGTGCCCAACGTGCCGACGTTCGAAGAGTCGGGACTCAAAGGTGTGGACGTCACCAGCATCTGGGGCATACACGCGCCGGTGGGCACGCCGCTCGCCGTGCGGCGCACTTTACGCAATATGCTGGTCGAAGTGATGCGCATGCCCGACGTCACGGTCAAACTGAACGACGCGGGCTACGACATCATCGGCAGCACGCCCGAGGATCACGAGGCGGAAACCAAACGCCTGGTGGCATTCTGGATCGATCTCGCGACCAAGGTGGTCATCAGCCCGGATTGAGCGCGGCGCGCATGACGCGCTTTGCCGGGAGACGCCGGGCGAGAGGCTTTTCAGGCCGCCGATGATGCTGCCGCCGAGGCCTATCGAATACGCCACGTTGCCGAACACGAATTTGATCGGGGTGAATCCGGCATCGACCTGGCAATAGAGTTTCGCCACGTCGGCCGAAGTCGAGAAGCGTATGGATTCGTTGCCGGTCAATCCAGAAATGCGCTTGTGTTCCTGGACCATGCCGCCTCCCCGCTGCTTGCGATGACGTTCCATTAGCACGCCGCCGGGCGGGAGGCGCCGTCGCGAAGCGGCGCGGGAACGGGACATTTGATTTTGCGGTAATCTCACGCTTTCGCATCGCACGCAATAAGCGCAAGGAGAATTCCGCCATGAGATTCGCGCCGTTAGTTTTACTGCTGCTGGCCCCGCTGACGTGGTGCGGCCCGGTCGCCGCGGCCGACACGCTCGCCCGCATCAAAACTGCGGGCGAAATCCGGCTCGGTTACTTCGAGACTTCCGCGCCGTTCTCGTTCGCCAGTGCGGACAAATCGCCGCAGGGCTATTCGGTCGACTTGTGCCAGCGCATCGCGGCGGGAATCCAGCGCCAGCTCGGCCTCGCACAACTCAAAACGACGTGGGTGCCGCTCACCACGGGCGAGCGCATCGAAGCGGTACGCAGCGGGCGCGTCGACATCGAGTGCGGCACGACAAGCTGGTCGTTCGCGCGCCAGGAACTGGTCGACTTCAGCCTGATGACTTTCGTCGATGGCGCCTCGCTGCTGGTGGCGGCCGATTCCGGCGTCCGGCGCATGGCCGACAGCGGTGGCAAACGCATTGCGGTCATCCGCGACACCACGACCGAAAAAGCGCTGCTGGCGGCGCTCGTCGGCAACAAAGTCAAAGCCGAGATAGTCAGGGTGGACACCCGCGAGCAGGGGTTTGCCCTGCTGACGGAAGGACGCGCCGATGCGTTCGCCTCCGACCGCTTCCTGCTGATGAACCTGCTGACTTCCGTCCGCTCGCCGCGGCCGTTGCGTCTCATCGATGAAGACTTCTCGGTCGAGCCGTACGCGCTCGCGCTGCCGCGCGACGACGCGGGCTTCCGGCTGGCGGTCAACCGCGCGCTGGCGCAGGTGTTCCGCTCCGGCGAGATCGCCGAAGTCTACGAGCGCTGGCTCGGCCACTTCGGGCAACCGAGCCTGCTGCTCTCCGCGCTGTTTTATCTGCAGCAGGTTCCGGAGTAAGCGGCGTGCTGCGTCTGTTGATTGCCGCCGCGGTCATCACGCTGGCGCCGCCGCCGGAAGTGTTCGCGCAGCCTGCCGGCGCGACACCGGTGCCGGACAGCATCATCATGCGCTGCAAACAGTGCGGCACCATCAACTCGATCCGCGAAGTCCAGCAGTACCGCGAAGGCGCGACCCCCAACGCGGGCGCCGACGCGCCTATCGGCCTC
>CAMBSS010000287.1 GCA_945870465.1 Bordetella parapertussis | reverse complement strand
AGCGTGGTATCGAGATCGTCCGTGGTAGCAAGACCTTCATCGAGACGGCGCAGCGCGGCGTTGTAATAGGGCCGCACGAGGCGATCGATGATACGCCCGGAAAAATCGCCGCAAATGGCGACCTGCAGGCCGGCGCCTTCGATCATGAGCTTGGCAGCCGCCAGCGCTGCATTGCTGGTGCGCGGCTGGCGCACGAGTTCGACGAGATTAGACGGCTCCGCATCACCCAGCCGAAAGCGCGCGAAGCCGAGCACGTTGGAGCCCTCTTCCGCGCGGCTCTCTCCCGTATACACACCAAGAGATTCAGTGCCGAGTTCGATGATGACCGCGACCTTGTCCTTCCACTTGCGCAGCGACTTGGCATGACGGCCTGCGTGCTCGCCGAGCACGATGACAATTTCCGCGGACTTCAGGTCTTTGGCGGCGCCCGTGAGCAACGCGTGCTCCGCGGGAAACGAGCGGCTGAAACCTGTGTCTAATATTGCGTATTGCATATGAGTACCTATCCTCCGAACATCGCGTTGCCGGCGTACTTGAAAAACCCCTGCCCGGTCTTGCGGCCGAGGTGACCAGCGGCAATCATGCGTTTCACCAACGCAGGCACGGCAGCGCGCGGGTCGTGCGTCGATGCATACAACGCTTCGGCGACCAGCAGATGGGTGTCGAGCCCGACCAGATCGAGCAATTCGAGCGGCCCCAGCGGATAACCGAGAGCGACCTTGATTGCGCGATCGATGTCCGCGGGCGCAGCAACACCGGCTTCAACCAGGCGGATTGCGTCGTTGTTGAACGGCACCAGGAAATAATTGAGGATGAATCCGGGATTGTCCTTGGTGCGCACCGGTATCTGCCCCATTGCCTTGCAGAACGCCCACGCCGCTGCGAACGACTCGTCGCTGGTGCGTATGCCCGGCGACATCTCCACCAGTTTCATCAACTGCGCGGGCAGGCAGAAATGCATGCCGACGACGCGCTCGTCGCGCCCTGACCCGGCGGCGATTTCGGTAATCGACAGCGTCGACGTATTCGACGCCAACAGCGTTTCCGGCGGGCATGCCTTATTGAGTTCGCCCAGCAATGAATGTTTGACCTTCAGGTCTTCGAACACCGCTTCGATCACAATGTCGCACGCCGCCATGTCGGCGATATTGGTCGTGCTGGACAAATCGCCCATGATCTTGTCGACCTCGGGTTGCGTGAGTTTCTTGCGTTCGACCGATTTCGCGAAAAATCCCGCGGTCTGCTTGCGCGCGCGGTCGAGCGCGTCCTGGCGCGTGTCGTACACAATTGTTTTGAATCCGGCACGCGCCGCGACAATCGCGATGCCCGCGCCCATGGTGCCGCTGCCGGCCACCCCTACTGTTTTAATTTCTGACATTTATTGCCTCAAAAACGAATTGAAACCGCCGATAAACGCAGATACACGCCGATCAAACCCGAAGAATGGCGAGTTAAGGTCAAATTCATAAACGTTTTTGATCTATCTGCGTTCATCTGCGTTTATCGGCGGTTCCACGGTTCTACTTCTTGATAAAGCTGCGCCCGATCAACTGGCGATGAATCTGATTAGTGCCTTCCCAGATCTGGGTGATTTTGGCGTCGCGCATCAGCCGCTCGACGCGGTAGTCCTTGCAATAACCGTAACCGCCATGCAACTGCACTGCATCGGTCGCGATGCTCATGGCAAGGTCCGATGCGCGCATTTTGAGCATGGACGCTTCGATACCGAAATCCTTGGCGCCCTCATCGACCATGCGCGCCACTTGCCACAGCCACGCTTCGCACATCGCGAGGTCAGTCGCCATGTCGGCGAGCATGAATTGTATGCCCTGGAATTCGACAATTTTTCGTCCGGACTGCTTGCGCTCGTTGATATAGCCAATTGCATCCTCGAACGCGGCGCGCGCGATGCCGAGTGCGTGCGCGGCAACACTCGGGCGCGACTTGTTGAGCGAGGCGAGCAGGATTTTGAGGCCCTCGCCGGGATTGCCCAGCAGATTGGCGCGCGGCACGCGGCAGTTGTCGAAAGCGAGCGCTGCCGTGCTCGAAGCGCGCAGGCCCATCTTGTCTTCTTCACGCACGACCTTGAGTCCCGGCGTGCCTTTTTCCAGCACCAGCACAGAGATCGAACCTTTGCTGTCGGCGATTTCGCTCCACTTGCCAAACAGCATGTAGAGATCGGCATGCGCGCCGTTGGTGATGAACGTCTTGGTGCCGTTGATGACTATCGAATCGCCGTCGGGCTTGAACTCGGTCTTCATGCCGGTCGCGTCTGAACCGGCAGTGGGTTCGGTGATGGTCAGCGATGCAATACCACCATCCAGCATCACCGGCAGCAGGCGCTTTTTCTGCTCTTCGGTGCCAAAATCGATCAGCGGCTTGATCGCGTGAAAATTGGTCGCCCACACGATGCCGGTTGATGCGCAGGCCTTGGACAACTCGCGCACGCATTCGAGGTACGACACATACGACATCTGGGCGCCGCCGTACGCTTCCGGGATGAACATCGCGTTGAGCCCGAGCTCATTGATCGCCTTCACGTTGTCGTGCGGAAATTCGCCGCTGCGGTCGTGATGCTCGGCGCGCGGCGCGACAACATCACGCGCGAGCTTGCGCACGCTCTCGACGAGCATGCGTTCGTCGTCGCTTAGTTTGAGTGTTGCGTCTAAATGATGAAATACGTTCATGGGTAAACGTGAGGCGAGAGACGAGAGGCGAGAGGCGGACGCGCTAGCGCGCATGCCCAAACCATTGACATAACGACTTTACTCCTCACCCCTCTCTCCTCTCGCCTCTCCGCGCACATTAGTGCGCAATCCCCTGTGCGCCGTCGATGTAAATGGTTTCACCCGACAGAAACGGAATGTCTTCGCTGAATATCGCCGCGACCAGCTTTGCCACGTCGGCGGTCGAGCCTGTGTTCCCCGATGGAATGCGCTTTTTCAGGTAGTCCGCAAGCGGCCCCTGCGTCATGGCGTCCCGATTCAGATCTGTCACGATGTAACCGGGCGCGACGTCGATGACGCGGATACCGCGGTTCGCCCATTCCACTGCGAGGCAGCGCGTAATCGCGCCGACCGCCGCTTTGGACGCGCAATAAGCGACGTTGCGTTTGACGCCTATCTTGTCGAAGAAAGAGCCGATGTTGACGACGGCACCGCCGCCGCTTTTGACGAGGTGCGGGTACGCTTCGCGGCACGCGGCAAACACCGCGGTCGCATTGGTCAGCATCACTTTTTCGTACGTTGCCGTCGGCAGTTCATGGCTGGCGCCGTCTAAGTGGATGCCGGCATTGTTCACCAGCCCGTTCAGGGCGCCGGCCTTTTTAACGACTTCGGCGAAAGCGGCTTTAAGGCTCGCCTCATCAGTGACATCGCATGCGACGTCTACAAACTGCCCCGCTATGGCCTTGGCGGCTTGGGTTTCGGGACCTTTGCCTTTGCGCGTTAGGCAAGCCACCGTGAAGCCGCGGTGCGCAAGCTCGACCGCAATCGCGGCGCCTATGCCGCGGCTGGCGCCTGTGACTGCGATGACTTTGGGTTTTTCCACGTTATTTGTCCTTGAACTGCGGCTTGCGCTTGTTGCTGAACGCATCCATGCCTTCCGCCGCATCCGCGGTCTGGAATGCGAGCGTCGACAGGTCCGCTTCGATGCGCAGGCCCTCGTTGATTGGATTATCCAATGCGCGCTTGATGGCTTCGCGCGCAAATCCGAGCACGGGCAGACTGTAACCCGAGAACTCGCGCGCAAAAGCCACGCCCTGCGCGACTGCTTCGCCATCTATCAGGCGATTCACCAGTCCGCTGCGGGCGGCTTCTTCCGCATCCACCGTGCGCCCAGTCATGATCATTTCCAGCGCGCGCGCCTCGCCGATGACTCGCGGCAGGC
>CAMBSS010000286.1 GCA_945870465.1 Bordetella parapertussis | reverse complement strand
GGCCTGAGGCGGGCCCGCGAACGGGCTCAATGCCGCAATCGCCGTGACGACTGCTTCATCGTTGCAGCCACCCAGCGCGCAGCCAAGCCAGTTCAGAATCGAACGTTTCGCTTCGTGGCGGACTGCGGGAGAGATGCCAGCATATGAAGAACTGACAATGCATCGGGCAAGATCACGCGTAACGCCGGTCATCGATTGATATCCCCGCTAGCCATAAGTTGTCGCCAAAGGTATGTGCGCCGACCAGCCGGCCAGAGACGCAGCCTCGCTAGTTCTCGAGCCTGATGTGCGCGGCCTTGATGATTTTCCCGTAAAGCGCCAGATCCGACTTCAGCAACGCGCCGAACTCGTCAGGCGTGGAGATGAACGGATCCATGCCCTGGCTCAGCAGCTTCTCCCTGATGTCGGGGAGCGCCAGGATCCGGGCGAGTTCCGGCGAGAGTTTGTCGATGAGAAAATAAGAAATTCAAACGCACCTTTTTCCGCGTGCGTGACTATATCGCTGGCCCGACAAGCGGTCAATCGCGCGGTGTTTGGTGAAAATTCTCCTCTTGCGATGCCTATTTGAGCCCTACATCGTCCCCAATCGCCTCACTCCGACCGCTTCACGCGAGCGCAGGCCGCGCGGGATCGTCAGCCCCGCTGCAGAACCGCTCTTGTCGTGAGGATCAGGCCGCCTGGAAGAGATCCAGCGGCCGCGCCGGCGAGCGCGGCGGCGAGCGTGCAGGCAACCCCAGATACGTAAGTATCCTAACTATCACCGCCGGCTCTTCGATGGCGGCGATGATCTTCAACTCGCCGCCACACTGCGGGCAGTGTTCGAGGGCGATTTCGAACACGCGCTTGAGCAACCGCGAGTAGGCCGGCATTGGGTGCAATGCGCCCCATGAAAACGGTCGAGCGGCAAGACATAGGGAGCGAAATGTATGAATGCAAGACCTGACCACCGGCGCTCCCCCATGGGGACGCGCACCTTTTTGATTAAAGGTGTGCGTCCCTATTGTGCAGACGGAAGAGAACGCTGGCGTGCGCGACGGCTTTATCGAACCTCTTCGCGAAGCAGGGGGGTGCGTTGCCTATTCGGCGCGGATCCTGGCATCCTTGATGAGGCTGGCCCAGATGCCAGTCTCCGTCTTGATGCGCGCGGCAAGCTCCGCTGGCGTACTGGTCTCGGGACTCAGACCCTGGCGCGCGAGAGCGGTCTGCACGTCGGTGTGCCGCAGCGCCTTGAGCGTCTCGTTGCGGATGCGCTCCGCGATGCGTCTCGGCGTTGCGCCCGGCACACTCAGGGCATACCACACGCCCGCCTCGAATCCGGGGTAGCCGGACTCGGCTACCGTGGGCAGCTCCGGCAGCACCTTGGAGCGCTTGACTCCGGCAGTCGCCAGTGCGTGCAGCCGCCCGGCCGAGATGTATGCGATCGTCGAGGCGAGGGTACCGAATAGCACCTGGGTCTCGCCCGCGAGCACGGCCGCAGCTGCCGGCCCGCCGCCTTTGTAAGGAACGTGCACGATGTCGATTCCGGCGCGCTTCTTCAGCAACTCGGCGGCCAGGTGAAGCGAAGTGCCCACGCCGCCAGATGCGAAGTTGAACGTGCCCGGCTTCTGCTTGGCCAGAGCAACGAACTCCTTGAGCGTCCTGGCCGGCATGCCCGGATGCACGACCAGAGTGTGCTCGGCCGTGACGAGCATGGTGATGGGTTGCAGATCCTTTTCGACGCTAAACGACATCTGATAGAGACTCGGATTCACGGTGAGTTGGGTGCTCGTCGATATCAGCACGGTGTAACCGTCCGGATTCGCCCGAGCGACGATCTCGGCCCCCAAGTTGCCCCCGGCGCCGGCGCGGCTGTCCACGACCCAGGACTGGCCCATGGCATCGCTTAGCTTCGGGGAAACGATTCGCGCCACCACGTCGAGCCCACCGCCGGCTGCCGCTGCAACGACCAGTCGGATCGGGCGGGTCGGATACGCCGGTTCGGCGGCTTGCGCGACACCGGCAGCGACGCTAATGGCGAGCAGGGCAAGTCGAATCTTCGCGTGGCTCAGGCGGGCGTGGCAGTTCACGTCCAGTCTCCTCGTTATGGTTCGGGCCGCATCGAATTTCTCTCGCCCTCCAAGGCGATCATTCTCACGCGTACCGCTTCGGTCCGAAACAGCACGCTGCCAAGGCGTCCCAACAACCCGCATCCGCGTCGCTACCAGGAATAGCAGACGCAGGCGCGTTATCCGTCCGCACCGCGCTATTTGGCCAAAATGGCGGCGCACACAGCCGAGCGTATAGAAATTTAAATCAACTTTTTCACTATCGGCGACTATATCGTCGGCCCGGCAAGCAGTCAATTTCATGTACCGGGGGAAAAAGGGACGCACACAATTCTCAAAGAAAACCGATCTCGGGCAGCGTAGCTGATGATTGTGTGCGGCGAATAGGAAATCTAAATACCTTTTTTTACCATCCGCAACTCTATCGCCGGCCCGGCAAGCGGTCAATCGCACGGTGTTCGGTGAAAATCCCCTCTCCCGATGGCCATTCGCACCCTTCACCGGCCCGCATCGCCTCTGACCGACGCCGTTTGACCGCTTCGCCCGGCGCGGACGCGGCACCAGCGCGGCCAGGCGCTGCATGAATTCCAGCGGCGACATCTTGATGTGCGTGGTGCCGTCGCGCCAGGCACTCTTGAGTTGCAGCACGACATCACCAGATCCATCGCGCTTGAGCCGTTCGTTGGCGATCGCGGGGCGCGTGATGTAGCGGCACAGGCGTTCGAGTTTCTTGCGCTGATGCGCGCCACAGCGCACCCCCGCATGCAGGCTGAATCCGTGCGCATCGGCGCGCGAACCCAGCGCGATGCGATAGGTGCACGAGGCCGCTTGCAATGACGATAATCGCGACGACAAAAGCACCGTAGTCGGTAATGCCGAGCATGGGAAATTCCCTTAACGGCAAGGGAGTGACTCTACGCGACGTATCGATTTTAGCGGCTCAGGGAATAACCGCATATCAGGCGGGAGCCGTCATTCGTCCATCGCGAGCATCAATGACAGTGGTGGGTTGCGGACGCTGGTCGATGTCCATCGGCCATCAAAGGACACTGGCCGAGTTGCAACCATGCGTACTGGGTGGCCGATGTAATTCAGTAAGCCGCCGCTCGTGTGCGTGGCATGAACGGCAATTCCTCGGCCGTTCCGGTCGCCGGAAAATTCATGACGAAGGAATCAGTGCTTCGGATTTGGGTGTCCGCTGACGACAAATTTCAGAGGGCGTTATGAACCCAAACCTGCCTGTTAAGTTCCGCCTCAAGCTTCAGCGCATTTTGCCGATATTGCTCATGAACGAAAGCGACGACACGAGGACGGCGTGTTCCCGAACGTCTAGACAATTGTACGAGATGAGTATGGATCAAGCACTCGAAATTCTGGATCACGAAGCGTGAGCAGATCGTCGCCGACATCGGCATACCGCCGTGTCCGGGAATACTGACGAAGTTAATGCAGGAGATGCGCAACGACGAGCCCGATTTCGTCAAGCTCGGGAAATTGATCAGCGGCGACATAAGCCTCGCCGCCGCTATGCTGAAAACAGTCAACTCGCCGTTTTACGGATTGCCCGCGAAAGCGAAATCGGTTCAGGCGGCGATTTCGCTGCTCGGGCTGCGCAACGTCGCTCAATTGGTGAGCGGTCTTGTGTTGCGTGACGCGTTTCCCGGCGGTTCCAGCGATTTGATGGGCGAGTATTGGGAGTCTACATCGGCGATCGCACAAATCAGTGCCTTGCTAGCGCAGGAATTCAAGTGCATCAATAGCGACGAGGCCTACACTTTCGCTTTGTTCCGCGACTGCGGCATGCTTGCAATGATGAGCAACTTAAAGAGCTACCGGCCGGTATTGCCGGGAAGCAA
>CAMBSS010000285.1 GCA_945870465.1 Bordetella parapertussis | reverse complement strand
TACCAGTACGCATGGCCGGTGCCGGTCTTTAGGGAGAGGGCGCCCGGCGTCCCGGGCAGCAGCGAGCCTGCGCCAAGCGCGCGCTCCTTGAGTTCGGCATATTGTGTCCGGAAGGCCAATTCCTGCTGGCGGAAAAGCGGTTTTGCTGGCATGGATTTCAACGCAAACGGGGCACGGTCTCCGGGGCTGTGCAAATTACCCCACAAAACTGAATATTATGGGGTAAGGCGCTTTGGGTCAAGTTTTGCCCGGGCGCCGGACCTACGGACCGACCTGGATGCCGGCTTTCTCTACCGTCTTCGCCCATTTTACGACTTCGGACTCGAGATAAGCTCCGAATTCGCCCGGCGTGCTGCTGAGGGGTTCCGCGCCCTGTCGCCAGACAGCGTCCGCGATTTCGCGACTTGCGAGCGCCTTCACAATCTCGGCATTGAGCCGGCTGATGAGCGGCGGGCGCATTCCGCGCGGACCGAGAACGCCAAACCAGTTGGTTGACTCGTAATCGCGTACACCGGATTCAGCAACCGTGGGTATCTCAGGCAGTATCCCGAATCGTTTTGCCGATGTAACTGCCAGCGCTATTATTTTGCCAGCCTTGATCTGGGCTAGCGCCGTCGGGACTGTCGTGATCATCAGCTGTACGCGGCCCGCCATCAAATCTACCAGCGCCAGCGGGTTACCCTTATAGGGAATGTGGGTGAGCTGCATGCCCGCCTGCAGGTTCAGGAGCACGAGCGAGAGATGTCCGCTCGTCCCAATGCCGCCGGACGCATAGCTGATCCCGTCCGGATTGGCATGTGCCATCTTGATGATATCGCCCACCGACCGCGCCGCAAACGCCGGGTTCGCAAGCAGCACGTTGGGCGACGATGCGACGAGAGATACAGGACTGAAATCGCGGACAGCGTTATAAGCGAGATCCTTGTACATGCTCGCTGTCACGGCGTGGCTCGCCGACACCAGCAGGATCGTGTAGCCGTCGGGCACCGCTCTTGCCACCAGATCGGAGGCAAGCGTGCCGCCGGCCCCCAGCCTGTTATCGACTACCAGTTGTTGGCCGAGACTCTCGGATATCTTGGGGCCGAGAGTCCGCGCCAGCACGTCTACGCCGCCGCCGGGAGGAAAGCCGACAACAACCCGGATCGGCCGCACCGGATAACTCTGCGCTGCCGCCTCGCCGCAAATCCCCAGCGCGACTATCAGGAGCGCGAAGCGAAGACGGTTCATCGTCGATTACCCTCCACGCACTTGCATGAGCTTGAGGAGATTGCCGAGATTGACCGCGCGCTCAAGCGAGCTGATCTCGCTGATGATCAAGCCCGCTTGCGATTCATCGAGACACGTCCGGCTCGATTGGCGAAACTTCGCCTCGATTCCCGATTGATCGAGCGGATTTCTGATATGCCCCCTGGGATAACGCACGAAAACCGGCACCACTTCGCCGCTGCGGGTGCGAACCGTAATGCGACACGGCGCGCCTTCGGGGTACTGAGCCGACAGGGCCGGAACTTCCGCAACCTGCGTTCTGCGCATGAGATCCAGCGCGCGCACGTCGCTTAGCTTCTTCGCTGAAAAGGACGCGTCGCCGATGGCGCCGTCGAGCAGCACGGTGGCGACGACATACGGCAGGCTGTGATCGGCGGTCTCGCGCGTTTTTGGCGACCAACGCGACGCGTCCGTGCCCATCATGTCCACGGCAGGACGATAGGTTTCAATCAGGATCTGTTCGATTTCATCGATCGACACCCGCTCGCGCAGCTCGAGAGCGGCCCATGCGGCTGACTGACCGTGATAACCAATGGCAAAGCATTTGAGGTGTGTCCTGGTTATTCGCTCGGGGCCCGCCTGCGCGTCCAGCGGGGCCCAATCAAATTTTCCGACGATGCGCCACAAGCCGTCACGGCCCTCGAAGACGTCCGCAGGTCCGGTAAAGCCCTTGTGCGCCAGCAGCGCGGCGAACACTGCGTTTTTGGAGCCATTGGCAGCGGCACAGCCCTTCCAGCTTGAAAGTTCACCGCGCCGGGTCTGCATGAGCGTCATGTTGGGCGCCAGCGCAAGGGACACCGCGTCACCCATTTGCGCGCGCGATAAATTCAGCAGCTTGCCGCACGCAATTGCGGAGGCAATGACGCCGTACACGGGTTGATCCCAGCCCTTCGAGTTGATGTCTGTCGAGTCGCAAAAGCTGCAAAAGATCTCGTACGCAAGAGCGATTGCAGCAATGAAACGAGCCCCATCTGCCTGTACCGTCTCCGCCATCGCCAGCACCGCGGCGATCACGTCGCTCGGGTGTCCGCCGCTTTGGTCACGATACATGTCGTTCATGTCGAGAAACCGCAGCATGACGCCGTTGGCGAAAGCCGCCATTTCCGGCGTTGTGGGCTGCGGGCTGCCGAGAATGCTTGCCCGCCGGGTTCCGGAATATTCGTGCGCAAGCCCGCGGGCTGCCACGCTCGTTGGCGCGTGGTACGCGCCAAACGCGCAACCCAGGGTATCGAGGAATCGTGCTTTGCACGCGGCGATCGTCGATGGGCATTGACGGGAATAGTCAATTGCCATCGCGTAGTCGACTAAATATGCGGTCGTCTTATCCAAATCTGTTCCTTCTCGTTTCGCAGAGCGGTCGCGCTGCGCTTATGCAGTCCGCAAGCTCAGGACTGCAGCAACGGGCGCAGGGCTCGAATGTCCGGCATGCGTTCGAAATTCCAGATCGCCTGCGCGAGCGCTTGCGCGCGGCGCCTGCCCAGAATCGGCGCCACGAGGTCGAGCGACTTCTCTTCCTCTTCGGCGCGGGTCAAGGGGTTAACGAAGCTTCCTTTGGCGGCCATTGTCCGGTGTGACAGCCTGCGGCCGCTGACGAGTTCGATGTGCATCACGCAGCGCCACCGGCGCAGCTTGTCCCGGAGCGTCGGGTCCGGCACGATCTCCAAGCGTTGGCGAAACTTTAACAGGCGGGGATCCCGCATGCGCGCGTGGTCGTGCGCCGAGCCGAACGTGACCTTCCCGTCCACCGCGAGGAGCGCTAGCATGTGCTGGACGCAGATATTGGGCATCGTGCGGTTGTTCACGATTCCGAACTCGGTATCGGGCATGTGCACTGTCATTTTTCTGATCTCGTCCGCCCGGATGCCGTGTTTCTGCAGCAGATCATTGAGCACGTGCAGCGGTCCCTGAATCGGGCCGCCCACCGGCCAGTACTTGATGCCGCCGCGCAGAATTTCGTACTGGCTGCCGAGCCGCTGGGCGAGCCGGGCGCGATTCGCCGTGGGCGCGAAGGTCTGAAAGAAATCGTATTCGCCGGAAAAAATATCGTCGACCCCGCTGAATCCGTACGCTGACATCAGAGCGGCAGCGACGCCATTGCGGGCACCCATCCCGCCCATCCCGAATGCTTTCTCCATATGCTCGCTGTCTCTGAGCATCGCCGACAATCCACCCGCCTGCTCACCGGCATAGGCCAGCGCGTATCGAATCCTTTGCTCATCCAGACCGAGCAGCGCACCCGCGGCCGCGGCGGCGCCGAATACCTGCCCGAAGGAACTCGCGCAATGCCCCGATTTGCGGAAAACCTGCTCGTCGAACGAGAGCAACACTCGCGCGCAAATGTCGTAACCCAGCACGACTGCACGCAGTACCGATTGGCCGGACAAACCGTTTCTTTCGCCGATCGCGAAGGCCGCCGGCACGATACCCGTTCCTGGATGTGTGCGTGATGGTGGATGCGTGTCATCGCTTTCGTCGGCGTGGCCGAATATGCCATTCGCCAAAGCGGCATTCTGGGCGGTCGTCACGATGCGGGTCGCGAACACCGTTGCTTCGCGCTTGCCGCCTTGTTCGCCCACGTAGCGAGTTGCTTTGATCCCCGGCGGCAACTTCGCGCCGGCGATGATCGCGGAGACGGTATCGAGCAGATGTATTT
>CAMBSS010000284.1 GCA_945870465.1 Bordetella parapertussis | reverse complement strand
GGTCCGCTCGTCTACGCAGTGATGGGCGGGCTCCAGTACGCAAGCGGCGTCAACGACGGCACGCTGCTCGCACTCCTGCAGGTCGACAAGTGGCGCATGCTCGGGCCGGTCAAGCACGGGGACACGCTGCACATGGAGGCCACCGTGATCGAAAAGAAGGAGAGCAGCAAGCCGGACCGCGGCGTGGTGAAATTTCAGCGCCGATTCATGAAGCAGGACGGCACTGCGGTGCAGGAGATGGAAACGACACTTCTGTATCGCCGCCGGGCGGCCACGAAGGCGTAAAAGTGCCATCGACGTTATCCATGCACGGGCTTGTCGGCACGCCGCGGCGCAGCGCGTGCGCGCTGGTCATACCGGTTTGGCTCTCTCTGGTCATTGCGTGCTGCGCGCACGCACAGGTATATCCGGCAAAGCCGATACGCTTCATTGTGCCGCATTCCGTCGCGGGCTCGCCGGACATCCTCGCCCGTTTTCTCGCCGCGAAGCTCGGCGAAGCTTTTGGGCAGCAGATTATCGTCGACAACCAGCCGGGCACCGGCGGCGTTGTCGGCGCGGAGAAGGCGGCGCACGCAGCGCCCGACGGTTACACGCTGGTGACGGGCTCCAGCGCGCTTGTCATCAACCCCAGCCTCTATCGCAAGGTCGGCTACGACGTCGAGCGCGACTTTCAGGCGATCACCGCGCTCGCGTCGGCGCCGCTCGTTCTGGTCGTGCATCCGTCCCTGCCCGTGCGTTCGACGCGCGAGCTCATCGCGCTCGCGCGGGCGAAACCCGGTGCTATCAACTATGCGTCCGGCGGCAACGGCTCCGCAGCGCACATGGCCGCGGAGCTCTTCAAGAGCATGGCTGCCGTGAACCTTGTGCACGTGCCTTACAAAGGTACCGCGCCGGCTCTGACGGATCTCATGGGCGGGCACGTATCGGTTGCTTTCTACACCGTCTCGGCGATCGGCGAACACGTCAAGAACGGACGGCTCAAGGCGCTCGGGCTCACCGCGCTTCGGCGGTCCCCGGCGGTCCCCGATCTGCCGACGGTCGACGAGAGCGGCCTGCCGGGCTATGAGGCGAGTACATGGATAGGCGTGCTCGCACCGAGCGGCACGCCGCGCGAAATCATCTCGCGCCTGCACGCCGAGATTATGAAAATTCTCGCCATGCCGGACGTGAAGCAGCGATTTACCGCGCAGGGCTTCGACCTTATCGCCAGCACGCCTGCGCAGTTCGCCGCGCAGATCAAGTCCGACCAGGCCAAGTGGTCGCAAGTGATCCGCGCGTCCGGCATGACCGTCGATTAAAGAGGGAAGGAGAATGATGAACGCCGATTTTCACGACATCCTTTATAGCGTTGCCGGCGGTATCGCCACGATCACGATCAATCGCCCGCAGAAGATGAACGCGGTAACCGCCGAGACGCTGCGCGAGATCGAGACCGCGTTCGATGCGGCCGGAAATAATCCCGAAGTCGGTGTCGTGGTCTTTACCGGCGCGGGCGATAAGGCGTTTTGCGCGGGAGCCGACGTCTCGTGGCAGAAGGAAGGGCGGATGGGGAGCGGCGGACCCGCCATGTTCAGTCCGCCATATCTCACGATTTCGCGCTGCCCGAAACCCGTGATCGCGCGCGTAAACGGTTTCGCGATCGGCGGCGGCCATCATTTCGCCTACTTCTGCGATTTCACGATCGCCGCGGACCACGCGGTCTTCGGCCAGAGCGAGCCGCGCGTCGCGTATCCGGCAAGCGGCGCGACCGTCAACTATCTCACGCGCATCATCGGCCACAAGCGCGCCCGGGAGGTATGGATGCTCGGCCGCCGCTACAGCGCGCAGCAGATGTACGACTGGGGGCTAGTCAATTCCGTAGTGCCGCTCGCTGCGCTGGATGACGAAGTCGCGAAGTGGTGCGATGAGTTGCTGGCGGTCTCGCCCACGTGTCTGAAGATTTACAAGGCGTCATTCATCGAGGAGTTCCAGGACCTCATGGGACAGGGCGACCTCTTGCGACGCTTGCTCGTGCCGCCGGGCTTCCGTGAGACCGAGCAGCGGGAGGGCACCAGCGCGTTCCTGGAAAAGCGCAGGCCCGACTATTCGCGTTTTCGGAAGCCGCAGTGAAAGCTGTCGGATTAGATTGACCGTCCTTGGAAGCTAGCCTGAAGGACCGGTCTCGCTCCTCGAGGGCGCAGGCCTGCGCGTTGGCACGCGGGGCGCGGGAGGCGGGCAAGCGAACAAACTGAAACGCAAAGCGTAGGCAAACGCATCATCCATCCATTCAGCGTGCACGTTATGAATTCGTCTTCGAGCGCGCGTACGGGAGAAGTTACTTGAAATCGTTGCGTCACATCACGCCGCCTTTGCGGCTCTACCGCGGCGACGATAGTCTGCGGCAATTGTCGGCCGAGCTCGCGCGCACCGGCGCTCGTCGCGCCGTCGTTTTCTGCGGGCAAACGATCGCCCGTCATGCCAACGGACTTCGCCTCGTCGCGGAAGCGCTGGGCGACCGCTACGCGGGCGTTTTCGATGGCGTAAAAGCCCATAGCCCGTTGTCCGCGGTGATTGCCGGCGCCGAAAGGCTTCGCGATCTTCGCGCTGACGTGGTGATCGCGGTCGGCGGTGGCTCGGCCGTAGTAACGGCGCGCGCATCGGGCATCCTCCTCGCGGAAGGGCGTGATATCCGCGAAGTGTGCACGCAGTTTCCGGACGGCAAGCCTCCCGTCAGCCCGCGTCTCGACAAGCCCAAGTTGCCGCAGCTGGTGGTTCCAACGACACCGACTACCGCTTACGCGAAAGCCGGCAGTGCCGTGCTCGATGACGTACGCGGGCAACGGCTCGCCCTGTTCGATCCAAAGACGCGCGCGTCTGCGCTTTTCATCCATCCGGCGCTGGCAATGACCGCGACGCCGGCGGTCACGATGCCCGCGGCCCTGAACGCATTCACCATGGCGGTGCAGGGCCTCGAATCGCGCAATCGCGACCCGCTCGCCGACGCGCTGCTGCTGCATGCGCTGCGTCTGCTCGCGGCCAACCTGCGCGAGCTTTCGCGCAAGCCAAACGACGCCGATACGCGCGCAGAACTCATGCTGGGCGCATTGCTGGCAGGACAGGGGACCGATTACGCGCCGACCGGCTTGACTTCGGCGCTTGCGCACGTGATCGGCGCGCGTTTCCATTTGGACAATGGTGTCGTCAACGCGATCCTGCTGCCGCACGCGATGCGCTTCAATCTTCAGGTTACCCGCGAAAGGCTGGCGCTGATAGCGGATGCGCTGGCTCCGCACGCATCCGGTTCACCCGAGGTCGTTGCCATCGACGCAGTGGAGCGTCTGTTTGGCGATTTGGCGTTACACAAGAGATTGCGTGATATCGGCGTGGGCGAAGAAACCCTGACGCTGATCGCCGATGACGTCGCTGTGGACTGGTTTCTTCATCAGAATCCGCGACCGGTCGGCGGCAAAACGGACATAATCGAGGTGCTAAGGGCTGCGTGGTAAGGTGCGATGATGCGCAGTACCCGGAAGAATCACCTGTGAAACGACACGCTGCGCGCATAGGGCGGCGCCTGAGGATACGCGTCCCGGTCCTCGCGATGATGGTCGCGACAGCGCTTACCGCGAATGCCGCCGAGCCATATCCGAGCCGCCCCATCCGGCTGGTGAATCCCTATGCGCCCGCCGGTGCCGTAGACGTGGTTTGTCGTGCGATTGCACACAGCCTTTCCGAGTCGCTGGGACAACGCATCATCGTCGACAATCGCGCGGGGGCAGGCGGCACCATCGGCACCGAACTCGTCGTGCGGGCGCAGCCGGACGGCTACACGTTACTCTGCAACACTTCCGCAATCGCGATCAATGCGGGGCTCAACCGAAAGCTCAACTACGACGCGCTCAAAGACCTTGCAGCCGTCGCGCTCGTATCCCAGTCACCCATGATGCTGGTCGTGCATCCGTCCGTG
>CAMBSS010000283.1 GCA_945870465.1 Bordetella parapertussis | reverse complement strand
CCACGCCAAGACGTTTGGATTTGCCTTACCGGGACGCCGCAGCTCGGAAACGACGTTGGTATCGATAACAAACATCAAGAAAGATCAGCCGGCTTGAACAGCCCGCCACGCAAGCGCGGCGGCTTAAAATCAAAATCGCCACCCTTGGTTTGCGCCAGCGCATCCAGCAAGGATTTCTGGCCGCCCGCCAAGCGCTGATAATGCTCAATACTCAGCAACACATGCGCAGGCCGACCGCGATCCGTAATAATTACCGGACCGCGCTTCGCCGCTTTTTTGGCGCCGCTGGTGTCTTGGTTAAACTCGCGGCTTGAGAGTGTGGTTACCGACATGACGCACCTCCAGTCATAATGTAGTTACGTTACTACATAAGTGCCCCGACATCAATCAAACCTACTCCAATACATACAGCGCAACACCGCGTATTGCAGGCCGGGTTAGGCGCGCACATTGCGCCGTAACCCGCCCTACCGTGGTGTTCACTTGGATATTCCGTAGCAACGGCGCGAGCAGTTGCGGATGGGCGGCGAAGAGGAGGCGCAGCGGGATCGGAAACGACAGCACCCAGTGGCGTACCGGCACGCGCGAGATGACCTGATCGACCAGGTACGCGGCGCTTGCACGAAAACGCCACCAGCTTCTCATGCGCGGTCAATCGCGCGGTGTTCAGTGAAAATTCACCCTCTCGCTGACCATTCGAACACTTCATCGGCCCGCATCGCCTCACACCCACGCGGTTTGACGGCTTGGCGCGAGCGCAGGCCGCGCCGGGTAGCGGGTCAATTCATCAGCGTCGCTGCGATGTCAGCGGGCATGTCCTTCTCGGCTATGTCGAGTTGCTCGTAGAAGGACTCGAGGTAGGCCTTGAACGAAGTGTCGTGGCGCTGCACTTCGGTCGCGCCGAAATCCTGCTGCGGCGGCGGCTGCAGGTCGAAATGGTGGTAGTCGTCCTGCCCGCGGATGAGCACGGCCGGCATTTTTCGCAAACCGATGTAGCGGGTGCGCGTGGGGATGAAGCTCAAGGCAAGCCCGATCCGGCGTTCGGCTGAGCGATTGGGCGCCGACTGGTGCACCGTGCACGTGTGATGCAGGGAGAACTGGCCCGGCCGCAGAATGGCGCGCTCGATCTGCGACTTGTCGAACCACTCGACGATGATCTGGCCGGCGGTGTTCACGCTGTTCTGGATGAGGCCGCTCTTCTGCATGAGCTGGCCGCGGATGTGGCTGCCCACGGCAAATTCCACCGGACCGGTTTCGGGCGTGACGTTGCACAACGCAACCCATGCCGTGACGTGATCGTGCGGGCGCAGCCCGAAGTAGGTCGAATCCTGGTGCCACGCGGCGATGCCCTCGCTCTTGGGCTCCTTGATGAAGAAGCGGCTGGTATAGAGCAGTATATCGGGCCCGAGCAGATCCTCAATTGCGTCGACGATGCGCGGATGGCGCGCGAGCTCGTCGACCCAGCGGCACATGAAGTGCAGGTTGCCGCGATACTTCTTGTCGATTGCCATCAACGACCCGCCAAGGTGCGCCTCGCTTCGGGCCAGACCGTCGCGGTAATTCTGCACCTCGTCAGCGCTCAAGGCATCGATGGGCGCGAGGTAACCGTTGGCGCGGTAGTTTACGATCTGTGCGGGTGTCAGCACCCTGGTCATGTGACGTCTCCTCTTGAAAATCTGAATCCGGCGGGCCGGTCATTCGGCGCGGATATTGGCGTCCTTGATGAGTTTCGCGTACTTGGCCGACTCTTTCGCCATGAACTCGCCGAACTGCTCCGGCGTGCCGGGCCGCGCTTCGACCCCAAGATCGCCGAGCCGCGTCTTCACTTCCGGGTTGGTCAGCGCTTTGACGAGTGCGGCGTTCACTTTGTCGACGATAGGCTGCGGCACGCCGCGCGGAAACAGAATGCCCCACCAGTTCGCCGCGGCGAAGCCCGTTACGCCCTCTTCGGCCAGCGTCGGCAGCTCGGGCGTGAAAGGCCAGCGCTTCTCACTGGTGACGGCCAGCGCGCGCAGCTTGCCGCTCTTCATGTTGAGCATGGCGGGCAGCGCGTCCGAAAACATCATGTTGATCTGCCCGCCCATCACGTCGGTGATCGCCTGCGCGTTGCCCTTGTAATTTACGGTGATGATGGTGACCCCCGCGAGCCGCTTGAACATCTCGCCCGCGAGATGCTGCATGCCGCCCACGCCGCTGGTGGCGTACGTCAGAACGCCGGGTTGCGCGTTGGCTGCGGCGATCAGTTCGCGGGTCGACTTGATCGTCGACGTCACCGGAATGACAAGGATATTCGCACTCTGCGTGATCTGCGACACCGGCACGAAATCCTTCTGCCAGTCGTAGCTCACTTTGGAGATCAGCGGTTTGGCCACAACCGGGCCAAAATTGCCGAGCAGGAACGTATACCCGTCAGGCGCCTGACGCGCCGCGAACTCCATGCCGATCGCGCCGTCCCCGCCCGGCTTGGAATCGACGATGACCTGCTGGCCCCAGTATTCGGTCAATTTCTGGCCGACGATGCGCGCCATCACGTCCGAGCTGCCGCCCAGCGGATAGGTCACGACGAATTTTACGAATCTGTTCGGGTAATCTTGCGCTTGCGCTTGCGCTGCGCCGCAAGCGATCATAGCGGCGCCGATAACTGCATACGTGATGCGTGAACTCAACAGGGTTTGCTCCTCTAGGCAGAACGGATTTCAGAGCGGCATTAGCCAAAACACGCGCGGCGCTGCCGCAACGTTGCCGGTTTTTTTTACGATTATGCGGGGCGGGCTTGCGGCGCGTCAAGACGAACAGGAAATTTAAACGCTTCCTTTTGACTGCCCGCGACTTTCCGGCAAGCCCGTTTTCACCGGCATGTGGGATGCGCGCGTTGCCGACAACATGGCGCATATTGAATTGTCGCGCGGCGCGCACGCCATCGTGATCGTGCCCGCAACGACTTGTTGAGCGTTGAATTCACCGCGAGCGTGCTGGTCGTGATGCCGCTGGTATAGCCATGGGGCGGCGACTTTGCGAGCAGATCGAGCCCGATGATCGTGGCAGCGCCCGCGCGATTGTCGATCACGAGCTGCTGGCCGAATTCCTCGCTCAGCCGGGGCGCCAGAATCCGCGCAATGACATCCGAACCGCCGCCAGGCGGATACGGCACGATCAATTAAAGCGGGCGATCTGGAAATCGCGGAAGCGGACTTGATGCCTGCGCGACTAATGCCGCGACCGCTGGTTCGCAAACCAATCCCGCACAAAGCGCAGCGATGACGACCGCCGCGCCCCGCCCTGCGAGCTGCCACGCCGCGATCATTGCTCCGCGCGTATGTTGGCGGCGCTGGCTATCTTGCGGCTGACCACCAGGCTCTCGCGCACGAATGCGGCGAGTTGCTCCGGGGTTTCCATCATGGGTCGCGCACCCTGCTGGGTTAGCCGCGCGCTGACCTCCGCGGTTGCAACCGCCTGCGCGAGACTGTGGTGCAGGCGTGATGCAATTGCGCGTGGTGTGCCAGCGGGCGCAAACACCGCGTATTACTGGCTCCATTCCAAACCAGGCAAGCCGGCTTCTGCCGCAGTCGGAATCTCTGGCTGCAGCGCCGAGCGCGCTTTCCCCGCAATCGCGAGGCCGCGGATCCGCCCCGACCGCACGTGCGGATCCGCGGAAATCATGTTCACGACCATAATCTGCACTTCGTTCGCAAGCAGCCCAGTCACCGCCAGCCCGCCGCCCTTGTACGGCACGTGCACGATATTCACGCCGGCCTGCAAACTGAACAGAGCGCCCGAAAAATGCGTGTCCCCGGCGTGTCCGCCGGAGCCGTAATGATATTTTTCGGGCTGTCTTTTCAGCAACGCGATCAGATCACGCAAGGTTGCCGCTGCCAGC
Source organism: Bordetella parapertussis (assembly GCA_945870465.1). The sequence continues at coordinate 138 of CAMBSS010000283.1, read as the reverse complement.
GAGGGATGGCACACGACCACGTTGTCGAGCGTCGCGACGCGCGCGATCGGCGCAAAGTCCTTTTGCATGTCGTACGCCGGATCGGCGCGCACCGCCGTCGAGAGCACCTGGTTGCCGCCGAAGAGCCCGATGGTGTAG
>CAMBSS010000282.1 GCA_945870465.1 Bordetella parapertussis | reverse complement strand
CCAGATGTGCAAGCGGATCCATGCCAATCACGATGTCCGCGAAGCGCGCCACCCACTCGCACAGCTCTTTCATCTGGCGGCCGTGGATTTGTCCGTAACCGACCAACCCTTCGTCGGTCTGCACTTCGGTGATGACGACGTCGAATGATGTCGACTGCTCGTGCGCCGAGTAGCGCGGCACTACCTGCGGCACGGTGACTGGATGGGTTTTGACCGACGTAATTTTCATGTCTGCTTTTCCGGAAATCGAAATCCGCGGCGCATCAAGCGCGCCGCGGTGAAGTTTGCCCGACCGATTGCAGGAAAGCGACGGCGCCGCGCTTGACGAAATTCCGCGCGTGCACCGTGATCCAGCGCACGCCCAGCCGCAGCAGCTCGGGTGCTGCGTCGAGATCGTTCTGCACATTCATGCCGACCGCACCGCCGGCATCGACGATGCGCTTGATCGTATCAGTGACGGCCGCCTCTACCGCGGGATGCTGCGGATTGCCGCGATGGCCCATCGATTCCGCGAGGTCGTTGGTGCCGATATAAAAAGCATCGATCCCGCGGATTTTCAGCAACGCCGGAAGGTTCTTCAGTGCCTCCGCAGATTCGATCATCACCAGGAACAGCTTTTCTTCGAAGTTGCCGTCGCCCCAACGACGCAGGCCGTCGAGAATACGGTTCGCTTCGGCGGCATCGTGGACGTGCGGGACCTGCAGGCCGCCGGCGCCGCAGCTCAGATAGCGGTTGAGCAATCCCTCCTCGTTGGAGTACGGCCGCAGCACGGAATCCATTCCGGAAGCGCGCGCGGCGCGCGCCAACTCCTCGACCAGCCGGAAATCGGTACTGCTGTGCTCGCAATCGAGGAATACCGCGTCGAAACCGATGGTGCCGATGAACTCCACCAGCTTCGGCGTCGGAAAATCCGGGTCGCAGACCGAAACGGCCTTGCCTGACCTGAGCTGTTCTTTTAAGCTGGTGCCCATCGAGCGCTCCCGGTTGGTTGGCAGGAAATACCGGTGCGCATGCATGACACGCCGGCAGTGCTGGTAGTTATGCGATTCATCATTTCAATCAATAAAGAGCGGGGGAATATGGCGACGTTTCGCACGTATGCTGGATTTTTTGCGCGGGCAGGAATCGCTGCGGTTTTTGCGGCGGCGTTCACTTGTCACGCGCAGAGCGGCGCCGCCCAATACCCCGCGCGCCCGATCCGTTTCGTCGTCCCGGTGCCGCCGGGCGCCGCGCAGGATGTGCTGGCGCGTGCCGTCGGACAAAAACTCGGCGAGAACTTCGGGCGCTCCGTCGTCATGGACAATCGCGCCGGCGCCAACGGCATAATAGGCATGGACATCGTCGCCAAGTCGCCGGCTGACGGTTACACGATGCTGCTGACCTCCAATGCGCTGGCGGTCCTGCCGAGCCTGTATCCGAAAATGACTTTCGACGTGTTCAAGGATCTCGCACCGGTGTGTTTGATCGCCCTCGTGCCCAATATCCTCGTCGTCCATCCCTCGGTGCAGGCGAAAACCGTGAAGGAGTTGATCGCGCTGGCAAAAGCGCGGCCCGGCCAGCTTAATTTCGCGGCGACGACCGCCGGCGGTTCGGTGCGCCTCTCCGGTGAATTGTTCAAGATCATGGCCGGCGTCGACATCGTAACCATCCCGTACAAAGGCGGCGGACTTGCGCTGATCGACCTCATCGGCGGACAGATGCAGGTGGGCTTTCCCGACGCGCTGGCGGCGATGCAGCACATCAAGGGCGGCAGGCTGCGCCCGCTCGGCGTGACCAGCATAAAACGGCTTGCCACGCTGCCAGATGTGCCGACTATCGCGGAAGCAGGCGTGCCCGGCTACGAAGTCACGGGTTGGTACGGCGTGCTCCTGCCGGCAGCGACGCCCAAACCGATCCTCGCCAAACTCAACGCGGAGATCATCAGAATCCTGCGCGCGCCCGACATGGCGGAAAAACTCGCCGCCCAGGAAGCCGTGGTGATGGCCAGCACGCCGGAGGAATTCGCGGCTCACATCAAGACCGAATATACAAAGTGGGCGAAGATCATCAAGGATGCCGGCATCAAGCCGGAGTAACGGGCTGCACGCGGCAGCGCGTGCCCGTCAGCGCGGAAACTTGTCCGGCGTGCCCACTTCGGCGATGACGCCGCCGGGCGCGCGGAATTTCATCGGATTGACGCCGGGCGGGCTGATGATCTCGCAGCCCTGGGCGGTGATCGTCTTGATGTAGTCGTCGAGTTCTTCGGGCGGCACTTCGATCCCGAAGTGATGTATGCATGGGCCCTTGCCCGCCGCCTTGGCTTCGGGCGCATCTTCCGTATCGTACTGGATCAGCGTGAAGCCGATGTGCCCGTCGCTCATCCAGCAGCTCATATGGTCTTTCAGCGGGCCGGCGCGGCGCGTGCCCGTATGATTGAAGCCGAACACGTTCTGATAAAAAGCGAGCGACTCCTTGATATCGTCTACTTTCAAGGCAAGGTGCACAATTTGCGGCGGCATCGGGTTCTCCTGATGGTGTGATGTGTTTTGTCGGTCGCGGCTCAGTTCACGGTGAGGCCCGCGACCTTGGCAAGTTCGATCCACTTGGTGATCTCGCGCGCCAGATGTTGCCCGAGTTCCTTCGGTGTCGTGCCGAGCGGTTCCTGTCCATCGGCAAGAAAGCGGCTGCGCAGTTCCGGGTTCTTCGCAATGGTAGCAATTTCGCCGGCAAGCCGGTTGACGAGTCCGGCCGGCAACCCGGCAGGCCCGAACAACGCATACCAATTCGTGCTTTCGTAGCCGGCCACGCCCGCCTCGGCGATCGACGGCACGTCCGGCAGAGTCGGCCAGGCATGGGCGCTCGTCACCGCCACCGCACGCAGTTTGCCGCCGCGTATCAAGGGCAGCGCGCCCGACATGCCTGAAAACGCCATCTCGACCTCGCCGCTGGAGACCGCGACCATCGACGCCGGCGCGCCTTTGTACGGCACGTGCACGATGTTCACTTTGGCCATGTATTTGAAAAGCTCGCCTGACATATGGGTCGAATTGGCCACGCCCGACGAGGAATAATTGAGCTTGCCCGGCCGCGCCTGCGCTGCCGCGATGATATCGGCCACCGTGCGCAGCGCGCTGCTGGCGCCGACCACCACGATGTTCGGGCCTGCGGACAGCAGCGAAATCGGCGCCAGATCGCGCCGGGTGTCGAACGGCAGATTCGCTACCAGCGCCGGATTGGTGCCTATGGCGGTGGGACCGATCAACAAGGTATAACCGTCGGGCACCGCACGCACCGCGAGCTCGGTACCTATGACTCCGCCGCCGCCGCCGCGGTTGTCAACCACGAACTGCACGCCGAAGCGGTCACTGAGCCGCTGCGCGAAGGAGCGCGCCACGACGTCCGCATTGCCGCCGGCGGGTTGCGCCACGATAATCCGCACCGGCTTGGTTGGATAATCGGCGGCGCGCAGCGCGCCACAAGCTAGTCCCGCGCAAACCAGCGCGCACAGCACTGCCCGCGCTGCAGACTGCAGCAGCGACGGACTATGCGGTGGCAAAAATCCGCTCCGCCGGCTGGCCCTTGAATTCGAGCACGTTGCCGCAATTGTCCTCGCACAGCAGAAGCGCCTGTTCGCGCACTTCGCCGGGATAACGCACCTGGGGCGGCATCACGAACTTGACTCCGGCTTTCACCATGCGGTCGGCCAACCCATGCCAGCGGTCGAGCGGTACGATCACGCCAAAATGGCGTACCGAGAAACGCTGGTCGCTGGCTTCCGCTTGAACTTCAGCCGCTTTGTGCGCAGCCTCTTCGGGCATCAGATGCGCAACGATATGATGGCCGAAAAAATTGAAATCGATACGATTGACCTTGGAGCGGCCTTCCTTGCAACCGACCACGCCGCCATAGAAATCGCGTGCCTTCTGCAAATCGCTGACCGGAATCGAAAGATGGAACGGCAACAGTTCAGAATTGTCCATGTGGGGGCGCTCGTCAGATACGGGGGATGCGTATAGGTTAAAGTCGTACTGCCGATTATGCAAGGCAGCAGGCGGCGATGGTTTGTGT
>CAMBSS010000281.1 GCA_945870465.1 Bordetella parapertussis | reverse complement strand
GAAGACGTCGTCATCCCGCTCGACCGGCTCGGCGATTACTCCGACGGCATCGAGCGCTTCAACATCGAGTTGTCGATCGGCAACAAGCTGAAGCTGCTGGCGGCGCTCGAAGAATTCCTGCACGGTGACCTGCCGCTGCAGCAATCCGAGGTCACGGTAACGCCGGCCGAACTCATCGACGACCGCGTCGAGCGCGCACTGGCGCTGCTCGCCGCAACGCGCCAAAACTGGCAATGGTTGGCGGAAAACATGAATGCGCCGTACTCCGCACTGCCGCCCGGCATCAATACGCAGACTGCGGGCGCAGCACCCGAATCCGTGTTCAAGGCGCTGCGCGACTACGCCATACGCGTGTCGTGGAAAACCGAAGTCCGCGCGCCACTCGCCGATATATTCAGCGGCCTGCTGTTTCACAAGGTGCGCGAGCAGTTCGATGCGATCCACCAGACGGTATTGCGCGGCCGCGTGTTCGTGGCGCTGCACATGCACGCCGGCGACGGCAACGTGCATACCAACATTCCGGTCAATTCGGACAATTACGAGATGCTGCAGGAGGCAAGCCATACGGTGGCGCGCATCATGCGCCTGGCGCAATCGCTCGACGGCGTGATTTCGGGCGAGCACGGCATCGGCATCACCAAACTCGAGTTTCTCGATGCCGGACAGATCGCAAGCTTCCGCGCCTATAAAGAGAAGGTCGATCCGCACGGCCATTTCAACAAAGGCAAGCTGCTGGCCGGCGCCGACCTCACCAACGCCTACACACCGAGCTTCAGCCTGCTCGGCACCGAAAGCCTGATCCTCGAGCAATCGGAGGTCGGCAAAATTTCCGACTCCATCAAGGATTGCCTGCGTTGCGGCAAGTGCAAGCCGGTCTGCGCCACCCACGTGCCGCGCGCCAACCTGCTCTACAGCCCGCGCAACAAGATACTCGCGACATCATTGCTGATTGAAGCGTTTTTGTATGAAGAACAAACGCGGCGTGGCATATCGCTCGATCATTTCGACGAATTCAGCGACGTTGCCGAGCATTGCACCGTTTGCCACAAATGCCTGAACCCGTGCCCGGTCGACATCGATTTCGGCGATGTATCGATCGCGATGCGCAACTTCCTGCGCCGCCACGGCAAAAATAAATTCAATCCCGGCACCGCCGCGTCCATGCTGTTTCTGAATGCGACCGATCCGAACAAGATCAAGATCGTGCGCAAAATCATGATCCAGTGGGGCTTCAGGGCCCAGCGCTTTGCTTATCGCATAGCCAAAACGTTTGGCCTCGCGCAGGCGCAAACGCAGGCGCCGCCCGCGACCGTGGGCAAGCCCGCGCTCAAAGCCCAGATCATCCATTTCATCAACAAGCCGATGCCGGGCGGACTGCCCAAGCAGGCGTCGCGCGCGCTGCTCGGTATTGAAGATGCGCGCATCGTGCCCATCATCCGCGATCCGCAAAAGGTCAACGAGGACTCCGACGCCGTATTCTATTTCCCCGGCTGCGGCTCGGAGCGGTTGTTCAGTCAGGTCGGACTGGCGACGCAGGCGATGCTGTATGAAATCGGCGCGCAATGCGTGCTGCCGCCCGGCTACCTCTGCTGCGGCTATCCGCAAACCGCGGCGGGCAACGAAGCCAAGGGCCAGCAGATCAGCACCGACAACCGCGTGCTGTTCCACCGCGTTGCCAACACGCTGAACTATCTCGACATCAAGACCGTGATCGTGTCGTGCGGCACCTGCATGGACCAGCTGCAGAAATACGAGTTTTCGAAGATTTTCCCCGGCTGCCGGCTGCTCGACATCCACGAGTACCTGCTCGAAAAAGGCGTCAAGCTCGAGGGCGTGAACGGTGTGCGCTATATGTACCACGACCCCTGCCATACGCCGATGAAAACCTACCAGCCGATGAAAGTGGTCAATCAACTGATGGGCGCCAAAGTCGAACTCAACGAGCGCTGCTGCGGCGAGTCGGGCACGCTCGCCGTGACGCGGCCCGATGTATCGACGCAGGTGCGGTATCGCAAGGAAGAAGAAATGCGCAAGGGTGCCGCGCAACTGCGCGCGGATGGTTTCGACGGCCAGGTCAAAATCCTGACGTCGTGCCCGTCATGCCTGCAGGGCCTCGCGCGCTACGACGACGATGCCGGCACCGATGCCGATTACATCGTGGTCGAAATCGCCAAGAACCTGCTCGGCAAAAACTGGATGGCCGACTACGTGGCGAAAGCCAACCGCGGCGGCATCGAGCGGGTGTTGTTGTAACCGCCGCGGCGCGCTTATGATGGTCGTATTGCTGGCATGACAGGTACTGCATGGACGCCGCCCTCAGGATAGACACGCTCAAGAACTGCAAGGACTGGCTCGCGCAGTTGCCGCTGACCAACGCCCGGCAGGCGCACAGCCTGTTGCTCGCGCAAATGAAATTGCTCGAAGCCGCCACCGCTGCGATCTGGAATGACGTGATCGCACTATGGTTCGCGCTGGTGCAGGGTTACCAAGCGTGCGCCGACGCCGGCGTCATGCACCTGGCGCTCATTCATCAACGCGCCATGCGCTACAGCGGCCTCGCGATGCAGGACCACAACCGGATTTACCGCGCGCCGCTGAAGCCGGAAGACGTGCCGCGCAAAATTCCCGCGTCGCTGATCATGGCGCCGACGGCCTACCAGTCGAACCGGCCGGTAGACCTGTATATCGATACCCAGCAGTCCGCGAAACTCCCCTCATTGCTTGACAAAGGCGTCAACTTCGAGCGCGCGACCTTCGTCGCCGTCTGACGCATGGCACTGCCCGGCGATTCCGATGGTGGCAGCTATTTGGGCCAAAACAGCAGCTCCCATTAATGAACATCAATAAAGCGATCTCTTTACACCAGGCCGGGCGTTTGGCGGAAGCCAAGGCTGCCTATCAATCGATTCTTCGGCAAGCGCCCAGCAATTTCAATGCATGGCACCTGCTGGGCTTGGCCCATCTTCATATGGGTAACGCGCCGGACGCCGCCGCGTGCATCGAAAAAGCTCTTGCTATCGAGCCCGGCAACGCGGAAGCCCTCTGCAATCTGGGAATGGTACTGGCGGGCCTGGCTCGATTTGACGAAGCAGCCCAATGCTTCGGGCGCGCCGTCGCGATAAACCCATTGGACGCGGACGCACAAAATGGCCTTGGCAGCGTTCTGGCGACGCTGAACCGGCACGCGGAAGCGCAAATCTGCTTTGAACGCGCCGTCGCCATCAAGCCCGATCACCCGCAAGCGCAACACAATCTGGGAAAAGTCATGGCCACGCAGGGCCGGCATGCAGAGGCAATATCCCGGTTTGAGCAAGCGATTGCAATCCTCAAGGACAATACCGCCGCTCATAACGACATGGGTGTCGCACTTGCCGCGCTGAACCGACATGCGGATGCCATTCGCAGTTTTGAAACGGCTGTCCGGCTGGGCCCTGACTATGCAGAAGCCCACTATAACCTTGGCAGCGGGCTTTCGCAGGTGCATGAGCATGCCAGAGCCGTGGAGCACTTGGAGCGCGCAATTGCGCTGCAGCCTGATCACGCGGAGGCACACAATAATCTCGGCAACCTGATGTGGCTTTTGAAACGCCCCGCTGCGGCGCGGCAATGCTACGAACGCACACTGGCGCTCAATCCGGAACACCTGAATGCACGGATAATGTATCTTCATCTGTGCGCCCACGAAGCGCTCTGGCATACCGGGCAGGAGGGTGAATTGCTCGCGAAAATTCTACGCCAATCCAATACGGACAGCATCGCTCCCGGTATATGCGTTTATTTTGTCGAAACTGCACCGGCACAAAGGGAGATTGCGCGACTGTATGCAGGCCGCCTCAAGCGCGCCGACAACACGCCGGTTGCGCTGCCGCGGCGACAAGTCTCGGGTGCAGACTCACGCATGCGGGTGGCCTATTTCTCCGGCGACTTCCGCGCGCATCCCATCAGCTACCTGATGGCAGAGTTGTTCGAGCTGCACGATGCCGCACGCTTCGATGTCCAGCTCGTTTCTTACGGGCCCGACGACAAGAGCGACATCCGCAAACGCATCGCGGCGTCTGCCCGCTTCGTCGATGT
>CAMBSS010000280.1 GCA_945870465.1 Bordetella parapertussis | reverse complement strand
ATGCGGACGACGCCGACTTTTGCTGATTGCAGCGCTTTGCGCGGTACGTTGCACTCAAGCGATCAAGCTCACCCATTGTCTCCGCCATTCCCATCGGCCGCTCAAGTTCGTGACGGGTGGCGCTTGCCGGCGGCCCAGCCGTGCTTTTCGTCTCTGCGGAATTTCCCGGTTCCAGCCCGGTGATTTTGGCGCCGCGTTTATCCTGCCACAAGCGGCGGTCGAGTCGATTGAATTCGGATTTGAGCTGGTCGCAACCCGGCGTTGAGGCTCGCGCCTGGCCCTCGACGCGGCTGGCGGCAGCATGCACGCCGCCACCGAACGTCACGCATGCAAGCAATGCACAACCCACTTTCAACAACCATTTTCGCGCAATTGCGACGCTGGCATTTTTCCACATCTGGAAACCCTTTAGCGTAACGGCTGTGGTTGCGTCCCCGCGTGACAGGTTACCCCAGGGGCAACAGACAATCTAGTCCGTGGTCGACGGCCGGGGTTGACATGGATCAAGCCGATGGAAGTTAGTGCCTGCCACGAGGGCAATGGTGGTCCGCATCCCGCAATTTCGACACTTTGCACAACAATCAAACGTAGGCGGGCAATTTACCGTTTGCTTCATGGCGACGGGACTGGCGGAACCTTGCCCGAAGTGTCAAAACACGACCACGCTGCGGATCGACGTGCCCGCGTGCATCAGGTCGAACCCTTTATTGATATCTGCGAGTTTGAGCTTGTGCGTGATGAGATCGTCGATATTGATCTTGCCGTCCATGTACCAATCGACGATTTTCGGCACGTCGCGCCGGCCCTTGGCGCCGCCGAACGCGGTGCCCTTCCACACGCGGCCGGTGACGAGCTGGAACGGCCGCGTCTTGATTTCCTGCCCGGCGCCGGCAACGCCTATGATCACCGACACGCCCCAGCCCTTGTGACAGCACTCCAGCGCCTGGCGCATGACTTCGACATTGCCTATGCATTCGAAACTGTAGTCAGCACCCCCTTTGGTCAGGTTGACGAGATAGGGCACGAGATCGCCTTCGACTTCCTTGGGGTTGACGAAGTGCGTCATGCCGAATTTCTCGGCAAGCGGCTTGCGCGATGCGTTGAGATCGACGCCGACTATCATGTTCGCGCCGGCGAGCCGCGCGCCCTGTATCACGTTGAGACCGATGCCGCCCAAGCCGAACACCACGACGTTCGCACCCGGCTCGACTTTCGCCGTGTTGATCACCGCGCCGATGCCGGTCGTGACACCGCAACCGATATAGCAAACTTTATCGAACGGCGCGTCTTCGCGTATTTTCGCCAGCGCGATCTCGGGCACCACCGTGTAATTCGAAAACGTCGAGGTGCCCATGTAGTGAAACAGTTTCTTGCCGCCCATTGAAAACCGACTGCTGCCGTCGGGCATCACGCCCTGCCCCTGCGTCACGCGGATCGCCTGGCACAGATTGGTTTTGCCGGAAAGGCAGTACTCGCACTGCCGGCATTCCGGCGTGTAGAGCGGAATCACGTGATCGCCTTTTTTCAGGCTTGTCACGTCCTTGCCCACATCCACCACCACGCCCGCGCCTTCATGGCCGAGGATCGCCGGGAACAAGCCTTCCGGATCGGCGCCCGAGCGCGTGAATTCGTCGGTATGGCAGATTCCCGTGGCCTTGATCTCGACCAGCACTTCTCCAGCTTTCGGCCCGTCGAGATCGACCGTTTCTATCGTGAGTGGCGCGCCAGCTTTATGCGCGACCGCGGCTTTGACTTGCATGGCTTGTCTCCGGTTTAAACTCCTATGATGGCCGCTATACTAACAAATACAGTAAGTGGCGATGGGCGATGGGTAATGGGTAATGAGCGATGGGTAAACCCGCAGCAGTGAACAATAAATGGCGTCTGTAATTTACCCACACCCATCGCACATTCCCCATTACCCATCGCCCATTACCCATTACGCATCACTAAAATGAAATGATCCCCATCTACCGCGGCAGGTTCGCCCCCAGTCCGACCGGCCCGCTGCATTTCGGCTCGCTGGTCGCGGCCGTTGCGAGTTACCTCGAAGCGAAAAGCCACGCCGGCGAATGGCTGGTGCGCATGGAAGACCTCGACACTCCACGCGTCGTGCCGGGCGCTGCTGACGAAATCCTGCGCGCGCTAGAAGCCTGCGGTATGCAGTGGGACGGCTCGATCGTCAGCCAGAGTAAGCGCACCGATGCTTACCACGCGGAGCTGCATCGCCTGCGCGCATCCGGCCTCGTCTATCCGTGCGCGTGCAGCAGGCGCGAAATTGCCGACTCCGCGTTGAACGGCATCGAAGGCCCGGTCTATCCCGGCACCTGCCGCAACGGCCTTGCCCCCGGAAAAACAGTGCGCGCCTGGCGCATTAATACGCGCGCTGCCGAAATCGGGTTTGACGATGCCGTGCAAGGCCGCGTGCAGCACACTCTCGAAACCGCTATCGGCGATTTCGTGCTGCTGCGCGCCGACCATATTTACGCGTACCAGTTGGCGGTGGTGGTTGACGACGCTGAACAAGGCATCACCGACGTCGTGCGCGGCGCCGACCTGCTCGACTCCACACCGCGCCAGATCTATCTGCAGCAGTTATTGAAATTCGCCACACCGCACTACTGCCATGTGCCCGTCGCGGTCAACGCCGCCGGCGAAAAGCTCAGCAAGCAGACTCGCGCGCAACCCGTGGACTACGCGCGGCCATTGAGTGCGCTGCTGCCGGTGTTGCGCTTCCTAGGCCAACAACCACCGCATGCGCTGACCACAGCAAGCATCATCGACTTCTGGGACTGGGCCATCGCGAACTGGCGCATCAACCGCGTGCCACGCATGCGCAGCGCGCCAATTCCGGAAGCCTGACAAGTGAGCGTCTTGACTGAAATGTTTTAACAGGTGTAGTCTTTGCCGCGTGGGGGCAACGCAGATTCCCCGCCGTCGGCAAGACGCCTCGCGTCCAAATTCTGCTTCTACTCGTTATTCAAGGAGTGAGGAGCCATGGACGCAGCAATCAAATCCAGCACTTTGCAGTCCGATCTCGCCGGTGCGCGCGCACCGCTGGTGATCGACGTACGTAAAACCCCCGCATTTCATGCGGCCCCCGACATGATTGCGGGGGCCTTGCGCCGCGATCCTGCCGGCGTATCCAGCTGGGCCAAAGAACTGCCGTCGGCCAGTGCCGTCGTGGTGTATTGCGTGCACGGCCACGAAGTCAGCCAGGGTGTCGCGCAGAAGCTGCGGGACGCCGGAATTTCCGCGCGCTATCTTGCTGACGGCATCGAAGAAGGCTGGAAGCAGGCCGGCGGCGAACTCCTGCGCAAAGCAGTCAACGCTTCCACACGCTGGGTCACGCGCGAACGCCCGAAAATCGACCGCATCGCCTGCCCGTGGCTGATCGCCCGCTTCGTCGATCCTGCAGCGGAATTTCTTTACGTGCCGTCCGGCAACGTGCTGAGCGCGGCAAAAGAAAAGGAAGCCGTTCCCTACGACGTTCCCGACGTGGCGTTCACGCACGATGGGGATCTATGCAGCTTCGACGCATTTCTGAAAACCTACCATCTTGCCGACCCCGCGCTGCAGCGGCTCGCGCTGATCGTACGCGGCGCCGACACCGGGCGCCTCGAACTGGCGCCGCAGGCAGCGGGACTGCTCGCCGTTTCTCTCGGCTTGTCGCGCAACTTCACCGACGACCACGAGATGCTGAAGCACGGCATGGTGATGTATGACGCGCTCTACGCGTGGTGCCGGGACGGGCAGGACGAAACACATACGTGGAACCCGGCTGCTTACCGCTGAGCAAGGCAGATGAGCAACGAGACCCTCGTTTTCAACCGCAGCGACGTCGAACGCCTGCTGACGTTCGACGAATGCATTGCCGCGGTGGAAAACGCGTTCGCGCAGCACGCGCCCGACGGCGGATTTCACATCAAGGCGGCGCTGATCGGGCTGGCTGTATATCCGCTGATACATCCGTGATGCCATGACTGCCGACTCACGGCCGCGGATCGCTATCCTCTCCCCTCGCGAGCGCGACGCGCAGGCGCCGCAGGACACCCGCTTTGCGAAAGTGTACGAAGCGCTGAACGC
>CAMBSS010000279.1 GCA_945870465.1 Bordetella parapertussis | reverse complement strand
CCCTGAAGATCATCGCCACCATCGAAGAGCCCGCCGTGATTGTCAGGATACTCACGCATCTGGGCTTGCCTGCGCGCGCGCCGCCGCGCGCTCCGGCGCGGCCGCTGTCTCTCTTTCAGGCGGGCTGATCCTCAAGGCAAGAACGGTTCTGCAACAGCGCTGACGATACCCGCGGTCCGTGTTCGCGTGTAACGGTCGGTGTGAGGCGATTCGGGTCGATGTAGCGCTCAAACAGTCATCCCGAGTAGGGAATTTTCAGCAAAACACCGCGCGATTGACCGCTTCCGGGGCCGGCGATATAGTTGCCGACCGTCAAAAGAGGCGTTTAAATTTCCTATTCGCCGGCGGCGCCCCCGTACTACAGTTATTCGAATGGATCAGCAGCTTAGAGATAGCCCAGCACGTCGATTCCCTGGCCGCCAGGTCGCGGCGCTGCTTCTGCTCGTTCTTGCCGCAAGCTGCGCGACGATCCCGGAACAACACAAAGCCGAGCGCTCCGACGCCTTCAGTCGCCCGCAGGAAACCGCGCTGGGCCGCGCCTATGAGGGCAGCGCCAAATACGGGCGCCCCGGTGACTCCGGCTACCGCCTGCTCAACAATGGCATATCGGCGCTGATGACGCGCGCCGCCATGGCCGATCTCGCCGAAAAGGCGATTGACGTGCAGTACTACATCTTCGACAACGACGATGTCGGCCGCTTCCTGCTCGAACGCCTGCTCGCTGCCGCAGAACGCGGCGTACGCGTGCGCATACTGCTCGACGACAGCGAACTCGATTTCGAGGACCACTTTCTGGCGCAGCTGGATGCCCACCCCAACATCGAGATACGCCTGTTCAATCCCCTGCCCGGCCGCGCACGCTGGTCGCGCGCGCTGCAACTCGTCATGCACCTCGACCGTCTCGGCCGCCGCATGCACAACAAGGTTTTTGCGGTGGATGGTCAGGCCGCGGTGCTCGGCGGCCGCAATATCGGCAATCGCTATTTCGAGGCGCGCGCGGAATCCAACTTCCGCGACGTCGACGTGTTTGCCACCGGCCGCATCGTCGATGAGGTCGGCCGCCAGTTCGACACGTTCTGGAACAGCGAAATCGTCACGCCCGTCGCAGCCTTTGCGCGCGCGCCGCTGCAGCCCGCCGCCGAAATTTTTGCACTGCTCAAGTCGGGCGACGACACGATCGGCCCGCATGCCGAATACCTGCAAAGCAGTGCCGAATACCGGCGCCGCGTCGGCCATGCCCACGACGAGCTGATCTGGGCAAAGGGCTCGGCGATCGCCGAGCCGCCGGTGCGCCAGGCGCCGGGCCAGGCGAAGCCCTCATCCGAAATTGCGCGCGCGCATGCCATCGCACGCCAGCAGGCGCAAAAGGAAATGACCATGGAGGTCGCCTATTTCGTGCCGGGCGCGCGCGGTGTCGAACTGCTGTCGCAAATGGTACAGCGCGGCGTACGCGTGCGCATACTCACTAACTCGCTCACATCGAACGACGTGCCCGCCGTGCATGCAGGCTATTCTCGCTATCGCGAAGGGCTGCTCCGCGGCGGCATCGATTTGCACGAATACCGCGCCGACGCGCCGCGCCCGGAACGGCGCCAGCAACTCATGCACCTCGGACGCTCGGCGTCGGCACTGCACGCCAAGGTTGTGGTCTATGACCGGCATCTGGTCTGGATCGGCAGCGCCAATTTCGATCCGCGCTCGCGCCGCCTCAACACCGAGGACGGCTTGATGATCGACAGCAAGGTCCTCGCCGAACGCCTGCTCGCCACCATCGAACAGGATTTTTCCGCTGAGAACAGCTGGCGGCTCGCGCTTGAGCCGGCTTCGGATTCCGCTCAAACGTATCTTGTCTGGAACGGCAGCAGCGAAGGAAAAACGGTGCGCTTTACCGGTGAACCGGGCGCCAGCGTGTGGCAACACCTCAAAGTGATATTCATCTCCATCCTGCCCGGGATGGAGGAACTGCTTTAGCGTTTGCGCTGCGCGTAGAGTTCGCGAAAAGTTTTGCCCTGCGGCGCCGGCAAATCGCGGCCGCTGGTCCAGCCGCCAGCGAACGGCAGGTGATGAATCAAACGCTGCGAACCGCCCAGCCACGCCAGCACGCGCACGCCGACCGATGAGAGCAGCGCGTAGAGCGACGGGTAACGCGCCACGCGGCCCCATAACCACAAGGCTGCACGCTCTGGCCACGGCCGCTAGCCCCGCGCAAACTGCCCGCCTTGGTGCCGCGGCCGCTGTCTCTCTTCCAGGCGGCCTGATCCTCAAGGCAAGAACGGTTCTGCAACAGTGCAGACGATCCCGCGCGGCCCGTGTTCGCGTGTAGCGGTCGGTATGAGGCGATTCGGGTCGATGTAGCGCTCAAACAGTCATCCCGAGTAGGGAATTTTCAGCAAAACACCGTGCGATTGACCGCTTGCCGGACCGGCGATAGAGTTGCGGACAGTGAAAAGAAGCGTTTAAATTTCCTATTCGCGTTTTCATTGGGCCACACCGTCCATCAGCTTACTTCTGCAGTGTCGCGTCTTCCACCATGACTTTATAGGCATAGCCGGCACCGAAGTCTTTGTCTGTACGGACGACGCCTGCCATAGTCACGACATCCCCTACTTTCGCGTGGTTGAGGCTGGTCACGAGAATGTCGTTCGCATTGTTCGCCTCGGAACCCGAGCCATCGCGCAGATGGATCCAGTTCTTTCCCATGATCCCGGGATTGTATTTCACGACCTTGCCGCGGACCAGCACCGGCTTATCCTTCAGCTCAGCACCTTTGGTGATGATTTCGGCGACGGTTCGTGCATTCGCGCCAGTGGCTTTGGAAACCTGTATGTCGCCGGTAGCCGGGGTACTGGCGAGCCCTGAGTGAGCCGCAGCCATTTCATTGCGGGCGCCGCTCTTGCTTCCCGCGGCACCCGCCAGGGTGCCGAAATAGATCGTCGGAAAGACTTTTTGCAGTGTCTTGCTCTGGAAGTTTTTCATCGCCACCGCTTTTTCGACGGTGACGACGGCTCCTTGCCCGACCGGCGCGCGGCCGACAGCAGCCCACGTTTCGCCGTCCTTGGTCTTCAACCGAAGGTAGGTGTAGCTCTCGACGTCCCTGATCTCGAGCACTTCGCCCGTGATCACGGTGAAATTTGGCGGGACGCGGGTAGCCGGGTCAGCCGGGTCAGCCGCCCAGGCGAAGGTGGCGGCAACCATCATGCAGATCGTGAACGGGGTTTTCATTCCGGGATGCTCTTTCGGAGGTGGGGTTGCGAGCATAACAGAACAGCGCCGGCCTTCGCGCGCTGAGAGTCCGGAGGCGATTGCCGCTATTTATCCGGACTCAGGCGCCGGCTTACCGAATCGGAGATACCAGACCGGACCTGGCGCCAGTCTCGAACGGACGCACGCCCCAAAGGAATTTATTCGTGAGGGAAGATGGGGCGGGACCGGACCGGTTCAGACTCGGCCAAGGTAGCATCTGCGCCGGCCGGGCGGCCGCGTTGACCTCAACGCGAATCGCTGACATCAGTGACGGAATGGAACCACCGGCGCGGTACTTGAATCCGATTCTGAGCACGTCATCCGGATTCACGGCGCGCTGGCGCCCAACGCGAGGCTGCGCGCCGCGATTGTGCCGCGCACACCGCAGAAACCTGGCGCTGATGCGGCCCACCACGCGCATGAAGCACCGGCGCGCAAGGGCTGGGCGCGCCTGCTCAAGCGCGTGTTCGATATCGACATCGAACACTGCCCGCAGTGTGGCGGCACCCTGAAGATCATCGCCGCCATCGAAGAGCCGGCGGTGATTGTCAGGATACTCACGCATCTGGGTCTGCCTGCCCGCGCACCACCGCGGCCGCTGTCTCTCTTTCAGGCGGCCTGATCCTGAGGGTGGCAATGGTTCTGCAACAGCGCTGACGATACCCGCGGCCCGTGTTCGCGTGTAGCGGTCGGTGTGAGGCGATTCGGGGGGCGGGTCGATGCAGGGTTCGAATGGTCATCGAGAGGGGGAGATTTCTCAGCAAACACCGCGCGATTGACCGCTTCCGGGGCCGGCGATATAGTTGCCGACCGTCAGAAGAGGCGTTTAAATTTCCTATTCGCATTCGCAGGTGCAGGACGAGAAAGAACAATTTGA
>CAMBSS010000278.1 GCA_945870465.1 Bordetella parapertussis | reverse complement strand
CGCGGGCACGCCGCGCGAGGTGATCGTCAAGCTCAACGGCGAAATCAACCGCATTCTGCAGGATCCGGACGTGCGCCAAAAACTCAACGGCTTGGGCATGAGTGCGGTCGGCGGCACGCCCGAGGAACTCGGCGCCCACATCAAAAAGCAAGTCGAGGTGTGGACCAAGGTCATCCAGGTGTCCGGCGCCAGGGCTGAATAAACTCACGGCTGCGTTTTTGCGCAACCTTCCCGCGCAATGCTGTTTTTCAATCCGAGGAGAATCCCGTGTTACGTGAACTCGATCGCATGACCTTCGACGAAGTCGAGGACTACATCAAAGCAGGCCCCGGCATCATCATTCTGCCGCTGGGTTCGACCGAGGAGCACGGCAAGCACGGGCCCATGGGCACGGACACGTTTGCCGCGCGCATCGTGGCGCGCGGCGTCGCCGAACGGCTCGATGCGATTCTGGCGCCGGCGCTGCCGTTCGGCATGTGCTTCGACCAGCGCCATTTCAAGGGCACGATCGTGCTCAAGCCCAGCACGTATGCGTTCCTGCTGAAGGAGCTTTGCCAGAACTTCGTGCGCGACGGCTATCGCCTGGTGCTCGCCATCAGCGGACACCGGGGCAACGATCATCCGGCGATCTGCGGCTTGCAGGAGGCCGCCATGGATTCAGAGACGCACGTGCTCTACATGTGCTACCAGGATGCCAACAAAGGGCGGCTGGCCGAAGTCGTGGGCCCCGCGGCCGCAAAACATATCCGCCCCGAAGACATGCGCTACGGCGCCGACGGGCACGGCGGATCGATCGAGCTGTCGATCGCCGAGGCGCATGCGCATGGCTCGGTGAAGATGGACAAGCGCATCAAGCCCGACCGCGGTCCGGCAGATCTGCTGCGGTCGTTTCCTTTCAGGGCGGTCCTGAACATCGAAGAAGTCGCGCCCACCGACGGATTTTTTGGCGACCCGAGCATCGTGTCGCAGGAACTGGGCGAGCGGATCGCGGCCAACACCGCCGAAAAAATCGCCGCCGACGTGCGGCGGTTTCTGGAGGCATTTCCCAAGCGCACCAAGAGAATTTCCTGAGCCATGGCCGGCCCCGCGGCGCCCGCGCAACGCAGGCGACAACCGAAAGGCATCGTGGTCGCGCCGCAGCCACTGGCGGTTGCGGTCGGCGCCGACGTACTGCGGGCGGGCGGCAATGCGCTCGACGCGGCCATCGCGACGGCCCTGGCGCAGGGCATCGTCGATCCCTGCAACGGCGGCATCGGCGGCTTCGGCACCATGCTGGTTCATCACGCCGGCAGCGGCAAGACCGTCTCGATCGGCTATCACGGCCGCGCCGGATCGCAGGCGCGGCCCGACGTATTCGCGGACCAGGTGGTGGGCCAGATACACGGTCACGCCGAGCGTTACGAAATTCGCGGCGCGGTAAATCAAATCGGGTATCGCTCGGTCGTGGTGCCCGGCGTGCTCGCGGGATTTGAAGCGGCGCACCGCGCCTACGGCGAGCTGCCGTGGGCGGTGCTGTTCGAACCGGCGATACAGCTCGCACGGGAGGGCGTGCCCCTGCCCGGCGAGGTTTACAGCCACTGGACCGACCTGCCCGAGCCGGGACACAAGCCGGGCCTGGAACGCGTGCAGGCGACGCCGGCGTGCGCTGCTGTGTTTGCGCCCGGCGGCGCGTTGCTCAAGCCCGGGCAGTTGCTGCACCAGCCCGACTATGCCACTACGCTGGAACGCCTGGCCCGCGCCGGCGCGGACGATTTTTATCGGGGCGAGATCGGCCACGCGATCGCCGAGGATTTTGCGCGCAATGACGGTCTCTTTACGGCGCAGGACCTTGCCGCGTATCGCGCCGAGGTGGGCGCGCCGGTCAGCGGCTCTTATCGCGGGCTCGACATCCGCAGCGCACCGCTGCCCGCGAGCGGCGTGCAGGTGGTGGAACTCCTGCACATACTCGAGCACTTCGATCTCACAGCGTTGCGGCGCGACGACGAAGCCGGGTATATCCATCTTCTGAGCCGCGCGATGCTCGCCACTTTTTCCGATCGCGCGCGCTTTCTCGGCGACCCGCGGTTTGTTGACGCACCGGTGGCGCGGCTGCTCAGCAAAAGCTACGCGGCCGAACTCGCGGCGCTGGTGCGCGGCGACGCGGCGATCACGGTGGCGGGGCTCGGTTACCGCGAGTCCGCGCATACCACGCACAATTGCGTGATGGACAGCGCCGGCAATGCCGTCACGCTGACGCACACGCTGGGCTCGGCCTCCGGCGTCGTCACACCCGGCCTCGGCTTTATCTACAACAACTGCATGTACCAGTTCCATCCGTATCCGGGACACCCGAACTCGATCGCGCCCGGCAAAAGCCGCATGACCGGCGCCGCGCCCACGATCATACTGCGCGACGCGCGGCCGTGGATGGCAATAGGCGCGCTGGGCGGAACACGCATGCCGACCGCCATTGTCAACACCATACTCGGCATCGTCGAGCACGACATGCGGGCGATCGAAGCGGTGGAGGCGCCGCGCTTTCACGCCGAAGGGCCGTGGCTGGAAATGGAAAGTCGTCTGTACTGGCGCCTGCATCGCGAACTCGCGGCGCTGGGGTGGAAGTTGCGCGCTTCGAGCAAGGGCTACGATCGCGCGTTCGCACTGGCATTCCTGGCGCTCGCCGAAGCCGACGGTAGTTTCAGCGGCGGCTCCGACCCGCGCGGCGGCGGCGGCGTGGCGCTGGCTTAGGCGGTTGCACCGAAGTTAATTTTTACCGGGGGCAGACACACATGAAAACGAAATCGTGGCTTTTTATACTGCTGGCAGTTATCGGGTTCGATGCGTCCGTGTCGCTTGCGCAGAGTTTTCCGGCGCGCGCCATTCGGATCCTTATCCCCTATCCGCCGGCCGGCGGAGTCGACAGTCTGGTCAGGTCGCTGTCCCCGACTGTCGCAACTACGATGGGACAACAGTTAATCATAGACACGCGTCCGGGCGGCTCCAGCATCATCGGCACGGACATCGTGGCCAAATCCACTGCGGACGGCTATACCGTGCTGGTCTCCGACTCCGCTTTTTTGATTAACCCGGCGCTCTTCAAAAAGCTGCCCTACGACACTTTAAAAGATTTCACCGGCGTCTCCATGCTCGCCTATGCGCCAGTGATTTTCGTGGTCCACCCGTCGGTTCCGGTCAAGTCGGTCAATGAACTGATAGCACTTGCGAAGAGCAGGCCGGGCGCGCTGGTCTACGCTTCGGGAGGCAATGGGACCTCCACGCATATTGCAGGCGAGTTGATGAAATATGTCGCCAAGGTCGATATTACGCACGTGCCGTACAAAGGCTCGGCGCCCGCCATGACCGACCTCGTGGGCGGGCAGGTGCATATGCAGTTCGCGGGCATCAGCTCCGCGCGGCCCTTCATCGATGCGGGGCGACTGCGCGCGCTGGCCGTGACGGGCACCCAGCGCAACGCCGCCACACCCACGGTTCCGACCTTCGATGAGGCCGGACTGTCCGGCGTCGACGTAGTGTCCTATTGGGGCATGTACGCACCGGCCGGCACGCCGCCCGACGTGATCAATACGGTCAACCAGCATTTCGTGCGCGCGCTGCGCGTGCCGGCAAACATCGAGCGCCTCAGTTCGCTCGGCTATCTGCCGCTGGGCAACACCCCGCAGGAGCACAACGCACAGATACGCTCCATGGTTGCGCAATGGATAGACGTCATGCAAAAAACCAATATCCGGATCGAATAGCCGTTCCGGTTCCAGCCTTTTCAACTCACGTTCGCCTCGGGATCCACTTCCATGCTGCGCCGCTCACCCTTTGCCATTAAGCGTATCGACGCGATCCCCGTGGCGTTGCCGTTGATCAAGCCCATGACATTGGCCCGTACGCGCATCACGCACAGCGTGAACCTGCTGGTGCGGATCGAGGCCAGAAACGGCGCCGTCGGCTGGGGCGAGGCGGCCACCATGCCCACGCCCACCGGCGAGAATCTGCAAGCCGTCGCGCGCGCGATGTCGTCGACGATCGTCCCGTTTCTGACTGGCAAAGACACGCACGCGCACGCGAGCCTGATCGCGACTCTCGCGCGGCGTCCGACGTTGTCGCGGGCCGCGCTGTGCGCAACAGACATGGCGCTGCTCGACCTGGTGGGCCATGCCCGCGGCT
>CAMBSS010000277.1 GCA_945870465.1 Bordetella parapertussis | reverse complement strand
GCTGCCACATCCGCCGGCGGCCGGCCGCGCACGCCATTGAACACTGCACGCGCGCGTAGTTCTCCGATCATCGCGCGCGCATCGTCGATCCCGAACGGGGCGACGCGGTAGCTCATGTCCTTAAGGGTTTCGGCCAGTACGCCACCGAGCCCGAACGCCACTACCGGCCCGAATACAGGGTCGTTGATCGCGCCAACGATGGTTTCGATGCCGTCGGTGATCATCTCCGCAACAAGAATACCGTCCAGCCTGGCGGTGGGCGCCGCAGCACGGCAATTGGCCACAATCGCGGTAATCGCGTGCGCCAGTTCACCGGCGTCGCGGATGTCGAGCCGCACCGCACCGATGTCGGACTTGTGCGCAATCTGACGCGACACGATCTTTGCTGCGACCGGATAACACGAGACGTGTGGCAATGCCGCGTCGGCGTGCGCCGGCAGCAACATGTCACGTGTAACCGGCACGCCCGCGGCCGCGATTATCGCCTTGCTTTCGCATTCGTTGAGTGTTGCCGCCTGCGCCGGCAGCAGCGCCCCCACGCCGTCCATCGCTGGGCACACCATGGCCGGTTCGCCACGCACTCGCGCCTGCGCAAAATCAGCCAATGCCGCCATGGCATAAGCCATGCCGTCCGGTGTAGGCAGCACCGGGATGCCGGCGGCGCGCAGGATGCCCAGCGCCGCGGGGGCGAGCTCCGGCGGCAGCGCCGAAAACACGAACACCGGTTTGCTAGTACCGGCGGCGGCCTTCACCACCAGTTCTGCGCCCAGTTCGAACCGGCCGCCCGCCACCGGCCCAAACAGTAGCCCAAGCTGATGGACTTCCGGGTCGGCCAGCACGGCGTCGAAGGCCCGCTGGAAATCCGCCGCATTTTCTGCCCGCGGGTTGCCCGAACTGTAGTCGATGGGATTTTTGAGTGAACTCAGTTTCGGCAACGTCGCTTTGAGTACCTCCTGCGTCACCACACCGAGCGTCGGCAACGTGAGCCCACAGTTGTCGGCGGCGTCGCAGAACGCCGCCGCCGAACCACCTGAGCCGCCCATCACCGCTACGCCGCGTCCGCGCGGCAACCGCCCGGCGGCGAAGCCCAGAGTGGCGGCGACAGCCTGGTCCATGTTGATCGCTTCAATCACCCCGCACTGGCGGAACGCGGCCTGAAAAACCTCGTAACTGCCGGTGAGATTGGCGGTATGCGAGGCGGCAGCAACCCTGCCCTGCTCAGTGTTGCCGGATTTCATCACCACCACCGGCTTGCCCGCGGCCAGCGCCCGGCGGCACGCCGCCATGAAGGCGCGGCCGTCGGCCACACCTTCAATATAGGCGAGTATCATGGTGGTTTCCGGGTCATCTGCATAGGCAGCGATCAGCTCGGCGGTTCCGATGTCGGATTCATTGCCACTCGCCACCACGTAGCGGAAACCCACTCCGGCGAGCGCGCAGCGGATGATCAGGCAGTTGCCGAAGCCGCCGCTCTGCAGCACTGCCGACACCCCGCCTGCCTTCAGCCGCGGCGGGCGCGCGAAGCCGCCGAATGCCGCATAGACGTGCGCATGCACATTGACCAGACCCAAACAGTTCGGGCCTATCAGCCGTACCCCGCCTGCCCGCGCGGCCGCCAGCATCGCCGCCTCAACGAGCTCACCCGCGGCGCCGGTCTCGCGAAAGCCGCCGCTCAGCACAACGGCATAACGGATGCCACGGCGGCTGCACTGGGCGATCACCCCGGGCACCTGGACTGCGGGCAACGCGATCACTGCAAGGTCGCAGTCGCCGGAAATTTCGTCAACCGAAGCATAACAGCGGTGCCCTGCCAGTTCGGGATATCTGGGATTGACCGGATAAATGGCGCCACCATAGCCATGGTCATGCAGTGCCTTGAGCACCTGCCCGCCGGTGCGGGTGAAGTCGGCGCTGGCGCCGGGTATGACTATGCCTCGCGGATTGAATAGTTGATCGAGCGTATGCATGCAGAGTGCGCCTTTATTGCCAACGACTCAGGTGGCTATCACCAGCCGGGAATCAAACCAGGCAGGCGCACGCAAAGGCTGGAAATCATGCAGCGGGCTTCGGCGGCATGATCCGACAAAGCTGAAACCCTTCCAGTATGACCTCGGACCTCTGATTGATCACGGCAGTCTTGATGCGACAGAACGTCCGATGTCCTTCCTGCCAGATTTTTTCCACCTCAAACTTAGGTGTGAGTGTATCGCCAACCGCCGCGGGTTTGAGAAACCTGCAGCCTTGCTCGACCAAAACAAACCCTTCCGGCTTGTCCCGCAAATTTGAGCCGCCCATCGCGGTCATGGCGGCGATCAGCAGCCCGTGCGCCGAAGGCTTGCCCAACCGTGTTTTCTTCGCATACTCAGCATCAATATGGCTTCTACCCATATCCCCGGTAAGCCCTGAGAAGAAAAGAAAATG
Source organism: Bordetella parapertussis (assembly GCA_945870465.1). Next base: position 1,743 of record CAMBSS010000277.1, on the reverse strand, counting down.
GGCATCGGTAAGCGTCCTTGATGGCGAATCAAATGAGTATCCTTCGCCTATCGTATTGGTCGCAGTTTTGAGCGTAAGCCCCGAACTCATGATTTCGAACTCTCCAATGAAAAACTGCCAAGCATCATAATCGACGCGACCCGCTACTCCATCGTGGTATCAAGGCCGGCGAGCGCCATTTCCGCGGCACGCAGCACCGCGCGCGCCTTGTTCTGCGTCTCCTGCCATTCACTCTGCGGCACCGAATCGGCGACGATGCCTCCCCCCGCCTGCACGTAGAGCATGCCGCCCTTGAGCACGGCGGTGCGGATCGCGATCGCCAGGTCCATGTCGCCGTTGAACCCCAGATAACCGACCGCACCGGCATATACGCCGCGCTTGGTCGGCTCAAGTTCGTCGATGATCTCCATGGCGCGGACTTTGGGCGCGCCGCTCACCGTGCCGGCGGGAAACGTGGCTTGCAGCACCGCGATCGCATCCAGTCCCGGCTTTAGTTTGCCTTCGACGTTGGATACGATGTGCATGACATGCGAATAGTTTTCGATCGTCATGTTATCGGTCACATGGACCGAACCGGTCTGCGCTACCCGCCCGAGATCGTTGCGGCCGAGATCCATCAGCATCAGGTGCTCGGCGCACTCTTTGGGGTCCGCCAGCAATTCCGTGGCGAGCGCCGCATCCTCTTCCGGGGTCTTGCCACGCGGCCGCGTGCCTGCGATCGGCCGCACCGTCACATTGCCGTTTTCCAGCCGCACCAGAATCTCCGGCGACGCGCCGACGACGTTGAAATCCCCGAAATCGAACAAATACATGTACGGCGACGGGTTGAGTGCGCGCAACGCGCGATACAGGGCCAGCGGCGATGCGCCGAACGGCTGGCTCATGCGCTGCGATAGCACCACCTGCATGATGTCGCCGTCAACGATATAGCGTTTGGCGCGCTCGACCGCCTTGAGGTAGGGCGTTTCGCCGAACTCGGAGCGTGCCGTCTGCGGCGCAGCCGGCGGTGCCGCTGGTATCGTCGCCGGCCGGCGCAATGCCTGCAGCAATTCCTTGAGGCGCAGGCGGCCCTGCCGGTAGGCATCGTCGTTTGCAGGATCGACGTAAACGACGAGATAGATCTTGCCGGAAAGGTTGTCGACCACCGCGAGCTGCTCCGACAAAAGCAGCAGGATGTCGGGCACTGCAAGTGCGTCGGGCTTGGTGCTGGCGGCCAGCTTCTTCTCAATGTAACTGATGGTGTCGTAGCCAAAATAGCCGACCAGCCCGCCGCAAAAACGCGGCAACCCGGGCCGCGCGGCCGCCTTGAAGCGCGCCTGATACTGGCGGATGAATTGCAATGGATCGCTGGCTTCGGTGCGTCGCTTGAGCGTATCGCGCTCGAATTCGAAGCACTCGTTGCCACGCACTTCAAGCCGCGTTTCGGCGGCGATACCGATGAATGAATAACGGCCGAAACGCTCACCACCAACCACCGATTCGAGCAGATACGTGTAGGGCCGGTTGGCGAGCTTGAGATACAGCGACAGCGGGGTGTCGAGATCGGCGAAGGTCTCCAGCACTAACGGAATGCGGTTATAGCCCTCGGCCGCAAGCTGGTTGAATTCTGACTCTGTCATGGATCATGATTTGATGATGAGATTGGAGGCCTCGAATATCGTTTCTACTATAGCATCAACATCCAGTTCGCGTACATCGACGCCCTCGTTATAGCCATACGGCACGCAGAATACCGGGCATCCG
>CAMBSS010000276.1 GCA_945870465.1 Bordetella parapertussis | reverse complement strand
GCAAGCCTTTCTGAGGCGCCTCCTGTTTTCCATCCGATCTGCTCGAAGCCTAGCCATGCAAGCAACAAAGCTCCTACGAGGATGCCCAAGAGAAATGGATTTGTATCCTTATGCAATGCTGGTAACTTAAATGCCATGACAGATCCTTCACACTCTAGGAGGAAGTCCCTCAAATCGCATACTACGCGAATAATGGATGAATAGCGTAACACCTTTGCCTGCGACTTCGACGAGACTATCGTCCTGCCAGCTCGCCCTGTAAGCCTCAAATGTCATATGCTCAGATCATGAAATCCCTCCTGTTCCTCGCCCTGTGCCTCGCTACATGCGTCCATGCCGCCGACTTGCGGGGCAGGGTGGTGGCGGTCTCAGACGGCGACACGGTGACGATTTTGGACGCCGAGCGGCGCCAATACAAGGTGCGGCTGGCCGGAATCGCGACCGCGTCGTGATGGGCACCGACTATCCGCAGGCGATGGGCGTCACAATCAGCCGGTGGATTTCGTCGAGTCGATTCCGGGCTTGACGCGGCGCGAGCGCGAAATGATACTGAGCGACAATCCGGCATGGTTGCTCAAGGTTTGAGGCGGCGCTGGGAATACCGGTGCGCACGTCCGCACGTGCCGCCGGAAAAAATAATCAAAAACTATCGCGGAGGGAGCTTTTGGTATTGCGTTACGCCGCTCGAATCCTGTCGGTCAGCATGCTCGTCGCCACGGCGGGCGCGACGTTCGGCCAGGACAACTATCCCGTCAAGGCAGTGCGCATCATCACCGCTGAAGTCGGTGGCAACAACGACTGGATCGCACGGCTGATCGCGCAGGAACTCACCCGCAGTCTCGGACAGCCGGTGGTGGTGGAAAACCGCGGCGGCATTGCGCCGGAAGTCGTCGCCAAAGCACCGCCCGATGGCCATACGCTGCTGTTCTATGGCGGTGCGGCGTGGCTGGCGCCGTTCCTGCATCCGGTGAGCTACGATCCCGTCAAGGATTTGGCGCCGATCACGCTGGTGATAACGTCGCCAAACGTGCTGGTCGTGCATCCGTCGTTGCCGGTGAAGTCGGTGAAGGATCTGATCGCACTGGCCAAAGCACGGCCGGGGGTACTCAACTATGGCGCCGGCACCATAGGCGCGGCGCCGCATCTCGGCATGGAAATGTTCAAGAACCTGGCGCAGGTCGACATCGTGCGCATCGCCTACAAAGGCACCCCGTCATCGGTCCTGGGTGTCGTCGGCGGCCAGGTGCACGTCGCGATCGCCGGGCTGGGCTCGGTGGAGGCGCATCTGAAGTCGGGAAAATTGCGGCCGCTAGGGATCGGGGACCCACAGCCGTCTGCCCTGCTGCCAGGATTGCGTCCGGTGGGAGAATCGCTGCCCGGTTTTGAAATCGTGACGCGCATCGCCATGTTCGCGCAGGGCAACACGCCGGCCGCTGTGGTCAACCACCTGAACCGGGACATGCTGCGTATCCTCAACCGCCCAGACGTCAAGGAGCGGATACTCAGCAGCGGCGGAGAAGCCGCTGGCGGTTCGCCCGAACAACTGGCGGCTGTCGTCAAAACCGAAATGCAGAAGTGGGGCAAGGTGATCAGGGATACTGGGCTACGCGGCGAGTAGCAGGCGGCATGTGCGGGACAGCCGCGGCGAATAGCAGACCTGATACACGACAGGAGCCCCTGGCGTCGGAGCAGGACGCCGCACTAGCTACCGCACACTCTACTCGGGCTCGATGCCGGCTATTTTCATGGCTCTGGCGACACGCTCGAAATCCTCGCGCAGAAACCTGCCGAGTTCCTCCGGGCTGGTGCTTGCAAGCGACGGCGTGCACGTATCGCATCGCACTGGGGCCGCGCGCCGGACAGCAGGTGCTGAGCCTGCGAACGGTGGCCGGCCGGAAAGAAAAAAAACACGACGGACCTGTGCGCTGAAGCGCACGGCTTTAGCCTGCACGCCGCAGTGCGCTGTGGCCGCATCAACGCAAGGAACTCGAACGCCCGTGCCGCTACATCACGCGCGCGGCCATCGCCAACAAGCGGCTCAAGCGCGATGGCGCGGTGCAACTCAAGAGCGCTTGGCGCGTCGGCGGGGATGGGCTGGGCACGCCATTGTGCCCGATCGTTTCGGCGGTGTTGGCGCGTAGTGTGTGCGCAGTAATTCCGCTGTTTTTTTACGCAGTCGAGATCGTGGCGGCGAGGATGTTGTTATTTTTTCGGGAATTGGCGGCGATGGATATTTTGAACATCCGTGGTTCAGCAGTCTGGTTTGCTGTTCGATAATCACTGGCCCCATGCGCTTGAGGCTCTCGACCCAAGCCGCTTCGCTAGCAACTTCGCGTGACACCTCAGCGCAGTGGTTTCCTTGCCGGCAAATGCCTTTATGAACTGTGCGCGGGGCATCCTCGCCTTATCGACGCAAATAGCCAGGATTTCGTGCTCGTGCTTGCGAATCTACTCGATTACATTACGCAATTGGTCGCACTGCAACCGCTTACGACAAATGCGTCGCTCAGTATTGGCTTGCGCGTATTCCCGCAGCTGTAACGACCTTCGACCACTTCGCGATCTCGTTACGGATAACCTCTGTAAAATCTTCAACGCTGGGCGTGGTTGCTTGATCGATGCCCTGCCGCGCATAAAATTCACGTACGTCGGGATGTTGTTGTGCCTTGGCTAGCGCTTGGTTGATTTTTGAAACGATTTCGCGCGGCACGCCCGCTGGCGCCAGTATTCCGTACCAGCCGATGTCTTGATAGCCCGGAAAACCTGCTTCAGCGATGGTTGGCAGATCGGGCGCGATCGGCAGGCGGGCGGTACTCGTGACAGCGATGCCGCGAAGGCGGCCGGCCTTTATGAACGGTAAGCTGTTGGTTGGGCTCGCGAACGAGAGTTGTACCTCGCCGCTGATCAGGGCTGTTGCAGCGGGAGAGCCACCTTTGTATGGCACGTGCGCGACGTCGATGCCTGCTGTCAACTTAAACGACTCCATCGCTAGATGATTCGACGAGCCAGTGCCTGCTGATCCGAAGTTAATTTGATGCGGTTTCGCTTGTGCCAGCGCAATTAACTCACCTACCGAACGTACTGGTAGCGATGGATGCACTGTGAGCAGGTAGGCCAGCGATGCCACTAGGCCGACCGGCGCGAAGTCCTGCTTCGTGTCGTATGGCAGTTTGGCGTAAATGTTCGGGTTAATAGTATGTGCAGAGGTCACTATTAGGAGCGTATAGCCGTCGGCCGGAGATTTGGCGGCGATTTCGGTGCCAATGATGCCTCCGGCACCGGCGCGGTTGTCGTAAACCATCGGCTGGCCGAGAGTCCCGGCGAGCTTTTGCCCGAGAGCACGCGCCACCACATCCGCGCCGCCGCCGGCCGATGTCGGCACGACAAAACGCACGGGCTTGGATGGGTACGACTGCGCAAACGCCATGTCCATCATGAGCATGGCGACAAGGGCGTGGGCGGCGTTGCGCGATCGCATGTCGCTTCCTCTAGGATTTTGCAATCGCGTTGGCGACAGCGTCACCCATTTCGCACGTGCCTGCATTGCCGCCGACATCGCGTGTCAGGTGCCGCGCTTCTGCGATTACGCGCTCCATCGCGCGCCCAATCCGCGTGCCGGCCTCGACCGCCTTCGGTTCGTTGCGTTTGAGCGCTAGCCAGTCGAACAGCATCTTGCCTGACATGATCATTGCGTATGGATTGGCAAGGTCCTTGCCGGCGATGTCCGGGGCGGATCCGTGCGTGGCCTGCGCCATTGCCAGTGTTTCGCTGGCGTTGAGCCCTGGCGCGAGGCCGAGCCCGCCGACGAGACCCGCGGCCTGGTCCGTGAGTATGTCGCCGTATAGATTGGTGGTGACGATGACGTCGTACTGCTGCGGCTTCATGACGAGACGCATCGCAAAGGTGTCGACAATCACTTCCTCGAATTCGATTTCAGGGAAATTCCTTGCGACCTTGCGACACTCTTCGGCGAACAGGCCGTCGCCCCAGCGATAAACGGTGTCTTTGTGTACGGCGGTGACCTTGCGCCGCTTGGCGTGGCGGGCTGCCTCAAAGGCGGCCTCCGCGATAAGGCGGCTTTTTAGCCGCGTCGTCACGCAAATGCCAATCGCCATGTCGCTGGTCGGCATTACCTCGCCGTAACCACGGAACAGGTTGCCGTCGACCTTGAAGCCCTCGGTGGTCTCGCGCAGGAACAGCAAATCGATGTCTTT
>CAMBSS010000275.1 GCA_945870465.1 Bordetella parapertussis | reverse complement strand
GTGCATTACCGTTTTCTCGAATACAACGACACCAAGGAAATCATCTATAACGCGATACGGGCCGAGAAAGAAGGTTACGACGCATTCCTGGTCGGTAACATCAGCGACGCCGGTCTGCGCGAGGCGCGCGAGATGGTCAACATTCCTGTTCTGGGCGCGTGCGAGTCGACACTGCATTTTGCGTGCATGATGGGCGCGACCTTCGGCCTGATCACGATCAGCGAAAAGTGGACGCCGCGGCTGATCGAAAACGTCGAACGCTGCGGATTGTCCAGCCGTCTGGTCGGCTGCGAAGCGCTCGACACCTCGCCGCTCGAACTCAAGAAAGCGGTGCACGACCTGACATTGCGCGAGGCGATCATGGCCGACATCATGGCCGCATCCAGACGTTTGCTTAAACGCGGCGCGGAAGTCATCGTGCCGGCGGGCGGCGATGTCGTCGTATTCCTTGCCGACGCCAACATTTATCAGTTGGAAGGCGCGCCTATATTGGTCAGCCATGCGGCATTAATAAAAATGGCCGAAGCCGCGGTGCGGTTAAAAGAGATCACCGGTGTGTTTACCAGCAAGCATCTGCAATATGCGCCGCCGACCGGCGATTTTCTCAAGCGCGTGCGCGACTTTTACGGACCTGACGTCTATCCGGGTGCTGAATAACTTATATAAAACAAATGGTTGTGATATAGGTGGGCTCAGTTACGCGGTTTTGCACCACCGACGGAAAGGCACGCCGCGTCGGCGGGCGCTTCTGCTATAGACTGATCTCGCGCCCTATGCCCTGGGCTTTCGCCAGCTCGTAAGTTTTCGCCGCGATCGCAACCTGCGTGGACGCGAGGCCATGTGATCCAAACAGGATATTGGCACTTTTCAGATCCGGCACGGTTACGCGTCCGGCTACGATATCGCCAAGTTCCGCAACGCGGTTCCAGGTGACCAGGCCGTGACCGACAGCCCACATCAGGTTGCCGCTTTCGATACGCGACTGCGCCCTGTCATCGGTGATGACGAGATGGGCGCGTTCGAATACCTTGCCGTCGATTTCACGCTTGTACCAATGATTGGCGCCGGCCGCCACTACCAAACCCGGTCGTGTCAGCCATTCGCCAAACAGGATAGGCGCAGCCGACGTGCTGGCGGTGATGACGATATCCGCATCGCGCGGCACCTCTTCGGGGCTGCTCACGGGTGAGACTTCAACGCCCAGACGACTGGACATCAGCCGGCAAAATGTCTCGCGATTTTTTGCGGTCCGCGTATAAACGCGGATACGCTTGATCGCACGTACCGCGCAGACCGCTTCAAGCTGACCCTCGGCGATGGTGCCGCCGCCGTATATGCCGACCGTGCTGGCGTCCTGCGGCGTCAAATATTTGGCGGCCACGCCGGTGACGGCGCCGGTGCGCATTTTGCCGATCGCGCCGGCCTGGACGATGGCGAGGAGTTCTCCGCTATTCATGTCGTGCAGATAGGTGTGGCCGTACCCTGTGCTGCCTTTCTTGACGCCGTGGCCGCGTCCGAAGTTGGCCCACAGCTTGTAGCCCGCGAGCCCTTCGGCATGCAGCGCCGCCGGTCCGAACTGCATGAAGCCGTTTTTGAATGACATGCGCACGCGCGGCGGATTTTCCGCGGTACGTTCTCCGGCCATGCGAAAGGTCTTTTCCATGACGGGGATGGCGTCCTTGACCGACATCGCCAGCCGGCTCACGTCCTGTTCGGTGATCAATATCGTCATGTCAGTTCTACCGCGGAATCAGCAACGCGGCGATATCGGCGACATTCTCTAGCGTATCAACCTTCTGGACCTTGTCCTCGAGTTCATCGACCTGTGCGTCTTTAAGCGCAAGCTTCGCGTTGCTGCGGAACTTGATGCGCAATTCTTCGTCGGTGAGCGCATTGGTGTGAGCGCCGCGCGGCACCAGCACGCGCCGGGTCAGCATGCGGCCGTCGGTCAGATACACGTCGACGAACGGTTGTTCGCTGCCGGTGACCTGTGCATCGATTACGACATTGACGCGGCGCGCCAGCGCGAGTATCTCTGGCCGGCGCAATTGCTCGGGCGTGTACTGGTCGAGCATGGCGCCCCCCGTGGCGAGTGACACCGATACGCTGTAGGGCAGGCTGAACTGCGCATCGAGCATGGTCTTCACGGCCTGCTTGCCGAGTTGCTTGACGTGGGTCGGCGTGCCACGAATCACGATGCGATCGACGTTCTCGGGACGTATGCCATCTTCGCGGCGCATTTGCAATATGGCATCTATGCTGCCGTGATTGCCGCGACACGCGGCATACGGCTTGAATCCGACGATGCGCAGTTTGAAATCAGAGCCGAGGTTTTCTATGGATCTGGCCGGCACCGCTTTCTCCCCGACGTAAGTCGGAAAAAAGCCGCCCCAGTCCGTTTCGAAGATACTGGTCGGCCCGGTGACGTTGCTGGCCGCGAGGTAGGCGGCGGTCACGCCGGACAACGCCGCCAGTCCCGGATGCACGCGCTTGCTCATTGCGCCGTCGGGTATGAAGGCCCAGGTGCCGCCGGCATTGCTGCCTGCATAGCCCAACGCCCATTGCATTTTCTCCGCGTCCAGCCCGAGCAGATAACCTGCGGTAACCGCCGCGCCGAATCCGCCGCACACACTGGTCGAATGCCAGCCTTTGTCCTTGAGCGGTTTGTTGCCGCCGCAGCCTTCCAGCGCGCGGCGTGCGATGTCGTAGCCGACCGTTATCGCTGTCAGCAGGTCGCGTCCGCTCGCGGCGACCCGTGCGCCTGTTCCGAGTGCCGTCGGAATAATAACGGAGCCCGAATGCAGGCAGCCCTCGAAGTCGTCCATCTCGCGCGAGTGCATCGCCGCACCGTTGGCGAGTGCGGCCTGCGGCAGCGGAGCGCGGCTTGAGGTGCCCCACAGCAGCGTGTCACCTCCACCACCGCCCGCCGCCAGCATGGCGGAGCGTATCTGCAGCACGTCTTCGGTGGTCGAGCCGGCAAGACCGCATCCCAGTCCGTCGAGCAACACCAGCTTGGCCTTGTCGCGCACGTCCTGCGGCAGGTCGTCATATTTGAGGTTGGCTGCGAACTGCGCCATCTTTCCGCTGATGGTATCGGGGTAGGCCGGAGGGCGGCGCTGGTTGTTTGAATTTGTCATTGGGATTTTTCTTTGTCGAAATTATTGATTAATCCAACATTCGTTACATACCGTTGTCATTCCGGTGAAAACCGGAATCCAGAAAGTTTTTTCACGATTTTCTGTGGTGACCCTGGGTCCCGGCGTGCGCCGGGACGACAGCACTTGAAGGCAGGACTGTAATGAATTATGCACTTGTTAACTGGTAGGTACTTGGGCATGGTTACGCTGACTTTTGTCGCTGCCAATCTACTGTTTTCCCCAGCGATAGACTAAATTCTTCGCCTCGCCTCGCCTCGCCTCGCCTTGCAACTTTGCTCCGTCTTCCGGCGAGCGTGATCCTGGCTCTTGAGCGGCGAGTGGGTCGCGATAGTCGACCTTGGCGGTCTTGGTCCAATACAGCAACTTCTCCCTATTACCTTCGCTCAGTTGAAGGATCGCCAATTTTACGCGATTGACTTCGCGCGCGTGGGCTTCGGTGCCGTATTCGTCGAGCACAGGTAGAAATTCCTCGAGCTTGCTTTCGCCGAACTTTGTATAACAATGATTTTCCGTCATGTTACCGCAATCCTCACGGCCGTTAAATTTTCTCGAAAAGCGGACACCATCGATAGGCGCTGTTGCCATGCCGATTCAGATGACTACTCCGACAGTTTATTTCCACCGCCCCATGTCAAACGCAAACTCTTCACGTTCACGTTGCCACACCGCGTAGTCCCACGTTACGGTCAATATCCACGTCTGAGTCGGTGATGCCGTTCGGCGTGGCTGAATGCATCGGGGCGCAGCACCGCCCGCCGTCTGGATCGCGCGCCGAGGCGTACCCTATCAATCCGCGCCGCGATTCGCGTGTGCTGCGTGCGAGCGCGTGGCAGGCGGCGTAGGCGGATGGATGCGTCCAGCGATTGGCATCGCACGCGTAAGAAGGTGGCGGGGTGGGCCGTTGAGTGCGAGATTTTCGCTGTTCAGCCATGCGCGCGACTGCGTTTCGTTGGAACCGGTTAGCGCGTCGAGCGAACGCAACAGACGCACGAACAACGCCGCCATTTCCCATGATTTCTGTTCTGGAGCGAGTGCGTGATTGCCGTGGGGGTGCGATTCAAAGTGATGTGACCGAAGTTCCTAGCCCGGATGTAACGAAGTGGAATCCG
>CAMBSS010000274.1 GCA_945870465.1 Bordetella parapertussis | reverse complement strand
CGGGAAGCAAGCTCCCGGCGGCCGGCAATGTCACCGCATCTGAAGACAGACTCTTTGGAGTCAACCACGCGCGTGTCGGCTGTCAACTGGCGAAGAACTGGCTGCTGCCGGACGAAATTTGTCAGGCCATACTTCGACACCACCGGTATTCCTCGCCGAAAAACGGGGGCGACGGTCCATCCATCATGAGCGACCAGCGAGTTGCACTCGTTCTGGCTGCTGAAGCAGCATTCGTTACCCATAAAATGGGCATCCTCAGCGAAGAGTGGCGCAAGGGCGCGGAATTTGCGCTTGCTGTCCTCGACATCACGCAAGCGGACCTCGACCGCGTGGCAGGCGACCTGTCGCCGGCTTTACTGGCTGGTCGATGACTTCCTGCGGCCATCACCGGCCAGCGAATAGGAAATTTAAATACCCTTTTCCACTGTCCGCAACTCTATCGCCGGCCCAGCAAGCGATCAATCGCACGGTGTTCGGTGAAAATTCCCCTCTCCCGATGGCCATTCGCACCCTTCACCGGCCCGCATCGCCTCTGGCCGACGCCGTTTGACCGCTTCGCACGAGCGCGGGCCGCCCCAGATTGTCAGCGCCGTTGCGCAACCGCTTTGTATCTTGAGGATCAGGCCGCCTGGAACAGCGCCAGCAACCGCGCCGGGGCGTGCGATGGCGCACGCGCGGGCAAACCCAGGTGCGTAAGTATCCTGACAATCACCGCCGGCTCTTCGATGGCGGCGATGATCTTCAACTCGCCGCCACACTGTGGGCAGTGTTCGAGGTCGATTCCGAACACGCGCTTGAGCAGGCGCGCGCAGCCCGGCATTGGGCGCCATCCCGCCGTACGGGGCTCAAAGTGGAATAGGCGGCATAAAGGCAGCGATGAGGGCGAAATGACACCGGCAGTCAAACGAAAATCAATCGCGGCGGTCTTGACCGCACTCGTGGCGGGTTTGTCCTCATATGCGGCATCCACGATGAGCGCTAAGCACTCTGCGAAGCCGCTTCGCGTCCGCGGGCGGGTTCGGTCACATCAGCGGCGGGCTCTTCAAGATGGCCACGCGCATGAATGAATTTCGCATGTATTATACGGAAAACCAACGGTGGCGTTGATTGACATGCCGACGACAGATGGCCTAGTCTCACCTGTCCGGGCGGCTTCTGAGCCGTCCGAGGTTTAATACACGGCGAGGAGAAAATTTAAATGCTGGGTGTAACACGCTCGCTCGGCGCGCTCGGCGCGGAAATTAATGGTGTCGACCTGTCCGGCGACGTCGACGACGAGACCCTTCAGTCGGTTATCGACGCGCTGCATGAGCATGAAGTCATATTCTTTCGAAACCAGAACCTGACGCCCGAGCAGCACGTCGCGTTAAGCCGCCGCTTCGGCGAGCTCGAGCATCACGTACGACAGGACTGCTGCAGACCGGGCTTTCCGGAGCTCTTCGTCGTCTCTAACATCATCGAGAACGGCAAGCCTATTGGCAGCCAGGACGCAGGCTTTTTCTGGCACTCGGACCTGTGCTACGTCGAAAAGCCGAGCCGCGGCTCGCTTTTCTACGCGCGCGAAGTGCCTATAAAAAACAGCGAGCCGCTCGGCGACACCATCTTCTCGAGCATGACCCGGGCTTTCGACACGTTACCGGAGTCGACGAAGCAGAAGCTCGTCGGTCGCAATGCGGTGAACTCTTACATTCACGGCTATTCGCGCGAGCGCAAGAGTGGCTCCCGCAAGCCGCTCACCGAAGAGCAGAAAATGAAAACGCCGGACCGAGAACATCCTGCGGTGCGTACCCACCCTTATACAGGCAAGAAGTGTCTCTTCGTAAACGAGGGCTACACGACGCAGATTGTGGGCATGGACGCGACGGAAAGCCAGGCACTGCTCGCCGATCTCTTCGAGCGCATCCCCAGTCCCGAGCTTACGTACCGGCACCGGTGGCAGGTCGGCGACTTCCTTATCTGGGACAATTGCTCGACTCAGCATCGGGCGATCAGCGACTACGAGCTGCCGCTGCAGCGGCGCATGGAGCGCACAACGCTTACTGGCACGGTGCCTTACTAACTCATACGATGCCCGGCGGAGGCTGCGCGGCCGCAGCATAGAGCAATTTAACATGGTGAAACCAGCACTGATTTCCGGGTGCCTTGTGGCAGTAGCAGCACTGCCGTTAGCACACGCGCAGACCTACCCAATCCGACCTGTGCGTCTGATCGTGCCGTTTCCGCCGGGCGGGGCGAACGACGTACTCGGCCTTCTGGCGCCGGCGAAGACACCCGACGCGATCGTGCGCAAGCTCAGTGCCGAAGCCACGAAAGCAGTGAACGCACTCGACGTGAAGGATAAGCTTGTGAACGCGCTCGGGGTGGATCCGGTGGGCGGGTCACCGGCCGAACTCTATGTACTCATCCGTGCGGATATCAGCAGGTGGGGCAAGGTGATTTCTGAGCTGGGGATTACGGCGGAGCAGTGAGGGTCAGCAAAGCGGCGCAAAAGTTGATGCGTAAGAACCTGCCTGTGCCGGTAGATGCAGCATCCACCGGAACACGCGCTCATAAGATAGCAGCAATACCAGGAGACGGACTATGGCTGCAACAGCGACGACCCGTATCAGCGTGACGCCCTTCGGCCCGGGAATTGGCGCCGAAGTCGCTGGCCTGGACCTGCGCGAGCCTGTCACCGGGCAAGCGAAATTGACCATCATGGATGCATGGCTCGAACATCTGGTGCTGCGCTTTCGCGATCAGCAGGGCATGGCGACCCAGCAATTCGTCAATTTCTCGAAGCTGTTCGGTGAGCTCGACCGCGCGCCGATCACGACGGTCGGAACCGGCAAGCCCTTCATTGCCGAGTTTCCAGAAATCACGGCGATCTCGAACATCGTGGTGGACGGCCAGCCAATCGGCGGCCTCGGCGCCTACGAGGCGGAATGGCATACCGACATGTCATACAAGGAGGAGACGCCGAGCGCGAGCGTTCTCTACTCGATCGAGGTGCCGCCCAGCGGAGGCGATACGTGGTTCTGCACTATGTATGCGGCTTACGAGGCGCTGCCTGGGGAGCTGAAGCAGCGCATTTCCAAGCTGACGTGCGTTCACGACGCGAGCCGCAACAGCGCCGGCGTGCTGCGCAAGGGTTACCGGGAAGTGACCGACCCCAGTCAGACGGTGGGCGCCGTGCATCCGCTCGTTCGCACCCACCCGGTCACGAAACGCAAAGCGCTTTTTCTCGGGCGCCGGCTCAACGCCTATGTACAGGGTCTCGCGCTGGAAGAGAGCGAGGCCCTGCTCGACGAGTTGTGGGCACACGCGGTGAAACCCGAATTCACGTGGGTGCAGCAGTGGCGCGCAGGCGACGTCATCATCTGGGACAACCGCTGCACTATGCATCGGCGCGACTCGTTCGACGAGGCCACGCGACGCCTCATGCATCGAACGCAGATCAGGGGAGGCAGGCCCCAGTGACCGCCGCGAGCATCTACGCATCATGGCAATGAAAAAAGCTCCGCTGCTGCTCGCAGCGCTCATGCTCTCGATATCGGGGCACGCGGCCGAGCAAAGCTATCCGGGCCGCGTTGTGCGCTTCATCGCGCCAGGGCCGCCCGGCGGGGCGACGGACATCCTTGCGCGTACCATCGCGCAGAAGCTCACGGAAAGCTGGGGACAGCAGGTCATCGTCGATAATCGCGCGGGCGCGAGCGGCATCATCGGCACCGAGCTGACCGCCAAAGCCGCGCCCGACGGCTATACGATCATGATGGGGCATTCCGGCACGCACGCCATCAACGTAGGTCTCCGCAAAACGCTGCCCTACGACCCGGTCAAGGACTTCGCACCGATCACGCTGGTCGCCACCGCCCCCAACGTTCTCATTGTGCATCCGTCGCTGCCGGCGCGGTCTGTGAAGGAGCTCATTGCACTGGCCAAGACGAAACCCGGTCAGTTCAACTATGCCTCGCCCGGTGTCGGTTTCTCGCAGCATCTCGCGGGGGAGCTTTTTGCCACCATGGCGGGCATCAAGTTGACCCACGTGGCCTACAAAGGCAGCGCGCCGGCGCTTACCGATGTGATGGCTGGCAACGTTCTGCTCATGTTTTCGAACATTCCAGCGTGTATCGCGCAGGTACGGTCGAATCGCCTGCGCGCGCTGGGCGTCTCATCGCTCAAACGCTCGTCCGCCATGCCCGAGGTGCCGACGATTGCGGAGTCCGGCCTAGCGGGATACGAAGCCATCGCATGGTTCGGTGTATTCGCGCCGGCAGGGCTGCCGCAGGATCT
>CAMBSS010000273.1 GCA_945870465.1 Bordetella parapertussis | reverse complement strand
GGCGTGTTTAACTGATGGGAGCGGAGTGAGCCGAGAGGTTCACGCTCCGTTCTAGGAGAGGCTGGAGGTGTAATCCCTCCGGCCTACTCGACCGGGCATAAAAACATTCCTGCTCTCGTCCACGCTCTTCGGCCTACTATCCTTAAATTCCAAAAAACCGCATAATCATTTTTGCCACACGCTCTAACCTTCAACTGCCAACGGGACACCGCTACGCTCTCGGCGGTGAGCCAGCGCATTTCGCTTTACTGCGAGGAATACGTACTGAAGTAACTTTGAGTGAGGAGAAGCGTGATGCGAAAATATCGATACCACGGATACTGGCTGTCCACGATCGTTATGTTGTTGGGTTCGTCTTTGGCGTCCGAGGCGCAGGCGCAAAGCTTTCCCGCCAAGCCGGTGCGCATGATGGTCGGGTTCTCCCCGGGCGGAGGCACCGACGTTACCGCGCGCCTGGTCGCGCAGAAGCTGTCGGCGCTGCTGGGGCAGTCGGTGGTAGTGGAAAACCGCGCTGGCGCGGCCGGGGCGATCGCGGCGGAATTCGTGGCGCGCTCGCCCGCGGACGGCTACATGCTGCTGATGGTGGCGAGCACCACCTTCATCAATTCGGTGCTGCGCGGCCAGAACCTGGAACGTGACTTGACGCCGGTGTCGCTGGCGACCACCGCGCCCATGGTGATGGTGGTCCATCCGTCGGTGCCGGCGCAAAACGTCAAGGAGCTGATTGCGCTGGCGCGCACCCGGCCGGGAAAACTCAATTACGGATCCGACGGGGTCGGCGGCACCACGCATCTTTGCGGCGAACTCTTCAACTTGCTGGCCAACGTGAAACTCGTGCACGTGCCGTACAAGGGCGCGGGGGATTCCATCCTCGCCACCGCGGGCGGCCAGGTCGACATGAATTTCGCCAGCGCCCCGGCGACGCTGCCGCTGCTAAATGCCGGCAAGTTCCGGGCGCTCGCGGTGTCCAGCCCGAAACGTTCGTCGTTACTGCCAGCGTTGCCGACGCTCGACGAGTCGGGATTGGCCGGGTTCGACGTGACCACGTGGTTTGGCGTGCTCGCGCCGGCGGCCGTGCCCAAAGACGTCATCGCGCAGCTCAGTGCGGCGATCGCCAAGGTCGTCAATACGCCCGAGATGAAAGAAGCGATCAACAAGCAGGGCATGGAGACGCAGGCCAACTCGCCTGAGCAATTCGCGGAGTTCATGCGCAGGCAGTCCGGGACGATCGCGAGGCTGGTTGAAAAGGCCGGCATGAAAGCTGAATGATGCCATCTTGTTCCCACCGCCCCTAATTTGACCACCCGTTCCGATTGCGCATTGACCAGTGTTTGTCGAGTGGCGGTGGTGGTCAATCGCAGATCGGCACAACCTGCGGAAACTGATCGAGTTTGAGGCGGCGGTAACAGGGCATCAACAGAAAGCTTATGGGATCAGGGGCTGCACGTTGGGCATTTAGCGTCTATGTGCAAGTGTTCGACAAACGGCAGATCATGACTTCGCATGATTTAACCTTAGTCGTTGGGCATTTACTTCTGGTGCCGCATTCGCCGTATTTCGGGCCGGGCTTGCTGGCGTCCATTCATGTGTGCGCGGCAGCGGCGCGCGAGATTCCGATTGAGCGCTATTACTGTGATTTTGCCGAGACGGCATTCGGCGAGCAGATTATTCCGAAGAACGGCGACTTTGCCGTGCCGCAAGAGCCGGGGCTTGGCAAAGACCCGGATGAGGTCGTTATCGCGCGCCAGCGGGTGGCGTAGCGGGGGTGCGATAAAGAAACCGGAACCGGGGCGAGGAGAACCGCGCCTCAGTTCCTGGGTTCTCCCGCCACCACGTACGCCCACAGCGCCTGAATCTCGTCAGGTTTTAACACATCGCCCCATGGCGGCATGGTTCTCACGCCATGGGTCACGGAGTCAACAAAGCGATCAGGCCTGTCACGCGGAAACGTGTTGAGATCGATGGCCCACGGCGGACCGATCATATTCACCCCGTGGCAGGATTCACAGTTGGTGGCGTAAAGCGCCGCGCCGCGCTTGATTTGTTCCGGCGGGAAGTTCTTCGCGAGCGGATTCTGCTGCGCGACGCCCGCTGCGCTGACAAGCAGCAACGCCGCGGTTGCCGCGGCGACACTATGCTTCATTCGCATCAATCCCGCATCAACGCAAAGGTCCACACCGCGCCGCCGCTCGGGATCACCGGCAGCGCCTGCCGGCGCGGTGAGCTGCCGGCCACGCCGACCGCTATCGTTACGTACTGCACGCCCTTGTGCGTGTAGGTAACCGGCACGGCATTGACTGCGGAGCTGGTCTTGAACTGCCACAACTGCTTGCCGGTTTCCTCGTCGAGCGCAATGAATTCGCCCGTGGGTTTGCCGGTGAACACCAGCCCGCCGTCGGTCACCAGCGAGCTGGCGGAGTTGCCGTTGTCGATAATGGGATGTTTCCACTTGAATTTGCCAGTGAGCGGATCCATCGCCACGTAATGCCCCACCACGTCGCCCGGTTTGACCACGGCGTCGCGGCCGCGTGTCGCGGTATTGGGTTCGCCAAGCTTCTGAAACTTGTACGGCACAAACTGCTGCGTGCGCGGCAAATCCCAGGTGTTGAAATAGGCCAAGCCTGTTTTTGGATTGAACGCGAACATCACGGCATTCGTGCCGCGCTGCGGATAGACCGAGACTTCTTCGCCCTTCAACAGCCGCTCGGCCACTTCCGTCACTACCGGGCGCCCGGTTTTCAGGTCGACATGCGTCGCCCACGTGACACGCGTCATCGGATGCGCGGCGATGAGCTTGCCGTTGGTGCGGTCGATCACATAGAAGAAACCGTTCTTGTTGCAATTCATGATGACCTTGCGCATCTGCCCATCGATGCGCAACTCCGCGAGCACCAGTTCGTTGGTGCCATCCACGTCGTAAAGGTCATTTGGCGTGTATTGGTAGTGCCATTCGATCTTGCCGGTTTTCGGCCGTATCGCGATGACACTGTTGGTGTACAACGCGTCGCCGTTGCCGCGGTAACGCGCATCGTACGGCCCAGGGTTGCCCACGCCCCAATACACCAGATCGAGTTCGGGATCGTAAGACCCATTCTGCCAGGTCGATGCGCCGCCGATCTTCCAAGCGTCAGGAATCGACTCCGCCGTCTTGGGCCAGCTTTCGTGCCCGGCCTCGCCCGGCGCGGGAATCATGTGGGTGCGCCACAGCTCCTTGCCGGTCTCCGGGTCGCGCCCAAGCAGAAAGCCGCGCGTGGCATGCTCGCCGCCGCTGGTGCCGTTAATCAGCACGCCGTTGGCGATAAACGGCGCGGCCACGCCTTTATAGCCTTCCAGATGATTGGCGAACGGCACTTTCCAGATTTGTTTGCCGGTTTGCATGTCGAGCGCCACCACGTGCGCATCAAGCGTGGTGCGATAGAGTTTGCCGTTATACAACGTCGGCGCGCCGCGATAGATCGCACCCGCGCTGGCTATGCGCAGCACCGCGCGATCATACTCTACCGGTGTGCGCCAGATCTGATTGCCGGTGGCGACATCGAGCGCGAAAGTCCAGTTACCGTTCACCACATACATCACGCCGTTGTAGACCGCCGGTTGAGCCAACTCTCCGGTCTCGCTCATGGTGCTGGTAGCCCAGATCGGCACCAGGCGTCTGACGTTGGACTTGTTGATTTGCCTGAGCGGGCTGTACATCTGCAGCTTGGGGTTTTGCCCAAAGCTCAGAACGTTTTCCGTGTTATTGCCGTCATTGCGTAATTCGTCCGCGGTTTGCGCCATGCCCAACGCCGACCACGACAGCAATGCGGTTGCCAGTATCAATCTCATGTTTAACTCCCCCTGTGTGTAATTTTTGGAACCTTCACGTTCGGAAACTACCGACGGCTGACGAAGCGCCATTCTTGATCGCAGTATCTTCGGGCCAGCCACTCAGGTCAAGCGGGCGGTTAGTCGCGGCCCGCGCGCAGAGTTGCGGCACCCGCTTATTTGGTACCTAATGCAAGCAGTCGGTGCACCTGCGTAAAGCGCTCCAAGGTCGATCCGATGAAGGAGGTGGCCAAGATGATTCGCTCTCATCTGGAGGGCATTGTCGCCTGAGCGCAGACCAGACAGACCAACGGTTTTCTTGAGGCCATCAACGGCCTGTTTCAGGCTGCCAAGCGCAAAGCACGCGGCTTCACGCGCATCGCAACCATCAAGACGGTCATCTTCTTGATCGCTGGAAAACTCGATTTTCAAGCCATCAACCCTCATGCTGGGCAACCCACTTGAAATTTACTAG
>CAMBSS010000272.1 GCA_945870465.1 Bordetella parapertussis | reverse complement strand
GTTGCCCGCGAACTATCGATCATTACCTTGGCTAAACTCTTGTGTGCCCAGCAGTCACTAACATTGACCGATGTCGCAATCCGGGCGCTCAATGAACGGCTCGGATTACGAACATGAAAAGCCGGGGTAACATCAGCCCCAACCCTCCCCCGCGCATTGCATGCGCAAGGGAGGGTGCCGAAGTTCGATACGCTTTTCCCTGCTCAAGGGGGGAGAGCGTGTTTAGCATGCGAGGGGGCTCTAGGATGGGGGCAGCAATGTTGATTCGCCGTTCGAATCTCCTGGTTTCCGCCACCGACAAGGCCGGTGTCGATGCGGCATGGCGCCACAACGCGGACGCGGTCACGCTCGATCTTCAAGGCGCCGATGCCGGTGCGCGTACACGCGTCCGCGAGTGCATGGCATCGGTCGCCAAGGGTGGGGCGGAAGTTTTTATACGTGTGAACAAAGAGTCCCTGCAGGCAGATCTCGAAGCGTCGGTGTGGCCTGGCCTGCGCGGCATTATGTTGCCGCGTGTCGAGTCCGCCGCCGAGATCAAAGCCGCCGATGAAATGGTGACGGCGCTGGAACGCGAACGGAAGATCGCAAGCCGGTCGTTGCAGTTCATCGTCATACTGGAGTCCGCGCGCGGCGTGTGGGACATCCGCACCATCCTCGCCGCCAGCCCGCGCATCACGCAGGTGGCGCTAGACGAAAGTGCATTGGTCGGCGAACTGGACATCAAGCCGTTGCCAAAGTACGAAAATGAGCTCGATCCGTTCGATTACGCGCGCGGCCGCGTCGTGGTCGAGGCGACCGCGGCCAAAATAAATCCGGTCGGCATTGCGTACCCGTTAAGCGTCCATTCGAAAGCGGCATCGGCGGAAGAAATCCACGCGCTCGCAGTGAAAGGCAAGAACCTCGGCATGAAAGGCGTGCTGTGCCCGCACCCGGATTGGGTGGCGCCGGTGAACGCTGCGTTCACGCCCACGCCGGAACTGGTTATCTACAACAAACGCGTGCGTGAAGCTTTTGCTGCCGGTGTCGCCGCAGGCACCGCCGCGGTGCCGCTCGACGGCCGCATGATAGATGTGCCGGTCGACGAATGGGCGATCGTCGTGCTCGCTACTGCGGAAGCCTGTGCGGTGCGGGATGCGGAGAAGCAGAAAGCGGTAAGCGCGCGTTAATCGCGCAGCACCACCAGCGCATCCACCGCTTTAACGCCTTGCCCCTTCGGCAGCACCATCAGTGGATTGATGTCGAGTTCCGCCACGCTTCCTTCCAGCTGCACCGCGAGATGCGAGACGCGCACCAGCGTATCCGCCAGCGCATCGATGTCGGCGGCGGGTTTGCCGCGGAAGCCTTTGAGCAGTTTCGCGCCTTTGACTTCATCTATCATCTCGAGCGCTTCGGCGCGGGTGATCGGGCAATGGCGCAGGGCGACGTCGTTGTAGACTTCGACCATCACGCCGCCGCTGCCGAACAGGAGCATGGGCCCGAGTTGCGCGTCGTATGAAACGCCGACGATGACTTCGATGCCGCCCGCGATCATTTCCTGCACCACCGCGCCGTTGATTTTCGCTTGCGGCGCGTGCGTTTGCGCATTTGTCATGATTTCGGCGTAGGCGCCGAGCACTTCGTCGGCATTGCGCAGTCCCAGGCGCACGACACCCGCCTCGGTTTTGTGCAGGATGTCGGGCGAATCCACTTTCATGACCACGGGATAGCCGATTTTCTGCGCCGCATCCGCAGCTGCTGCGGCCGATTGCACCAGAGTTTCGCGCGGTGCGGTGATTCCCCATGCCGCAATGACCTGCTTGCTCTCGCTTTCGGACATCGCGCTATGTCCGGCCGACTTGATCTGCTCCAAAGCTTTTTTCTGTGCGGCGGTCAGCGCAGGCACTTGCGCAGCACTGCCGGCCGCGCGCTGATCGCGCCACGCGTGGTAGTCGATCAGGAACTTGAGGCCGCGCGCGAGTTTTTCCGGCGAATAGAAAATCGGAATGTTCGATTCCTTGAGCTTCGGCAGGGTGGCCTTGTCGAACCGGCTGGCAGTCCAGAAAAAAACCACCGGTTTGTCGCTGGCATCGCGCTGCGCCATGACGTGATCGACCTGGTTGCCGGCGCCGGCACTCGCGATGACAAGTGTGCCGACGGTCGGCTCGCTGATCATGTAATCCATGATTTTCGGAAAATGCTCGCCGCGCGCGAAGCCGGTCACATCGGCGGGGTTCGCCGCCCAGCCGAAGTCCTTCAGGATGCTGTTGATGCCGTCGCGCGCTTTGGGCGTCAGCGCCGGCAGGTCGAGCCCGGCCAAGCCCAGCATGTCGGCGGTGAGTGAGCTGATGCCGCCGGAGTGCGACACGACGGCGACGCCGCGCTGCTTGGGTTTCTTCGCATTGGCGAGCAGATGCGAGACTTCGAGCAGCTCATCGTAATCCTGCACGCGGATGACGCCGTACTGCTTGAACACGGCTTCGTACAATGCATCCGCGCCGGTCAATGCGGCAGTGTGCGAGCGTGCAGCTTCGGCGCCAGACGCCGAGCGCCCAATCTTGATTAAGACTATGGGCTTGCCGCGGTCGGCCGCGAGCTTGGCGACCGCGATGAACTTCTGCACGTCCTTGAAGCCTTCGACAAAACCCGCGATGACGCGCGTGTTCGGGTCGTCGATCAGGTAGCGTGCGAAGTCGGCGAAGTCGAGATCGGTTTCATTGCCGGTGGAGATGATGTGCGAGAGGCCGATGCCGGCGTCCACCGCCCGCAACAGGAAGGGGCCGAACGCGGTGGCGCCGCTTTGACAGACGAGCGCGATGTGGCCGGTGAGCCCGCCCAGCGTGCGCGACGATGCCGTCGCCCAGATGTTGTCCCTGACGTTGGCGAGGCCCAAGCAGTTGGGGCCGGTAATGCGCAGGCCGGATTCTTTGGCATAGGCACCGACTTGTTTTTGCAGCGCGAGGCGCTCGGGGATGCCGCGTTCGGCAAACCCCGCCGAAATCACCAGCGCGGAACCGGCTTTTTTCGCGTGACATTCCTTCATCACCGGCAACACTTTGTCGTAAGGCACGACGATGCCCACGAGGTCCGGCGCTTCGGGAAGATCGGCGATGCTGCGGTAGCACTTGATGTCGGCGATCTCGTCGTAATTCGGATTCACCGGGTAGATGCGCACGCGGTCTTTGCATTTCAGCACGGCGTTCAGGAGCCGCCCGCCGTAGCCGCCCTTGGCGGATGCGCCGACCACCGCGATCGATTGCGGATTGAGCATTTTGTGGATCGACCGCATCTGGTCATCCGTCCAGAATTCCATGGTTCAGCCTTTCATCTTGTGTCGGTGCGAATAATTTTAGAACTCATCTTAAAAATACTATAGCGACAAGCAACCGCCGATAAACGCCGATAAAATTCCAGACCTTTCCCCGAATCAATGCAAAGTCCCTTGCGCTTATCTGCGTTCATCTGCGTACCCCTCAAGGGGGTATTAAAAAGAATTTATCGGCGGTTCCAAATTGTTTTGAGACTGCTTATAAGTACTTCGGTGCGACCGATTTCGTGAATATAACACTGATGGATTCGTGCGGCAGTGCGCCGCCGGTCGCGGACAGGCGCTGGAACGCAGAACGAAAAAAGGACGGCCTGCTTCTATCGCGTACATCAGGTAGTAGAGCGAGCCGATGCCGCGGATATCCGATCAGCGACGAGCAGCGCGTCAACGCCATCAAGATGGCGCTGCCGTTCGCCGACCAGTTTTACGTGCTGCGCGAGCACATCAATTTCGTGCGCCGCCGGCTGGCCGCCAGCACGGCCGCCGGGGGAGCGCGGTAGATTTCACAGCAAATGGCACTTTTGTCGTTCCCGCGCAGGCGGGAACCCAGGCGAGCCAAATGTTTCTGGATACTCGCCTGCGCGGTTATGACGGACCTGTGAGAAAATCGCACAGTCAAAAATAACCGCAGGGCTACACATGCAATTGCCGCTCGAAGATATCAAGGTGCTCGACCTCACGCACGCGCTCGCGGGGCCGTTTTGCTCGACCATGCTGGCCGACTACGGCGCGCAGCTGATCAAGATAGAGCCGCCGGGCGAAGGCGATCTCGCGCGCGGCTGGGGCGTGCCCATCACGGGCGGCGAGTCTTCGTACTTCGTAAGTCTGCACCGCAACAAGCGCGGCATCGTCCTCGACATGAAAAAGCCCGAGGGCAAGGAGCTCTTCTTCAAGCTGCTCGAAAAGAGCGACGTCGTGATCGAGAATTACCGTGTCGGCGCGCTGAAGCGGCTCGGTATCGATTACGCGGAGGCGAAGAAGCGCAACCCCGGCATCAT
>CAMBSS010000271.1 GCA_945870465.1 Bordetella parapertussis | reverse complement strand
GACCGCGAGCGCGCGCAGCTTGTTGCCCCTGACCAGCGCGATTGCCGACGTAATGCCGTTATAAACGACGTCGAGGTGACCGCCGGCAATGTCGGTGAGCGCGCCGGCGTTGCCTTTGTACGGGATGTGCACCATTTTCACGCCGGCCATCGCGTCGAACAGTTCGCCGGCAAGATGGTTCGAGCCGCCGGTGCCGCTGGAGCCGAAGTTAAGCTTGCCCGGTTTCGCTTTTGCCAGCGCGATGATCTCCTTGACGTTCTTCGCCGGTACGCCGGGATGCACCACCATCACCAGCGGCGTGGTATTGATCAGCGTAATCGGGGTGAAGTCGTTGAGCGCGTCGTACGGCAATTTGGCGAGCAGGCTGGGATTGATGGTAAACGGCGCCGGTGTCACCAGCAGCGAGTAGCCGTCGGGTGCCGACTTGGCGACGTTGTCGGTGCCTATGGTCGTGCCGCCGCCGGGACGGTTGTCGACGAACACCTGCTGCCCCCACATCTCGGACAGTTTTTGCGCGACAGTGCGGCCGACGATGTCGGTGCTGCCGCCGGCAAGAAAGGGGACTACCAGGCGCACGGGCTTGGTTGGGAAACTCTGTGCGCCCGCCGCGCCGGCGGCACAGGCGAGTGTGAGGGCAAGAATTCTTCGTTTCATGAATTTCCTTTCAGGCGCGGGGGCGCGGAGTGCCCGCCGCACGCGTGTTTTGAATACAAGTTCCACAAAACCTCCAAAAATTCGTTAACCGCGAAGGACGCGAAGGAAGCGAAGGAAAGCTTTAGAAATAGTCGGTATTCAATTCGGCCATTTCTTGAAATGCAGTATGTCGAAATTGACTTGCCGACCTATTTTTGCATTCGTTTGGTTTTCCTTTGCGTCCTTCGCGTCCTTTGCGGTTCAAGATCTAGAGCGTCCTTGGCGGTTCAAGAGTTGTTTTTCAGAACAATCAGCGCATCAGCCGCGGTCACGCCTTGCCCCGCCGGCCGCACGAATAGCGGATTGATGTCGATTTCCGCAATGCGGTCAGCGTGGTCCGCGATCAGCAGCGACAGGCGCGACAGCGTATCCGCGAGCGCGTCGATGTCGAGCGCCGGCTGGCCGCGAAAGCCGTTGAGCAAAGCGGCGCCCTTGATCTCCTGGATCATGTCCTTCGCCTCGGCGACATCGAAAGGCGCAAAGCGGCGCGTGACGTCTTTCAGCAATTCGGTATAGATGCCGCCGAGGCCGAAAACCACTACCGGACCAAAGACAGGGTCATCGACCGCGCCGGCGATGACTTCAAGGCCGCCTGCCATTTCCTGCGCCAGCACGCCGTCGATGCGCGCCTTGGCATTGTATTTTTTCGCGGCGGCGAGTATGTCTTTTGCCGCGCTCTTGAGTTCATCGAGGCTGCGGATATTGAGCCGCACCACGCCGGCTTCGGTTTTGTGCGGAATATCGGCGGATTCTATTTTGACCGCGAGCGGGAAGGGCAGCGGGGTCTCTTTGAGCTTGGCGACGTCGTCGGCGCTCAACAGCACTTCCTTGACTGCGGGGATGCCGTAGGCGACGAGTGCCTGCTTGGATCGATGCTCGCCGAGAGTGCCGCTGCCAGCCGGCAGATCGAGCGCCTGTTTTTTGACGGCACGGGTTGCGGTGTGTTTCGGTCTGGCGGCGTAGCCGCGCATTTTTTGCGCGAAATCGGTGAGCGAAGCGATCGCGTGCACGGTGCGGCCAGGTGCCAATATGCAAGGTACGTTGTTCGCTTCGAGAAACTGCATGACGTCCGGATTATCGTCGGGCGAAGTCGGCCAGTTGATCAATACCGGCTTGTCGGTGGCGCGCGCGACTTCAGCGAATGTGCGCGACCACGCCGGCGCCGCTGTGCCGCGCGGCGAGCGCGCGATCACCATGTCGATATTGGGGTCGGCTATCACTGCTGCAATCACGCGGTTGTACGAAGCGAAGGCGTCGTTATAGCCGTTGGCGGTCGCGTCTACCGGATTGGCGACTGACGCATAAGAGACGACCAGCTCCTTCAGCTTGCCGGTGGTCTCGTCGGTGAATTTCGCGAGATCGAGTCCGTGCTCGAAGCAGCGGTCCGCCAGCAGCACGCCCGCGCCGCCCGACAGCGTGATGACGCCGACGCGGTTGCCGCGCGGCAGGCGTTTCGCGCGAAACGCCTTGAGCCCATCGACCAGATCATCGATGTCGCGCACTTCGATGAAACCGCCGTGGCGGAACACCGTCTGGAACAGTTCATAGCCGGCCATCATGCGCGCGGTATGCGACGTGGCGGCCTGGCGTCCGATGTCGGTGTTGCCGACCTTCCACACCAGGATGGGCTTGCCGAGTTCGAGGGCGCGCTCGCCGAGCGCGATCAGCCGCCGCCCGTCGGTGACGCCTTCCATGAACATGACGACCGATTCGTTTTCTTTTTGCTCGAGGAAAAATTCCACCAAGTCGAGCATCGACGTATCGGCTTCATTGCCGGTCGAGATCGCATAGTTGAAGCCGACGCCGTAATAGGCCGCGGTGGCGACGACGCCGAAACCGAAGCCGCCGGATTGCGTGACCATCGCGGAAGGACCGGGAATCAGCGTTCTCAATTGCACGGTGCCGCCAAAGCCGATGCGCGCGTTGTCTTTCAAATTCAGCATGCCGAGGCAATTGGGGCCGATGACGCGTACGCCGCAGCGTTTGGCGGTGGCAGTGAGTTGCTGCTGCAGCGCGACGCCTTCACCGCCCACTTCGCTGAAGCCCGCCGATAGCACGATGGCGAACGGGATGCCGGCAGCGCCGCATTGCTCGATCACGCTGAGGACATGTTGCGACGAGAGCGCCACGAGTGCGACGTCGCAGGGCTTGGGCACCGAGGCGATATCTTTATAGCAGGTGAGCCCCTTGATTTCGGGATATTTCGGATTGACCGGATAGACCTTGCCCTGGAAACCGAATTCGGTGAGGAGCTTTAAGGGTTGTCCGCCGATGCGCGTCAAATCGTTCGAAGCGCCGACCACCGCGACTGCGCGCGGATTGACGAGGCGTGAAAAGTCCTGCACTTGGCGCGCTGATGCGCCGACCGACTGATCCAAGGGGGTTCCTCCGTAGGGGGCTGTTGCAAGCGGATTTTACCTTGATTCATATAGCTCCCGCCATTTACACTCGGGACATGAGAAATACGGAGAAAGTCGTGCGATTGATAGCGCGTGTCATGTTGTATGCACTGGTATGCGCAGCGACTGCCGCCGGCGCGCAGCAGTCTTACCCGAACAAACCCATACGCCTGATCGTCGGCTTCGCGCCCGGCGGCGGCACCGACATACTTGCGCGCGCACTCGGCCAGCCGCTCGGCGAATCGCTCGGTCAGCAGATCACGGTTGACAATCGCGCCGGCGCGGGTGGCATCATCGCGACAGAACTCGGTGCGAAGGCTGCGCCTGACGGTTACACGTTTCTGGTCGGTAGCTCGGCAGGGTTTGCGATCAATCCGAACCTGATGGCGAAGCTGCCGTACGATCCGGTAAAAGACTTCACGCCGGTCGGCATGTTCGCGACGCTGTCGTACGCGATCGACGTGCATCCGTCGCTGCCGGCCAAAGCGTTGAAAGATTTGCTCGCGCTGGCGCGCGCCAAACCGGGCGCGATCAACTATGGATCGGCGGGGCAGGGTTCGTCTACCCATCTTGCGATCGAGCAGTTTGCGCAAATGGGCGGCATCAGGATGACGCACGTGCCCTATAAGGGAAATACGCCGGCGATGACTGCGCTGATGAGCGGCGAAGTCGCTTTGGTGTTCGACCCGGTGCTGACTTCGGCGCCCATGGTCAAAAGCGGACGCATACGCGCGCTGGCGGTGACGACACTCCAGCGTTCCTCGTTATTGCCTGAAGTGCCTACGGTGGCGCAGGCGGGCATCAAAGGCTTCGAAGCAGGCAACTGGTTCGGTGTTTTCGCGCCGGCCGGTACGCCGCGTGAAATCGTCGAGCGTGTGAACGCCGCGATCAACCGCGCGATGACGCGGCCCGAAATGAAAGACAAGCTCTTGAGCCAGGGCGCTGATGCGCTGACCGGTACGCCGGCGGACCTCGCTGCGCTCGTCCAGCGCGAACTCGCTAAATTTGCGAAGATCATCAAGGATGCCGGCGTACGCGTCGAGTAACAAAGAAGTAGAAAAAATGCTCCCTCGCCCCGCGTTAGTGGGGAGAGGGCCGGGGCTGATGTTACCCCGGCCTTTTCAATTGAAATGCTGTGAAAATCAAGACGTTGAATGTAGGATGATAAGAAACGGCGTGTGCACGAACGGTTTTTTCTCTGTGTTGGGACCAACCAACGAGGAGATCTGTCATGCACACGCACGCAACAAAGATTGTACAGAACTTT
>CAMBSS010000270.1 GCA_945870465.1 Bordetella parapertussis | reverse complement strand
CACGTCTTGCCCGCCAGCAGCCCCGCCGCGATGCCAAGCGGCACCGGTTCCAGAAACGCGTCCAGGCCGACACCGGCGAGGGACACGCCGGCGTTCGCAAACGCAAACAGCGGCAGGATCGCGAACGCAACCGGCGCATGCAGATCGTGCTCCAGGCGCCGCAATGGCGAATGCGTCTCGGCGCCGCCCGCGCGCAGCGGGATAAACAGCCCCAGTGCGACGCCGGCGAGGGTCGCGTGCACGCCGGATTTCAGCACAGACACCCACAGCACGAGCCCGACCAGAAAATAGGGCGTGAGGCGCACCACGCCCGACCGGTTGAGCACGCACAGCGCCAGCAGGGCCGCCGCCGCAATCAAAAGCGAGATGGATGAAAGGTTGCCGGCGTAGAACGTCGCGATGATGGCGATCGCCCCGAGGTCATCGAGAATCGCGAGCGTGAGCAGGAACACCTTGAGCCCGCCCGGCACCCGCTTGCCCAGCAGCGAAAGCACGCCCAGCGCAAAGGCGATGTCCGTTGCCGTTGGAATCGCCCAGCCGGCAAGCGCGACCGGGTTTCCCGCGTTGATCGCGGCATAAATCATGGCTGGCACTGCCATGCCGCCGACCGCGGCGACCGCCGGGAGCACGACCTGCCGCAGGTCCGAGAGTTCGCCCTCGAGCGCTTCGCGCTTGAGTTCAAGCGCCACCAGGAAGAAGAATATCGCCATCAGTCCGTCGTTGATCCACAGCAGCAACGGCTTCGCAATTCCCATTGCCCCGACGCGCACCTCGACCGGCGTATCGAGAAATGCGTCATACAGGAACGCAAGCGGCGAATTGGCGAGCACCAGCGCCGCGGCGGCGGCAAGCGCAAGCAGGATGCCCCCGGCAGACTCGAGTGCCACGAATTCGCGTAACGCATGAACCACCCGCACGTAAGGCTCCATTGCCGTGGCGCTTCGAGGATAGATCAGCCCGCTTTGCAAAACAATCTAATGCTGACAAACCTGCATCGCAGGCTGCACAAGAAAATGGCCGGGCACCGATGGGCGCCCGGCCATTCAGAGGTGGTGATCCGGAAAGGCTAATCCGTCGCCATCACCAGCATCCCAAGCGCGGCGCCGAGACCGGTCGGAAGGCCGTAGCGCTTGAAGCGGGAGATTTCCCGCCCTGCGACTATCTCCACTGGCACCCGCGAGGTTTCAATCACCTGATTGGCAACCGAATCCTCGATGAGCCCGGTCGAGTTCCTGCGCTCGGTGCCCATGACAATTTGGTCGACATGCAGTCGGCGCGCCACGCGGTCGACCACTTGCGCCTTCTCGCCAATTTCGGTATGCGAAGCGTGCGCCACGCCATAACTATCGATTAGCGCACGCAACGGCTTGAGCGCCTTTTCCGCCTCCTGACGATAATAGGCCGCGATATCACGCTTCTTCACGAATGGCTCGGTGCGGCGCGAATAGCGCGGCCGCACGTGCAGGAAGTGAACTTCAAGCACATGTTTGTCCATGTAACGAGCGACGATGTTCCGTACGGCCTGTTGCGAATTTTCCGAACCATCCACTGGAATCAGAACCTTGAGCATGTTCATTCCTCCTGTTCAGGTGCCCGCATCAGAGACGGCCGCGGACTTGGCCGCAAGATCCACAACGTGCGCATCGGCGTGCTGACCCATGTGGCGGCGATTGACCAGCATTCCGGCGCCGAGAACACCACCGATGACCACTGCATACACTGTCAATGAAAGCGCAACCTGATCGACAAAGTAATCCTTGATCAAGGGCTCGCTCATCATCATCTTGGCGGCAGTCCAGGCGAGCACGCCGGCGCCGACATAAACGATTGAGGGGAACCGGTCGACGAACTTGAGGATGATCTGGCTGCCGCCGATCACGATCGGGATGCTGATCAGGAGGCCGAGCACCACCAGCAGGAAGCTGCCTTGCGCCGCACCGGCAACCGCCAGCACATTATCAAGCCCCATCACGGCATCCGCGATGACGATGGTTTTCATGGCGCCCCAGAAGCTGTCTGCTGGGCTGTGATTTGCCGTCTCGTCCAGCTGCTCGGGCAACAGCAGCTTGTAGGCGATCCACACCAGCAACGCGCCGCCCACCAGCAACAAGCCTGGAATTTTGAGCAGCCATACCACGACGACAGTCAGCGAACTGCGCACGACGATCGCGCCGACCGTGCCCCACATGATGGCTTTGGACCTGAGATGCGCCGGCAGCTTGCGCGCGGCAAGTGCTATTACGATTGCATTGTCGCCGGCGAGCACGAGGTCGATGATGACGATGGCCAGCAGTGCGGAGAAAAACTGTGCGGAAAACAGATCCATTGATACCTCCCAGATACAAAAAAGTCGCTGATCGCACCCTGCGCCGAACGAGCCAGCCAGGCCGCATGACGGCCTGACCAAGGTCTCGCTTACAACGCAGTGGTTGCCAGTAAAACCGGGGATTGCTCCCGTGATGACGGCTTTACCGCAGGCGGTGGTGCCGCCTGTAGCTACTCCCCCTGGGGAGGGTACACCTGTGCCGAAGGGGGCAAACTTTGACGCCCCGCGACTGCAGCGACGCCATTATGCCGGCCGCGCTTCACCGCACAAGTGAATGTTCTTAATCGGTTGGATTTGCTTTCGTAATGAGTCGCGCCCGCTGGCTAGCGCGGACTTTGGCAAACGTAATCACCCGTCTGCCCGGCGCCTGTCCGGTCAGGGGCGGCGCTTGCCTTTCGATTATCCATCGGTATAATTCCTCGGCCTGATCGTAATGATCGGCACCCTCCAAAGGGGAGTAGCTTCGGCAGCCGCGGTTTGGCTGTTACAGCACGATCGTCAATACGGGAGCGTTTCCCCGGTCGTGCCGGCAACTGCAACGTTGCGAGCGAGACCTTTGCCAGACATGGTAAAGGTCTTTTTTATTGGTGGCCTTTGCTTGTCAGGGGTAAAGGCCGCTGCCCGGCAAAACGGGCACGGCAGTGTTCAACTCTTGAAATTGGAGAAGCCACATGCCGCAAAGCAAAATCCGCCGCTACCTGAAGCACGGCACCCTGCCCCAGCTGAGCGTCTTCGAGGCCGTCGCCCGCCTGGGCAGCTTTACGCGCGCCGCCGAGGAACTTTACATGGCGCAACCCACCGTATCGGTGCAGATCAAAAAGCTCGGCGAAACGATCGGCCTGCCGCTCTTCGAGCAGGTCGGGCGTAAAACCCACCTGACCGACGCCGGCCGCCTGCTCTATGCCACATGCGAGGAAATGTTCGCGGCTCTCACGCGCGTAGAAGACCGTTTCGCGGATCTGCGTGGGCTGAAAGCCGGCCGGCTGCGGCTGGCCGTCAGCACTACCGGAAAGTATTTCGCCCCGCGCATGCTCGCGGCGTTCGTGCAAAAACATCCGGGTGTAGACGTTGCGCTACAGATCCACAACCGCCAGGCACTGATCGAGCGCCTGAACAACAATGCGGACGATCTCTATATTTTCGCCAACCCGCCGCAGGATATTGACGTGGTGACACAGATGATCCTGCCGAATCCGCTGGTGGCCTACGCAAATGCGGATCATCCCCTCGCGCGCGAGCGGCGGATACCGTTTGCGCGCTTTGCAGCCGAACCGTTTCTGATCCGCGAACCCGGCTCCGGGACGCGCATGATTGTGCAGCAGATCTTCGACCAGCACGGCGTCAAGCCCAATATCCGCATGGAACTCGGCTCGAACGAGGCGATCAAGCAAGCGATACTCGCCGGCCTTGGCGTGTCGATCATGTCGCGCTACAACCTCGGGCTCGACACCGAGAACGACCGTCTTGCGACGCTCGACGTCAAAGGCCTGCCCATTGAGGGCCACTGGTACTTCGTTTACCCAGTAGGCAAACAACCGACGCTCGTCGCGCAAAGCTTTATGGAATTCGTGCGCAAGGAAGGCAAGCAATTAGTGGTGGACCACCTTGCGCCACAATAACCGCGAATTGGCCTTGGCCATGCCCGCATGAGATAAAAAAGGGCGGCCGCAGCCGCCCTTTCTAAAATTGATCGCAAGAGTCGCGTCAGCGGTTCTGCTTGAATGACGACTGGGAGATCTGCAGTTTTTCCAGCGCCTCAAGTTTCTGCAGGCGCTTGTCGATGATGTCGAGAATACGCACCGACTCCTTGCCCGAGCTCTGCAGGTGCCCCAGCACAGTGGTCCAGTCCATGCTGGAGATCGCACGGCGCATCGCCCCCTGCTCGGCGCGCATGGCGCGCATGGTGTTGACAAGGAAAACGGTGGCGAGCCCGGTCAGAATCAAAATCAGGGTCAATACCGCGAGTATGGCAATCAGCAACGATTCGGTGGTCATTTACGCTCACTCCGCAACATGAATCCCGTGGCCGCCGCAAAAAACGTAGGCGATA
>CAMBSS010000269.1 GCA_945870465.1 Bordetella parapertussis | reverse complement strand
CATTTAATTTAAGGCATTGCGAATGAAACGCCTGATATTGCCGATGCTGTTGCTTCAGGCAGGTTGCACCATTCTTACGGTGGCTGATGCAGGAATCAGTGCGGTTACCACCACGGTCAAAGTCGGCGCCAAAGCGGTGGGCACCGTAGTAGATGCCGTCGTGCCCGACAAGGACAAAGATAAAAAGTAAGCAACTATTTCTTCTTGTGCCGTCCACCGCACGGCGCCAAAAAACAGAGGGGGGATAGATGGCGTCGATACCTACCCGGAGGAGAGTTTGCGTAACAACAGGGTCTTGAATTATTAGTTTCTTATATTTCAAGATCTGACCCCATAAGCTTATCTAATTCACCACCGAACGCTTGTTTGAACCAGAAAGGGTCCGCATGAAACGCAAATCCAAAATGGCGATCCAGCCGCCGAGCTTCCGGCCCACCGTGGTCGGCACGCATCACGCCGTCGCGACCGGGCATTACCTCGCGACCTGCGCGGCGATGCGCATCCTCGACGGCGGCGGCAACGCGGTTGATGCCGGCGTGTGCGCCGCGATGGCGCTCGCGATGCTGCAGCCGGACATGGTGAGCTTCGGCGGCGTCGCGCCGACGCTGATCTACCTGAAGAAGGAAGACCGTGTCGTCAGTCTGGCCGGTCTCGGCTACTGGCCCGCGAAGACGGACATCGAACGGCTGCGCAAGGAAGGCGGTGCGCACGTGCCGGAAGGGCTGCTGCGCACCGTGATGCCGGCGGCGCCCGCCACGCACATCGAGGCGCTGCGCCGCTACGGCACGATCTCCTTCACGCAGGCCGCCACCGCCGCCATGGAAATCGCGCGCGACGGTTTTGCCATGTATCCGCTGCTCGCCAGCAACATCGAATGGACGGCGGAGAAATTCCAGCGCTGGCCCGACAACGCGGAAGTGTTCCAGCCCGGCGGCAAATCGCCGAAGGTGGGCGACGTCATGAAACAGACCAACCTCGCGAAGACGATCTTCACGATGATGGAAGCCGAGCGTACGACGCACGGCGACCGCGACAAGAAGCTGCGCGCGGTGCACGACTGGTTCTACTGCGGCCCCTTCGCCCAGAAAGTGCACGACTACCACCAGGAGCACGGCGGCTTCGTCACCAAGGACGATCTCGCGGGCTTCGAAGTGCCGGTCGAGGACAGCATTTCCGTCCAGTATCGTGACTACACGGTGCACAGCTGCGACGTCTGGTGCCAGGGCATCGTCCTGCTGGAAACACTGAAGATCCTTGAGGGCTACGACCTGAAGGCGCTGGGCCACAACTCCATCGCCTACGTGCACGCCGTCAACCAGGCGCTGAACCTGTCCTTCGCCGATCGCGAGGCCTATTCTGGCGATCCGAAGTTCGTGAACATGCCCCGGGCCGGCCTGCTGGCCGATGCCTACGCGGCGCGGCAGCGCGCGCGCATCAATCCCCAGCACGCGTTTCCCAATCTGCCCGATCCGGGTTATCCCGAAGGCGGGCCGAAGCCGTATCTGCTGCACGGGCAGGCGCAGGGCGACGAGCGCGGCGTGGCTAACCGCGCGTTGCAGCCCGGCACCATCTACGGCTGCGTGATGGACCGCGACGGCAATGGCTATTCCGCGACGCTCTCCGACCCGCAGTACGACGTGCCGATCATCCCCGGCACCGGCGTGGCGCTGTCCGGCCGCGGCTGCCAGTCACGGCTGACGCCCGGCCATCCGAGCATCGTTGCGCCGGGCAAGCGCCCGCGCCTGACGCCCAACCCGTCGCTCGCCTTCCGCGACGGCAAACTGTTCATGACCTTCGGCACGCCGGGCGGCGACACGCAGTCGCAGGCGATGCTGCAGGTGTTCCTCAACATCGTCGAGTTCGACAAGCCGGTGCAGGCGGCGGTGGAAGCGCCGCGCATCTCAAGCTGGAATTTCCCCAATTCCTTTGCGCCGCACAACTACCTGCCGGCGCGCCTGAACATCGAGGACACCTTCCCGAAAAAGACGATCGAGTCGTTGCGCGCGATGGGCCACGACGTGGACGTCTGGCCGCAGTTTCCAGCGGAAAACGCCGGCGTGTGCGCGATCATGGCGCACCCCAAAACCGGCCTGAAACACGCCGGGGCCGATCCGCGGCGCGAAGGCTACGCGGGGGCATGGTGATGAAACACGTTCTGCTCACTGCCGCCCTGGCCGTGGTTGCGGCGCCCGCCGCGCATGCTGCGGAGGCCTGGCCGGCGCGCCCGATCCGCTTCATTGTGCCGTTCACGCCGGGCACGCTCGACGTGGTGGTGCGCCTGATCGGCCAGAAGCTGACGGACAAGTACGGCCAGCCGATCATCGTCGAGTCCCGGCCCGGCGCCGGCACTATCGTCGGCACCGAGATCGTGTCCAAGGCGACGCCGGACGGCTACACCTTTCTCGTCATCACCACGACCTTCGTCATCAACCCGAGCCTGCACGCGAAGCTGCCGTACGATCCGATCAAGGACTTCGTGCCGGTGACGCAGATCGACTCGGTGGCGAACATCCTCGTCACCAGCCCGACCATGCCGGCGCAGACGATCAAGGACCTGATCGCGCTCGCCAAGGCGAAGCCCGGGCAGTTGACCTACGCTTCGCCGGGTTCGGGCTCGGCGCCGCACATCGCGACGGAAATGTTCAAGAGCATGGCGGGCCTCGATCTCATCCACGTGCCGTACAAGGGCATCCCCGAGGCGGCCACGGACGTGATCGCGGGACGCGTCACGATGCTGATGACGACGACCGCTTCGGCCGCGCCGTATCTGCGGGCGGGACGCCTGAAAGGCCTCGCGGTGAGCAGCCGCAAGCGCGTCGCCGCGATGCCAGACGTACCGTCCATGGGCGAGGTGCTGCCGGGCTATGAAATGGACGCCTTCCGCGGCGTGATCGGGCCGGCGGGCATTCCGCCGGCGATCGTGAAGCAGATTTCCGCCGACATCGCGAACGTGGTCAGGAACACCGACGTGCGCGACCGCCTCATTGCCGACGGCGCGGACCCCGTCGGCAGCACGCCGGAACAGTTCGCCGTGTTCCTGAAAAGCGAAATGCTGAAGTGGGGCAAAGTCGTTAAAGCCTCCGGCGCCAAGCCGGACTGAGCGGCAGCGCGGCGAGCCTGAAGGGGAACGCCAACGCCCGCCGTCAATTTTCATTGCTCCCGCCACGCAGCCTCAAGGGTCGGACGGCGCGTACGGCGGGATGCGGTTGGCATTGCCAGGTCACTTTTTCACAGGGTCTGAACATCGATGAACTGCACGCTCCCAACCCTTTTGTCGCGTATCACGCTTGCGGCGCTGCTCTGGTGCACCGTGAGCGCGAACGCAGCAGCGCAGGGCCAGCTTTACCCGTCGCGACCGGTTCGCGTCCTGGTGCCCAATGCAGCGGGTGGCGCGACGGACATTCTGGCGCGCACCGTCAGCGCAAAAATGAGCGAAGCCCTGAACCAGAACTTCGTGATCGACAACAGACCCGGGGCTGGCGGCAATATTGCCTCGGAGCTCACGCGAAGCAGCCCGCCCGACGGCTATACGATCATGTGCGTGACCGCGGGCACGCACGCGATCAATGCGACGCTCTACCGGAACCTTTCGTTCAATCCCGTCCGGGACTTCACGCCCATCGGGCTGGCGTCCTCGAGCCCGAACCTGCTGGTCGTCAGCCCGCAATTGCCGGTGCAATCCGTCAAGGACCTCATCGCACTCGCCAAGGCGAAGCCGGGAGAACTGAATTTCGCATCCTCCGGCGTCGGCACAACCGTCCATCTCTCCGGCGAACTCTTCAACGTGATGGCGGGGGTCAGCACCGTCCACATTCCTTTCAAAGGCTCCGGCGAGGCAATGACCAATGTCATCGGCGGCCGCGTTCAGTTCCTGTTCGCGAGCCTCTCTTCCTCGATCCAGGTCGTAAAGTCGGGCAAACTGCGCGGCCTCGCCGTGACCAGCGCGAAGCGCCACCCCGCGATTCCCGATGTCCCCGCCGTCAACGAAACCCTGCCCGGTTTCGAGGCGGTGGCCTGGTACGGGTTTGTCGGGCCGGCCGGCATGCCCGGACCCATCGTCGCCAAATTGAATCGGACGCTCAACACAGTCCTGCAGGATCCGGATAGCCAGAAGCGCCTTGCTGCCGTGGGCGTCGACCCGCTCACCAGCACGCCAGAAGAATTTTCGGCGTACATCAAGACCGAGATTCCCAAGTGGGCGCGCGTCGTCAAAGCCTCCGGCGCAACGGCTGACTAACCTCTCGGCGCGCCGAGAGTTGAGCGCTGCGCGGCCTTGTTTCAAGGCCCGGCAAACTGTTCACTGCCAATCAGGAACTGCTTGTGTCGGAGGTCGGCATTCTGAATGATGAGGCGTTTAATCGCCTGCTTGACGCGGTCGTCGGCGTTCTCCGTCCCACGGGAAAATAG
>CAMBSS010000268.1 GCA_945870465.1 Bordetella parapertussis | reverse complement strand
TTCGCTGCGCGCCGAATTCGATGCGTTCGCGCAGGCGGTCGCTGGTGGCGCGCCGTACCCAATCACGCCGGCTGAAATGACGGCAACGATAGCGGCGTTCGAAGGCATCATCGAGTCCATAGCAAGCGGCAAACCCGTGGAGATTTCCTGATATGCATGCTGGAACCCAGACGCGCCGAGCACGCATATCCGCGACGGCGTTGTAAAATGGGAAAAAGTCGTCAAAGCATCCGGCGCCAAGGTAGACTAGCGGCTGCACTCCTACATCCAATAGCGAATTCCACACCATGAGTGATCACCAAGCGGCCAACCGCCGCGAAGACCTGCGTTTTATTACCGGCAGCGGATGTTATACCGCCGACACCAATCTGCCAGGTCAGTTGTATGCCGCGTTTCTGCGCGCCGACCGCGCGCATGCCGAAATCGTTTCCATCGATGCCAAACCCGCGCTCAAGCGTCCGGGCGTGGTAGCAGTATTCACGGGTGCAGACGCAGTCGCCGCGCGCTATACGCAATTCCCCAACTTATTGTCCTTCGCGGGGCGCAATGACACGCAGATATTGAAGCCGGCGCGGCCGGCGCTTGCCACCGACAGGGTGCGCTTCGTGGGCGAGGCAATCGCCATGGTGGTGGCGGAGTCGCCGCTGGCGGCGCAGGACGCGCTCGATGCCATCGAGATCGAATTCCGCGATTTGGGCGCGGCCGTCACTTTCGAGGACGCGCTCGCGCCGGGAGCACCGCAGTTGCACGCGAACGTTCCGGGCAACCTGTGCTTTGAATGGGAAACGGGCGACGCCGCCGCGGTGGAGCAAGCGTTCGCCAAAGCTGCGCATGTGGCGCGCCTGAAGACGGTCACCACGCGAGTGGCGCCGAATCCGATGGAGCCGCGCGCGTGCGTCGTTGGTTATGACGCGGCCAGCGAGAGCTACGATCTCTATACGCCATCGCAGGGCATGCTGATGCTGCGCAAGCAGTTGTCAATGCTGACCGGCGTGCCGGAGGAGAAATTCCGCGTGCACACACGCGACGTCGGCGGCAGCTTCGGGCAGCGCAGCGGCGTTTACCCCGAGCACGGCGCGCTGATGATAGCGGCGAAAAAGCTCGGGCGGCCCGTGAAATGGGTGAGTTCGCGGGCCGAAGGTTTCATGTCGGACGCGCACGGGCGCGGCATCGAGATGGCCGGCGAACTGGCGCTGGACCGCGATGGCAAGTTCCTCGCTGCCCGTTACGATTTCCTGTGCGACATGGGCGCTTACCTGACGCCGACCGGTTCGATCAGCCATTTGCGCAATCCGGCAACTCTGATGACCGGCGTTTACAAGACGCCTGCGCTCTATGGCAGCTTCAAGGTGGTGCTGACGAACACGGTGCCGATAGCAGCTTATCGCGGCGCGGGCCGTCCCGATATTGCGTATGTGGTCGAGCGTTTGGTCGATCGCGCTGCTGACGAGATGAAAATCGACCGCACCGAAATCAGGCGGCGCAATTTCATTCCGCCTGAAGCATTCCCTTACAAGACGCCGACGTTGGGCGTATATGAGCCTTCCGATTTTGCGGGCTGCATGCACCAGGCGCTCAAGACCGCGGATTGGGCTGGTTTCGAAAAGCGGCGCGCGGCTGCGGCAAAACGCGGCAAGCTGCGCGGCTTGGGGCTCTCGACCATCATAGAAGCGACCGGCGCCGGCGTATTTCCCAAAGACCAGGTCGCCATCGAAGTGGATGCCGCCGGCAAATTGACCGTGTTCACCGTGAGCATGTCGTCGGGGCAGGGCCATGAGACGACTTTCACGTCGGTGGTCGCCGATACGCTGGGCCTGCCGCACGAAGCGGTGACTTTGCGGGAATGCGATCCTGGCCACCCCCTTGTCGGCAATCACACCGGTGGCTCGCGCTCGATGGCGGGTGTGGGCAGCGTATGTAAAATAGCCGCCGAGAAACTGATCGAGCAGGCCAAACCGCTGGCAGCCGAGGAGCTTGAACTCGAGCCCTCGCAAGTCGATTACGGCAAAGGCGCGTTCAGTTCACGCGACGGCGACAAGACCATCAGTTTCGAGCAGCTCGCGAAAAAACTCGCGGACCGCCATCCGCACCCGATGAACACACTCGCTGAAGCAACGGTCGGCTCGACCTGGCCCAACGGCTGCCATATCGCCGAAGTCGAAATCGATCCGGACACCGGGGTGACGGAAATCGCGTCTTACGTGGCGGTCGACGACAGCGGCGTCATCATTAATCACCACATCGTCGAAGGCCAGGTGCACGGCGGCGTCACGCAGGGCGCCGGGCAGATGTTTTACGAACATGTCATCTACGATCGCGCCAGCGGCCAGTTGCAGACCGGCAGTTTCATGGATTACTGCATGCCGCGCGCCGGCTTTTTGCGCAATATCAAGGTCGGCGACCATCCGCTGCCGAGCAAGCTCAACGCCATCGGGGCGAAAGGCGTGGGAGAATCGGGCTGCACCGCTTCGTTGCCCGCAATCGCCAACGCCATGACCGATGCGTTGCGGCCGGCGGGCGTCGGGCATCTCGACATGCCGTACACGCCGAGCAAGGTTTGGCATTCCATCCAGGCAGCCAGGAAATAAGGGAGTCGCATGTTTGAATTCAATTACGTGAAGGCAAAATCGCTCAGCGAAGCGCAGGCATTCGTTGCGGCCAATCCGGACGCCAAGTTGCTGGCGGGCGGCATGACGCTGATTCCGACCCTGAAGCAGCGATTGGCGCAGCCGACGCATCTCGTCGATATCGGCGGCCTGCCGGAATTGCGCGGCATCGAAGTCAAGGGCACACAACTCGTGATCGGCGCGGCGAGCCAGCACCATGAGGTCGCCACTTCTGCCGTTGTGAAGAAGGCGATCCCCGCGCTGGCGGCGCTTGCCGACCAGATCGGCGACCCGCAGGTGCGCAACCGCGGCACCATCGGCGGCTCGGTCGCCAATAACGATCCGGCTGCCGATTATCCGGCGGCAGTGCTGGCACTCGACGCGGCGGTAGTCACCAATAAGCGCGAAATCGCGGCGGGTGATTATTTCCAGGGCATGTTCGCCACCGCGCTGGAAGAGGGCGAGATCATCGTGTCCATCAAATTCAATATCCCGAAGCGCGCGGCGTATGAGAAGTTTCCGCACCCGGCGTCGGGTTATGCCATGGCGGGCGTATTCGTTGCCGAAGGCGCCAAAGGTTTGCGCGTGGCGGTCACCGGTGCGGCATCCGGCGTGTTCCGCTGGGAAGCCGCGGAAAAAGCACTCGCCAAGAAAATGAGCGTAGATGCGCTCGAAGGCGTTGAGCTTGCGACCGACGACATGAACGAAGATATCCATGCCACGCGCGAATACCGCGCCAATCTTGCCCGGGTGATGACCAAACGCGCGCTGCAGAAACTGCTCGCCGCGTAACTCTGAATCCCGATTCCCGAATCCTGACTCCTGAATTCAATCCCATGACAAAAATCGAACTGACCGTCAACGGTACCAAACATTCGCGCGAAGTCGAAGACCGCGCTTTACTGGTGGATGTGCTGCGCGACCAACTCCAGCTTACCGGCACGCATATCGGCTGCGACACCAGCCAGTGCGGCGGCTGCACCGTCCACGTCAACGGGCGCGCGATCAAGTCGTGCACCATGCTGGCGGTGCAGGCGAGCGGCGCCGACATCGTCACCATCGAAGGCATGGCCAAGGGCGACAAGCTGCACCCGGTGCAGCAGGCGTTCACCGACTGCCACGCGCTGCAATGCGGTTTCTGCACGCCGGGGATGATCATGGCGATCAGCGCCTTCCTGAAAGACAATCCGCACCCGACCGATGAAGAGATTTATCACGGACTTGAAGGCAATCTGTGCCGCTGCACCGGCTACATCAATATCGTAAAAGCGGTGAAGCGCAGCGCCGAGTTGATGAAGTAACGAAGTTATCTTCCATCTGAAGAGCAGGCATGAAGCTGAATCAATTATTGATCGGCACCCTGGCCTTGTTGTCGGGCGCCTGCGCGTTCGCCGCGCCCCAGGCGTGTAAACCGGTGCTCGATTACAGTTTCCCGGGGCTTTTGAACGGCAAGCCGCAATCGTTGTGCGATTACGCGGGCAAAGTCGTGCTGGTGGTGAATACC
Organism: Bordetella parapertussis; assembly: GCA_945870465.1. The sequence goes on along the minus strand of CAMBSS010000268.1, from coordinate 394 downwards.
GCGAGCCAGTGCGGCTACACGCCGCAATACGAAGGGCTGGAAGCTTTGTTCAAGCGCTACGAGAAGCGCGGCCTGGTCGTGGTGGGCTTTCCGTCAAACGATTTCGGCGGGCAGGAGCCGGGCAGCAACAAGGAAGTCGCGGAGTTCTGCCAGCTCAATTACGGCGTGAGTTTCCCCATGTTCGAGAAGACCGTGGTGAAGGGGGCCAAGGCCAATCCGTTTCCTGATTAGCAATGAACGTCAGACAACCGGATCAAGCGTAATGGTTGTGGTGTGGCGCCGGCGGCAGCGGCCAAGAGGCGTGTGTGTAGTGAGCGCAGGTCGAAGCGCCGGTTAAAACGATAGCAAAACGCAGCAAAATAGCGTGCCGCGTATTTTCGAAAGTCGAACGCAT
>CAMBSS010000267.1 GCA_945870465.1 Bordetella parapertussis | reverse complement strand
TGGTGCTGGGGGCGTTGGGCGTAGTGATGGCGGCCTGTGCGTTCGCGATGACGCAAATATCGGCGCAATGGCCTTATGCGGGCGTAGTGGCGCTCGCGGTGGTATTCGGCGCGAGCGCGATCGGCTGGAACGGGGTGTTCGTCGCGGAGGTTGCGCGCATCGCGCCCGACGGCGATATCGCGCGTGCCACGGGCGCGACCTTGGGCATGACTTACTTCGGCGTGGTAGTTGGCCCGTTCCTATACTGGGCTATCGTCGCCGTCAGCGCGAGCTACGCCATTGCCTTTGCGGCGGTCGGGGTGTGCGCGCTGGTCGCGGGGCTCGCGTGTTTTCGTCGACTGGAACGCTCATGACGTCGGCTCTGACGCATGTCGTGTTCAAAGTCCGCGGCGAGCCGGATGAGGTCGCGGCGTTCGATGCGCGGCTGAAGCTGCTGTTCGCCGAGCACGGCTTCGCGGGCGAATGTGAAGAGCAGCATGCTGCCGGCGCGTTGCATTACGATCTCAAAGTGCAGGGTGGCATTCCCTTTCCGCCATTTGCGCTGGCTTCGAACGAGTTTCCGGACCTGACCGTGGTGGCGGAATGGATCGACGCCGGCAGCGGCGTGCGCGGTAGCGCGACCATCGCGCGCGGCACGTTGACGGAGCAGAAGGTCGAGAACCTCGCAGCATCCGGCGCCGGCCACGCGGTCGCGATCAGGATAGCCGCCGGCGGATATCTGAACCTTGCCCTGGCCGTGATACGCAGCGGCCGCGACGAGTGCCGAGGTTATATGCTGACGGGCAGGGAAGATGCGCTGTTCCGTATCACGCGCGACCTGGCGACCGGCGCCATAGAGCTGCTGGCCACGCAGGGCGCGGCCGAGTGGAGCCGCGCGTGGCGTGTGCCCCGCGGCGGCGGCGTCGAATATCGCGATATCGACCCGGCGCAGCCGCTGGCGGATGGCGATTTTTGCGAACTGGAAAAAGTCGCCCAGGAGTTCGTCGCGCAATGGATCTGGTTCGGCAACGGTCCGCGCGAGGAAATCGCCATCGAAGCCGAGCGCTATGAGCGCCTGGGCTATGCCGTGAGCGACGCCAACATGCGGTCAGCCGCGCTGCACCGGATCAAGGGCAGCGCAGGCAATGGCGACGACGGCGTTCACTACAGCACGCTCGATGCAGAAATCGCGTGGATCGAGGATGCGATCGCGCGCTGCTGGCTGGAAGGCTAACTGCCGTGAGGGTGTGAGAGCGATAGAGCGGGAGAGGGTTTTTTCGATACCTTCACGCCCTCACGTTCTTTACTCCAGCACTGGCGGCAATTGCGGCGTGAGCGCTGCGCGCTCCGCGGTGGCCTTGCCGTTCAGCGCAAAACCCACCAGCTTGCCGGACGCATCGTGGAACAGCGATTTAACGCCTTCTGCATCGGCTGTCACCGTCCACTTGCCTTCGACGCCGATGGGCGGCGGCGAGACTATGGTCGGGCACGCCGGAGTCTTGACGAGTACGGGCATCGCCGGGTAACTGACCGCTGTCTGCTTGCCGGCCAGCGTTGCCGCCAGCGCGCGCGCGGAGTGCATGATGGGCATCACGTAGGGCAACACCAGGCCTTCAACCTCCGAGCAATCGCCGAGCGCATAGACGTCCGGCGCGCTGGTTTCGTGATGGCGGTTAACGGCGATGCCGCGGTTGACCGTGATGCCGGCCGCAGCCGCCAGCGCAGTGCGCGACTTCAGGCCGACTGCCGACAGTGCGACGTCGGCGGTAAAGCTGTGGCCATTGGCGAGTGTGACGCGGAGCTTTTCGCCATCCGCATCGAGTGCGGAGACGCTGGTACCCAGATGCCAGACGACGCCAAGTTCCGCAAGCTTCTTCTGCAGGAGCGCGCCGCCTTCTGGTGGCAGCAGGCGTGACAGCGGATGCGCGGCGATGTCGATGACTTCGACCTTGTGGCCGCCGGTGGTCAGATCGTTCGCGAATTCGCTGCCGATGAGGCCCGCGCCGATCAGCGCGACAGTGCATTTATCTTTCAATGCGGCGCGGAAGCTCGCGTATTCGTCGAGATCGTTGACGGTCAGGATGCGGTCGGCCGCGCTGCCCTTGATCGGCAGCCGGATCTGGTCGGCGCCCAGCGCCAGTACGAGCTTGGTATAGGCGACCGTCTCGTCGCCAATTTTGATTGTGTGAGCCGCCGTGTCGATCGCGGTAATGCGCGTGTTGGTGCGCACCACGCCGTTCAGTTGCGTGGCCATCTGCTCCGCAGAATTGAGTGGGATGCTTTGCGGCGTCTTGCCGCTGCCGTGCGCGCTCGAAAGCATGGGCTTCGAATAGAAATGGCCGCTGTCGGCGCTGATGATGGTGAGCGGCGTTTCCTTGTCGAGCTTGCGCAGTTCGCGCGCGACGTTGTAGCCGGCAAGCCCGCTGCCGAGGATGACGATGGGGTTCATGTGATGATGGACTCGTAAAGGTTGCGAAAGCGCTTATGCCGGCCCGGTGCTGCGGAGGCCGGCATAACTGGAGCGCGCTATTCTACTTCAGTCAGCATGCTGAAACGGCTCAGGCCGCAAGCAGCACCATTTCGAAATCGGCCTTCGCCACCCCGCAATCAGGACACGACCAGTCGGCCGGGATGTCTTCCCAGCGCGTGCCGGCCTTGATGCCGTGATCCGGATCGCCGGCCGCCTCGTCGTATACGTAACCGCAAACTATGCATTGCCACTTTTTCATGTCGATTCTCCTGTTCGTATCTAAGTTAGTTAGCCAAGGTCCTAAAAATTCTGTCTTCGTCGTTCCCGCGCAGGCGGGAACCCGGGAGGTTGAACCGTTTCTGGATACCCGCCTGCGCAGGTATGACGATAAATCCGGGGTGTCTTAGGCGGCGATTTTGGCGAGCGTCGCGCGGTAATGGTTGGCATGACGCTCTTCAACCTTGGCCAGCGCTGCGAAGCGCTTCGCGGCCTTGGCGAGGGTGTTCTGGAAGCGTTGCGCGTGCTCTTTCGATTCCACGATCTGCTCGTCCATTTCGGCGACCGCTTTGTGGTTGCCTTCCTGTTCGGCGAGGTGGCGGAACTGCGGATACATTTCGGTGTATTCGTAAGTCTCGCCGGCAATCGCCATTTCGAGTGCCTTCGCCGACGACATCTGGTCGGCGGGGTAGAGCAGATCGAGGTGGCCGAACGCGTGCTGCACTTCCTGGGCGGCGGTCTCCTCGAACACCTTGGCGGACTCGACGTCGCCGGCTGCGCGGCAGATTTTAGCGAAGTACATATACTTGATATGCGCCATCGACTCGCCGGCGAACGCGGCTTCGAGGTTCTTGATGGTGACGGATTCCGGTTTCATATGAGCTCTCCTGGTAGTGGTTAAACGCGATTTAATTGCTGCACGGAGAGCATCTTAGGTCGATGGGATCGATTGATCCAATGGATTGTTACAATATAATCGATAGTTTATTGCTATCGAAATGAGCAAGGGGAAAATCGAGAGACGAGAGACGAGAGACGTGGGGCGGAAACCCGTCTATCGTCTATCCTGCTCTTTCATCTCTCGATTTGGGCTGCGGGGAGCAGCGTAACGCCGGGCAGCTTGCAGGCGAGGATGGCGAGCCGCAGCGCTTCGACGGCCTGCAGGCGGGGAAAACTGGCGCGCCAGGCCAGCGCGATGCGGCGGCTGGGTTGCGGCGAGCTGATGGGCCTTACGGCAAGCAGCGGGCTTGCCGCCGATTTGCTCTCGGCCGCGGTCGATGGCAGCACCGTGATGCCTACGCCGGAGGCGACCATGTGGCGTATGGTTTCGAGCGAACTGCCTTCCAGCGATTGCTGCATGTTGCTGGCGCCTGCGCGCACGCGCGGGCAGGCCTGCAATACTTGGTCGCGAAAGCAGTTGCCGGCGCCGAGCAGGAGCAGCGTTTCGTTGCACAGCTGTTCGGCGGGAATTTTCGCTTTCTTGCTCCATGCGTGACTTGCCGGCATGACGACGCGAAAAGGCTCGTCGTAGACCGCCTGCGTGACGATGCCGGTATCGGCGTAGGGCAGCGACAGGATCGCCACGTCGAGTTCGCCGTTTCTCAGCAGTTCGCCGAGCTTGACCGTGAAATTTTCCTGCAGCAGCAATGGCATGTGCGGCGCGCGCTTGTGCACTATGGGTATCAGTTGCGGCAGCAGGTAGGGGCCGACGGTGTAGATGGCGCCGACGCGCAGTGGTGTGGCAAGCTGGTCCTTGCCCTGTGCCGCAATCTGTTTGATGGCGGCGGTTTCCTCGAGTACGCGCTGCGCCTGTTCGATGATGCGCACGCCCAGCGGCGTCACCGTGACGTCAGACGTGTGGCGCTCGAACAGCGTAACGCCGAGTTCCTCTTCAAGCTTCTTGATCGCCACCGACAGGGTCGGCTGGCTGACGAAACACTTCTCCGCCGCGCGCCCGAAATGGCGTTCGCGCGCGAGGGCGACGATATAGCGGAGCTCGGTGAGAGTCATTTGTTGGTGTGAAAGAGTGAAGGAGTGAAAGGGTGAAGTAGTAGCGGGGTGGGGCGCACATTCACATATTCATTCCTTCACTCATTTACGCTTTCAATCCCTTATGCTTTGCTTGTA
>CAMBSS010000266.1 GCA_945870465.1 Bordetella parapertussis | reverse complement strand
CTGCTCGGCGGCCATATCGTCGCGATGATTCCGTCGACCGCATCCGTGCTCGCGCTGGTCAAGGCAGGCCAGCTGCGCGCGTTGGCGGTGACGAGCCGGGCGCGCACGAGCTCCGCCCCCGATGTCCCCACCATGATAGAAGCCGGCGTTCCCGATTACGAAGCGAGTTCGTGGTACGGCCTGCTTGCGCCGGCCAACACGCCGCGCGCCATCGTCACGCGGCTGAGTTCCGAAATCGCGCAGATCGTGAAAATGAATGATGTGCGCGAGCGCTTGGTGCCGCAGGGGCTGGACCCGGTTGGCAGCACGCCGGCGGAGTTCGCGGTGACCATCAACGACGAGCTGGCGAAGTGGGCGCGCGTGATCAAGGCGGCGGGGCTGAAGCCGGAGTGATTTAGTCATACCCGCGCAGGCGGGTATCCAGACGCAGTTGAATTTACTGGGTTCCCGCCTGCGCGGGAACGACGAAGTGCATTTCACCGAACCTGTTAGTACTCCGCGAACATCCTTCTTAGCGTCGCCACATCGCTGGTGACGGCAAGCCCGAGCATCAACAGGACGCGGGCTTTTTGCGGGCTCAAGTTGTCCGCGGCGATGACGCCCAGCTGGTCGAATTCGGCGCGGCCGATCACGCGGCCGTTGCCAACGCGGCTCGAGCGCACGAACACGGTCTTGCCGGCCTTCTTGATTGCTGCCACTTCGAGTTCCGACAGCGAGCCTGCGCCGGTCGCGGCGAACACAATGCCGCGTACGCCTGCTGCGCTCAATGCAGCGACGATCAGCGGCGCATCGCTTTCTACCGACGAGTAGACGATCTCGACGCGCGGCAGGTCTTTGATCGCCTTGAGGTCGAATTCGGACACGGTCGTATGCCGTTTCGTTGAAGAGCGGTAGTAGGCAACCTTGTCCTGGTCTACGTAGCCGAGGAAGCCAAGTTCGCCCGAGCGGAAAGTCTCCGCGCGAAAGGTGTTGCTCTTGGTCACGTCGCGCGCAGCATTGATTTCATCATTGAGAACGACGAGCACGCCGTGGCCGCGCGAGTCGGGGCAAGCCGCAGTGCGCACCGCATTGACGAGATTCAGTGGCCCGTCCGCGCTCAGCGCCGTCGCCGGGCGTTGCGAGCCGACCAGCACCACCGGGCGGTCATGCTTTACCGTCAGGTTCAGAAAGTAAGCGGTCTCTTCGATGGTGCTGGTGCCATGCGTGATGACGACGCCCGCCACATCGGCGTCCGCAGTGAAGAGTGTATTGATGCGTTCGGCCAGCGCACACCAGATCGCGAACGTCATGTTGGAGCTGCCGATATTGCTGACCTGCTCGACGCTGACGCGCGCGTATTGTTTCAGTTCCGGCACCGCCGCGACGAGTTCGTCGCCACCCAGCTCGCCGGCCTTGTATTCCGCCATGCTCATCGTGGAGTTGCCGCGACCGGCGATGGTGCCGCCCGTCGAGAGCACGACGACGCGGGGCAGGGTATCGGTAGTCAATGGGAGTTCCTTCGTAAGTTCGATTCAGGCCCGCGGGACAATGCCGGCGGGAAGCTGCATGCAATGGCGGGCGATTGCGCCGGGATGCGCAGGCCACACTCTTTCCTCCGCATCGCGATGCGCTAAACAGTGCTGCAGCGCCTTGCGGATCGCGTGCAGGCGGAACGGCTGGCCGGCCACGTATGCATGCAGTCCCAGCGCGAAGACCAGCGGCTGTTTTTCGGACTGTGCCAGCATGGTCTCGAACTGGTTGACTATCATGTCGGCGAATTCGCGTCCGGCATGGCGGCGGTGCAGCAAAGCGGTGACGTCGTTGAGTTCCACGGGATAGGGCACGGACAGCAACGGTCCTGCGCGCGTGGCCATCCAGAACGGCTGATCGTCGGCGGGCCAGTCAAGCACATAGCTGTAGCCGGCTTCTTTCAGCAGATCGAGCGTGACGCGCGTTTCGCCGAAACCCGGGCCCAGCCAGCCGGCGGGCGGTTTGCCGGACTTCGCGGCGATTGCGTCCGTCGCTTCGCGGATGAGATGCGCTTCGTCCTGTTCCCACATATCGTTCTGCATTTCGGAACTGGTACGGCCGTGGCCGATGATTTCGGCGCCGCTTCCATGCAAACGATCGACCAGTTCCGGCCGGTCGCGATAGAGCATGCCGTTGACGGCGAAAGCGAGCGGCAGCTTCAGCTCGCCGAACATCTTGACGAGGTTCCAGAGGCCGACGCGCTGGCCGTAGTCGCGCCAGCCGAAGTTGCGCTGCGTCTGCGGCGCGCCGAGAGTCGAGATGTCTTCGCCGAGGCCGGCGCCGAACGCGAAATGCTCGACGCTGACAGCGACATAGAACGCGAGCCGCTTGCCGCCGGGCCAGCTGTAATCGGCGCGCCTGCCGATCGCCGAGTAAGGATAGCGGTGATGATCCGGCAATTGCATCGGCGTCGTCATCTCAGCTTTCCGGGAGCATGCCGTGCGGCAGTGCCGCGCAGTGGTCGGCGATCTGGCCCGGCAGGGTGAACCAGACGCGCTCGCGCTTGGGGTGGTTGACGACGTGGCGCAGCGCAGCGGCGAGCAGGCCGAGCCGGAACGGCTGGCCCATCGTCATCGGGTGCAGCGCGATGGTGCACACCAGCGGGTAGTCAACGCATTGCTCGATCATTTCGTCGAACTGGTCGACGATCATGTCGGCGAATTCGCCCGCGGTCTGATGGCGGAACAGCAGCGCGACGGAATCGTTCACTTCGAGCGGATAGGGCACGGACAGTATGCGTCCCTGGCGCGCCTTCATCCAGAACGGCTGGTCGTCGGCGCACCAGTCCATCACGAACTTGTAGCCGGCCTCCTGCAGCACGTCGATGGTGACGGGCGTGTGCGACATGCCCGGGCCCATCCAGCCGTAGGGGCGGCGGCCGTAGAACTTCTCGATGGTGGACGTGGAGTCCGCGACCATGCGCGCCTCGTCACCTTCCCACATCGTCATCTGGCGCTCCGACTGCGTGCGGCCGTGGCCGATGATCTCGTCGCCACGCGCCTTCATGCGTTCGACGATGTCGGGACGGTGGTCGCACATCAGGCTGCTGAGATTGTGGGCGGCGGGCAGCTTCAGTTCGTCGAGCAGATCGAAGAGCCGCCAGATGCCGACGCGGTGACCGTAGTCGCGCCACGCGTAATTGCGCTGCGTCTGGCGGCCGCCGGCACCGAATGCCGGATCGGAGCCGGCACCCGCGCCGAACGCAAAATACTCGACGTTGGTGCCGATGTAGAACGCGAGCCGCTTGCCGCCCGGCCAGTCGTAGACCGGCCGGCGATCGATCATCGAATAGTCGTAGCGGGGGTGGGAGGGAAACACAGTGTTGCCGCGCAACCGGGATCAGTCGACTTTGGCGCCGGATTCCTTGATGACCTTCGCCCACTTGGTGGTTTCGGCCCTGAGGAATGCAGCGAGCTCTTCAGGCTTGTTGCCGACGACTTCGCAGCCGAGGCCGGTGAGCTTTTCGCGCATCTCTGGCTGCTGCAGGGATTTGACGATCTCGCTGTTGAGCCGGTTGACGATGGGCTGCGGCGTGCCGCCGGTCGCGAACACGGCGAACCACGTCGTGGCGACGAATCCGGGAACGCCGGCCTCTATCATCGCCGGCACGGCGGGCAGCTGCGAGCTGCGCTTGGCACTGGCGATCGCTAGCGGACGCATCTTGCCTGCCTTGATGTACGGCATGCCGCCAGCGATGTCGGTGAACGTCAGGTTCAAGACCCCGCTCATGAGGTCGATCAGCGCAGGGCCGTTGCCCTTGTACGGCACGTGGACCATGTTGATGCCGGTCGCGCTCTTGAACATTTCACCGACGAGGTGGCCGATGCCGCCGTTGCCGGACGAGCCGAAGTTGAGCTTGCCCGGGTTGGCCTTGGCGAGCGCGATGAGTTCCTTGACCGTTTTGGTCGGCATGCTCGGATGCACGACGAGCGCGATGGGGATTTCGGCGACCAGCGTGACCGGCGCGAAACCGTTGACCGGGTCGTAATTGAGCTTCCCATACAGCGCCTGATTGCTCGCCAGCGCCGGCGTCGCCATGATCAGCGTATAGCCGTCGGGGGGCGCCTTGGCGACGATTTCGCTGCCGAGGTTGCTGCCCGCGCCCGGCCGGTTGTCGACGATGACCGTCTGGCCCAGCGCTGCGGTCAGCGGCGGCGCCACGAAGCGCGCAAGGATGTCGGACGTGCCGCCGGCGGCGAACGGGACGACCATCCGAACCGGCTTGTCGGGATAACTCTGGGCGCCGGCGTGCGGCAGCGCGGCGAATGCAAGCAACAATGTCAGTGCGAGATGTTTCGGCATGGCGGGATGTTTCAAAAGTTGCGAAGGGGAAAGCTACGGATGTGCGACATTGATAGTCTAGATTAAACGGCAGGGGCGGGCAACGGCGCGGCGGGAGTAGAATCGCTGCAGCATTGCGCGGAGTGCCCTCGACGGCGGCCGCGGCACATAAAAGGAGGAGGCATGCGTCCACGCTTCGCACGAGGTTGCGCTGTGCTGTTCGTTTGGGCGTCCGCTATCAATATAGCGGGCGCCGCATCCGCCGACCCTGCCCCCAACTATCCCGCGCGGCCGATCCGCATGATCGTGCCTTTCCCGCCCGGCGGCAGCA
>CAMBSS010000265.1 GCA_945870465.1 Bordetella parapertussis | reverse complement strand
CTGAAGGTAATGACGGAGCTCCATCGCGAAGGGACGGTAAAAACCGCTTAAGCGGTTTTTACCGCGGGCTGGGCGGCGCGGGCGCGGGCGAGGAAATCAGCAATCAGCCGCGACAGGATGGCGACCAGTTGCTCCACCTCGTCGCGCTTGATGACGAGCGGCGGCAGCAGGCGGACGACGTTGTCGTTGGTGACGTTGATCAGGAGGCCGGCGGCGAGTGCGTTCTTGACGAGTTCGTCGCACGGGTATTCGAGCTCTATGCCTACCATCAGGCCCTTGTGACGGATGTCGCGCACGCCTGCCACGCTTTTCAACTGCGCGGCGAACCCGGCGTTTATCAATTCGCCCATCGCGACCGCATTGGCCATCAGTTTGTCATGCTCGATGATATCGAGCGTCGTCAGCGCGGCGGCGCACGCCAGCGGATTGCCGCCGAAAGTCGAGCCGTGGTTGCCGGGTTTGAAGACGCCGGTGGCGGCGCCGGCGGCGAAACAGGCGCCGATAGGCACGCCCGAGGCGAGACCTTTGGCGAGCGTCACCACGTCGGGTTTTACGCCCGAGTGCTGGAACGCGAACCATTTGCCGGTGCGCCCGACGCCGCTTTGGACTTCGTCGAGCATCAACAGCCAGCCATTGGCATCGCAGATTTCGCGCAGGCCGTGCAGGTAATCGTCATGACAGATGTTGATGCCGCCTTCACCCTGGATCAGCTCGACCAGCACGGCGACGACATTGCGGTTGTTCTCGGCGACTTTCCTGACTGCTGCGAGATCGTCGAAAGGTACGCGCGCGAATCCCGGCACCAGCGGCTCGAAGCCGGCCTGCACCTTGCGGCTGCCGGTGGCCGACAGAGTGGCGATGGTACGGCCATGGAAGGCTTTTTCCATGACGATAATCGCCGGCATTTCGATGCCTTTGTGGTGGCCGTAGAGGCGGGCGATCTTGATCGCTGCTTCGTTGGCCTCGCAGCCGGAATTGCAGAAAAAGATTTCGTCCATGCCCGAGATCGCCGCCAGCCGTTCGCCGAGCGCTTCCTGGTGCTCGATTTCGTAGACGTTGGACGTGTGGATGAGCTTGGCGGCCTGGGCGGTCAGCGCCTGCACGAACTTCGGGTGGCTGTGGCCGATGCCGACCACGGCGATGCCCGCCAGCGCATCGAGATAGCGCTTGCCCTGTTTGTCCCATAGCCAGCAGCCTTCGCCGCGCTCGAAGGCGACGTGCTGCCGTTTATAGGTGTTCATTACGTGGGACATCGAAAATCTACCCTTCAAAACAATACGGCGGCTGCCGCCGCCGTGTATTACCTGCTTGTCCAGTGGCTATATTTAACCAACACCAGCGGCGACGCAAGCAAAATTTTTGCGTGCCCGGCGCTGGTAAACTACGGTAATGTTCGAAGGCGCGCTTGAAATCGTCATAGTCGGCACGACCACTGCCGGCCGCGCGTTTCGCCCTAGCGACTGGGCCGAGCGCTGGTGCGGCATGATGTCGGTATTCAGCGAAGACCGGCATTTGAGCTATTCGCCCTATCTCAAGCCGGTGATGTCCGCGGGAGTGCGCTGCGTGGTGGTCGACCGTGAACTCGAGAAGATCGATCCCGCGGCGAACAGTTTCCTGTTCGGTTTCGCGCGCGACAACGAACTGACCCTGCGGGCGGGACGCAAAAAAGAGCGTCCCGAGGGTGTTGCGCCCGCGCCGTTGCCGGCGGGGCTGCCGGGGAAGGCGTTTAGGCCATCGCCTTGATGGCGGCGGACAGGCGGCTCTTGTGGCGCGAGGCCTTGTTCTTGTGAATGATCTTCTTGTCGGCGATCGTGTCGAGCACTTTGGTCGACTCGCGCAGTACCGCGCGGGCCGCGACCTTGTCGCCGGCTTCGATTGCTTTCCTGACGCGCTTGATTGCGCTGCGCAACTCGGAACGCTGGCTCGCGTTGAGCGCGCGGCGTTTTTCGCTCTGGCGTGCCGCTTTGCGGGCGGATGCTATATTGGCCATATGGACTCCAAAAACCGGTGGGTAAAAAGGGCACTATGATACGAGCGTTCCGCCTGTTTAGCAAGAAGAATCACCGGATTAGCCTGCATGTTTCCACGACTTGCAACGGATTCTTTGCTGCAAAGGCGCAAAGACGCGAAGAAGATGCGACACCCGAAAAAACGGTAATCTTGCGTAACCTTTGCGCCTTGGCGCCTTTGCGGTTCACGCTTTCGGATAGCGTTGTTGCCTCTGCGGTTCAGTTCGTGAAGTATCCTGCCTATCCCGGTACTCCAACCCACACGCCATGAATTTATTGAAAGCGCTCGCAGCGGTGAGCAGCATGACGCTGCTGTCGCGCATTCTCGGTTTTGTCCGCGACACGGTGGTGGCGCGCGGGTTCGGCGCAGGTATAGCGACCGACGCGTTTTTCGTCGCCTTCAAGATTCCCAACCTGCTGCGCAGGTTGTTTGCCGAGGGCGCGTTTTCCCAGGCTTTCGTGCCGATACTCGCCGAATACAAGAACCGTCGTGGCGAAACGGACACGCGGCTGCTGGTCGATCATGTATCCGGCCTGCTGGCGCTGGCGCTGGCCGTCGTGACGCTGCTGGGCATCGCCGCGGCGCCCCTGATCGTTTACGTGAGCGCGCCCGGTTTCGCCGCCACACCGGACAAATTTGCGCTCACTGTCGATCTGCTGCGCATTACGTTCCCGTATATTTTCTTTATTTCGCTGGTGTCGCTTGCCGGCGGCATTCTTAATACTTACAGCCGGTTTTCAGTGCCGGCGCTGACGCCTGCGCTGCTCAACCTGACCTTTATCGGCTTCGCGCTTTTGGGGGCGCCGTATTTCGACCCGCCCGTGAAGGCGCTGGCGTGGGCGGTGTTCTGCGGCGGGGTGCTGCAGCTTGCGTTTCAGGTGCCATTCCTGCTGCGCCTGAAAATGATGCCGCGTTTCAAGCTTAATTTCCGGGATGCGGGCGTCTGGCGCGTGATGAAGCAGATGGGGCCTGCAGTATTCGGCGTTTCGATCGGCCAGATCAGCCTGCTGATCAATATTGTTTTCGCGTCGTTTCTGGTGTCGGGCAGCGTGTCATGGCTGTACTACGCCGACCGGCTGATGGAATTTCCCACCGGACTGCTGGGAGTGGCGCTTGGCACCATATTGCTGCCCAGTCTCGCCAAACATTATGCCAATCAGTCGCTGGATGAATACTCGAAGCTGCTCGACTGGGGACTGCGCCTGACATTGATGCTGGCGCTGCCGGCGGCCGCTGCGCTGGCGGTGCTGGCGGTGCCGTTGATTGCGACGCTCTTTCATTACGGGCAGTTTTCCGTGCACGACGTGATGATGACGCGCAACGCGCTCGTCGCATACAGCGTCGGTCTGCTCGGCCTGATTCTGGTCAAGGTGCTGGCGCCGGGTTTTTACGCCCGGCAGAACATCCGCACGCCGGTCAAAATCGCCATCATTGCGCTGGCCGCAACGCAAGCCATGAACTTTGCGTTCATAGGCTGGCTGCAGCACGCCGGCCTGGCGCTGGCGATCGGACTGGGGGCATGTCTGAACGCGGGTTTGCTGTATCGCAAATTGCGGCAATTCAACATTTACTCGCCGCAGCCCGGGTGGGCGCTGTTTGCCCTGAAAATACTGCTGGCGATCGCGGCGATGAGCGCATGTCTGTGGTTCGCCGCGGGCAGCAACGCGGTGTGGCTCACCGCGACCGGCTTCGCTAAAGTACTGCGGCTTTCCGGCGTGGTGCTGCTGGGTGCTGCGACTTACTTTGCGGCCTTGTGGCTGCTCGGATTCCGGCTGCGTGACTTCGTGCAGCGCGCGGCCTGATGCTCGCGTTGCCGGCGAGCCTCGCCCATGCCGGCGACCAGGCGCTGGCGCGCGTGCCGACCCGTCTCGTGCTCAATGTGCTGCGCTCCGTGCCGGAACTTGCGTGGGCCGCGCTGTTGCTGATTGCCGCCGGACTCGGTCCGTTTGCCGGCACGCTGGCGCTGGCGCTGCACACGACGGGTGTGCTGGGGCGGCTGTTCGCAGAGGCCATCGAGAATACACCCCAGGGCCCGGCGTACGCATTGCGGGTGCAGGGTGTGCCGGCGGGGCGGGTTTTCCTGTATGCGACCCTGCCGGCGGTGCTGCCACAGGTACTCTCCTACTCGCTGTACCGCTGGGAAAACAATATTCGTGCCGCGGCGGTACTGGGCGTGGTCGGGGCCGGCGGGCTGGGACAGATGCTGGCTTTCCACATGGGGCTGTTTCAGATGAGCGAAACCAGCTCGGTGCTCATCGCCATGCTGTCGCTCGTGGTTTTGGTCGATTTGCTCTCGTAAGTGGCGCGTCGCGTGCTGGGGCGTTGAGCGCAGCGCTCGGCAGCCAGCGTAGTGCGCGGGATCACATATCGTAGTCGATGTGCGCCTTGTTATGCACCGCGCCGTCGACGACCTTGCGCGACAAATGTGGCGCGAACATTTCGATGAAGTCGTAGACGTAGCCGCGCAGGTAGGCGTTGCGCGGCACGCCGATGCGCGTCGTGCTCGATTCGAACAGATGGCTCGCGTCCAGAGCGCGTAAATTGGTGTCGCGCACCGGGTCATACGCCATATGCGCGACGATGCCGATGCCGAGCCCGAGCGCTACGTAGGTCTTGAT
>CAMBSS010000264.1 GCA_945870465.1 Bordetella parapertussis | reverse complement strand
ACGATCTCGGCGACCGCGACCGTCGATTTCGCGCGGCGCGTCACCGAGAAAGGCGCGCATTTCATCGATTCGCCGATCAGCGGAGGGCCCAAAGGTGCGATCGACGGCACGCTGTCGTGCATGATCGGCGGCGACGCGGCTATCGTTGAACGCTGCATGCCGGTCTTCAAGGCGATCGGCAAAACGTTCACGCATATCGGCGCGAGCGGCGCCGGCCAGTTATGCAAATCGTGCAACCAGCTCGTCAATACGGCAACCATGCTGGGAGTCGCCGAAGCGTTCGCACTGGCAAAGAAAATGAACATCGATCCGTACAAGGTGCGCGACGCGCTGCTGGGCGGCACCGCAAAAAGCTTCGTGCTCGAAAACCACGGCAAGCGTTTGCTCGACGGCACGCTGGCGCCGGGTTTTCGCTCCAACCTGATGCTGAAAGACATCAAGCTGGCGCTGGGCGCCGGCGTCGCCTGTGGGTCTTATATGCCGGTTACGGCACTCGGGGCCCAGATGCTGGCCGCGCTATGCGCGACCGGCCGCGCAGAACTCGACAACGCGTCCATGGGGCTGCTCTACGAAGATTTGTCTGGAATCAAGCGTTAGCCGGCAGGAACGCCCTGCGAAAAGCAAACGTTAGCCGGCAGTTTCCACAGCCGGGTAGGACGAATTTTCGTTTCTACTTGGGAATCGCCCACGCCTCCGCGCTCGAAACACCGGGCGGCGGGGTGAAAATGATTTGTTCGGCGTTGAGCAGTTTGTCCGCACCGCCCCAGTATTCAGCCATCTTGCGTTGATCGGCCTTTGCGCGGGCATCGACTGCTTCGGGATCGCAGATCGTGCGGAGCCTGGTTTCCAGGGCCTGCGCTTTGCCAGAGTCGCGCTTTTCTTCGACCAGGTCATGTGCTTCGTCGGGGTCAGCGGTGAGGTCGAACAACTGCGGCGGCATGCCGACGTGATAAACGAGCTTGAGATCGCCGTCGCGCAGCATGAACTGTCCCGCTTTCGATGCTTGCGCATGATATTCGGCGAATACCGGCCGTGTTGACTCCTTGCCATCGACCGCGGGGAATAGAGAGATGCCCGGCAGGTCGCGGTCGGCAATAGCCAGTTGCGCGCCGGCGTTCGCGACCGCGGTCGGGAACAGGTCGACGTGGGACGCGAGTTGCTTGACGATACGTCCCGCCGGGACGCCGGGGCCGGTCATCAGCAGCGGTACTCCGACAGAACCTTCCCACAGGCTCTTCTTGCCGAACAGGCCCTGCCAGCCGAAGAGTTCGCCGTGATCGCTGGTGTATACGATGCGCGTATTCGCGAGCATGCCGAGTTCCTCGACGACCTTCATCACGGCGCCGACCTGCTCGTCCATGTGCGTGATGAGGCCGAAGTAGGCGGCGGCGACACGCCGCAACATTGGTTCGTCGATCATTTCATGATAGCCGTCGATCTCGCGCAAATGACGCGCCGACGGATGTTCGGGCCGGTCGCCGGGCCGGTAGCGCACCGGCAGCGGCATATCTTTTTCGGGATAGAGATCGAGCAGCCGCTGCGGTACGGTGAAAGGCGGGTGCGGGCTGATATAGCCGATCTTTAGCGCCCACGGCTTGGCGTGCGGTTTGGAATTCGCACGCAGCCAGTCGATCGATTTGGCGGTGATCTGGCGATCGTATTCCTGGTAGTGCGTTTCGCCGGCGCGGGAACGCAGCGTGTAGAGCTTCCACTTGCTGTCGTCGGTCAGCGGCGGCTCTGCGTCGTAGCCGCGTAGCAGGTTCTTGATCGCACCCTGGCCTTCATGCAGGTGCATCGGGATAATTTCTTCGCTGAAACCGTTCGCGGGCACGCTGTCCTTGTAGTGCAGCTTGCCGATGCCGACGACAGTGTGGCCCTGCTCGCGCAGGCGCAGCATCCAGCTCGGGAAGCGCGCGTCGTAGGCGATGGCGTTGTCCCAATAACCGGTCTCGTGTGCGTAGCGGCCGGTCGCCATTGCCGCGCGCGCGGGGCAGCACAACGCGCTGGTACTGTAGCTGTTGGCGAAGCGCACACCGCGCTCTGCGAGCTTGTCGAGCGTCGGCGTCTTGACGATAGCGTGGCCGTAACAGCCGGTGATTTGCCGGTTGTGATTGTCAGACTGGATAAAGATCAGATTGGCAGGAGTCGTCATAGTATCTCTCTGTAATTCATCTCAAAAATTAAAAAATAATATGCAACCGCCGATAAACGCCGATTGACGCCGATAAGTTAAAAACAAATGAACCGTCAATAAGGAATGCGTAATGCGTAGTTTTACTCTCAATAAATCGCTTGTCGCTCGTTATTTATTGCATCGGCGTTCATCTGCGTTTATCTGCGGCCCCAACTGTTTTTGAGGCAGCTTCTAGTCGTCGAGACGGATATTGGCTTTTTTGCCGAGGTTCGAAATGCGCACACGCTCGGCCAGCATGAACGCCGCAAATTCGGCGGGGGACTCTGGCTGCACAGTGGCGCCTTGTTTCGCGACCAGGTCGCGCACTTCAGGTGCTTGCAAAGCCTTGATAATTTCCGCGTGCAGCTTCGCGATTATCGCCGACGGGGTTTTTGCCGGCACCGCGACGCCCCACCATTGGGTGATCTGGTAGCCGGGAACCGTATCCGCGACCGTCGGCAAGTCCGGAATCAGCGGATCGCGTTTGGCACCGGTGGTTGCGAGGACTTTGATGCGCCCGCCTTTGGCATGCGGCATGGCGACCAGCGGCGACGTAATCAGGTATTGCAACTGGCCGCCGATCACATCGGTCAACGCCTGCGCGGCGCCTTTGTAGGGCACGTGGCTGGTTTTAACGTCGGCGAGCACGTCGAACATCGCACCGGCGAGGTGCGCGGGCGAGCCGTTGCCGGCGGACCCGTAATTGAGTTGTCCGGGTTTCGCTTTCGCAAGCTTGACGAGGTCCGCGACGCTCTCGACGCCGAGCGTCGCATTGACCGTCATGACGTTGGCGACCGTGGCCATGCGCGTGAGCGGCGCGAAATCGCGGTCGGGGTCGTAGCTGAGCTTGGTCTTCAGTGCAGGCAACCCGGCGAATAATGTCGACGTGGCGGCGATGATGGTGTAACCGTCGGGCGCCGCCGCTTTGCCAAGCTCGATGCCGATCACTCCGGACGCTCCTGCGCGCACGTCGACCACCACCTGCTGGTTAAGTTGCTGCGACAGCTTGTTGGCGACGATGCGAGACAGCAAATCCTGCGAGCTGCCGGTGGCGCCCGGCACGAGGAAGCGGATCGGGCGGTTGGGATAATTGTCGGCGGCAATTGCGGATTGCAGCAATACCATGCCGGACAAGCAGCACAAGGCGCGCAGTGTTTCCATCGTGCGGAGCCCCCTTTTCAGCAGAAGATTACGACTTGTCAGCGATCTCATAGACGGCCTGCACCGGCCAATGGTCCGAGGGCGCGGAGTCCTGCAGATAAAAATGCGGCACCGCCGCCGAGATCGCGCGCGCTTCCGAGTTGGACACCAGCCAGTCTATGCATTGATTGACGACGCGGTCTCCCGGCTGCACGTTCGCCGTCGGGTAGCAGTGATAGGTCGGCGGCGCCTGAATGCCGAGAGCGGCAAAGCAGCTTTTATAGCCGGCTTCATGCAGCAAGCGCGGCGGATGCACCGGGTCGTTCATGTCGCCCATGAAGAACAAAGGCTCGCTCGGCTGGTTGAGCTTTTGCAGCGCGGCGATGATGCGGCGTATCTGCTCAACGCGCGGCGACTGGCCGGTTTCGCATTCGTGTTTGTTGCGCTGGGAGGTCAGGTGGGCGGTCGCGACCAGCATGCTGCGGTCGAGGTCGCGCATTTTCAAACGCACCCAGAAGAGGCGGCGCACGCCATCGGGAATGCCGACGTCTTCGGTGCCGTGCTCGATGCGCGTGAACCGCGTATCGCGCCAGTAAATATTGCTTTCGGTGGTCCAGCCTGAGTACAGATCATCGATGCGCTTGTGGTCCGGCAGCGTCTGGTCGATGAAATCGCGCGACTGCGCCTGCAGTTCCTGCAGGCACAGAATGTCGGGGCTAAAGGATTCCAGAAATCCGCGCAATGCCGGCGCGCGCACTGCCCAGCGCTGCGTCAGCCAGATGTTGTAGGTGACGATGGAAATTCTGGCGGGGAGCACGCTTACTGCCTCCTTTTATTTGGAACTCATCTCAAAAATACGACACCAACAAGCAACCGCCGATAAATTATTTTCAATACCCCCTTGAGGGGTACGCCGATTGACGCCGATACAATTCCAGACCTTTCCCCGAATCAGGGTCAAGTCCCGTAATCTCATCTGCGTTCATCGGCGTACCCCTCAAGGGGGTATTAAAAAGAATTCATCGGCGGTTTAAAATTTTTGGTTCTTCGACGAATCTGCGGTGATTTTTTCTTCAAGCGATGCTCATATCTAACTTGCCACAATGAAACAAGATTCTTACGCGGTAATTGGCAAAATTCCTAAAGCCACGGGCATTTGCCTTGATGAGCTGGATGGCACTGTTAAAGCCTTCAGCGCTAGCGTTGCTGATGTGGTGCACGCTGTAATTGAGCAGCCCTTGCGCATGGTTACGCAGCATGCGCACCACTTTTTTGACTGGTTCGAGACGACTTCGCATCGCGCTTTGAGCCCAAGCATT
>CAMBSS010000263.1 GCA_945870465.1 Bordetella parapertussis | reverse complement strand
CCTTATTCCACGCGGCTTTCAGACGATTCACCCATCTATAACACCCACTTGATTTGCAGAAGAGCCAAAAAAGGAAGAGAGTAGAGCATGAGCGAAGCATCGCAGGACAATCCCCACACGCGCGGCATCGCCCGCTTCGTATCCGGACTGAAGTACGTCGCGGTCCCGCCCGAAGTGCGCGAGCGCATCAAGCTTTTGATGCTCGATTCGCTGGGCTGCGCGTTATATGGCGCGCACCTGGAATGGAGCCGCATCCTGCGCGATACGCTGGGCGGTCTGGACCGGGCCGGCGACTGCGCGGTCTGGGGAACGAAGCAAAAGCTGTCAGCACCGCATGCCGCACTCGTCAATGGCACCCAGGTGCAGGGTTTCGAACTGGACGACGTGCACCGCGCCGGCGTGCTGCACGTGGGGGCAGTGGTGCTACCCGGGTTGATCGCGATCGCCGAGACTCGCCGCGGCATGTCAGGGGAGGAATTTCTCGCTGCTGCGGTGGCTGGCTATGAAATCGGTCCGCGCGTGGGACTGTGCATGGGGCCCGAGCACATCGGCCAGGGTTGGCACTCGGGCGCGACCCTCGGCGTGTTCTCCGCCGCCGCAGGTGCGGCGCGCGGCTTGGGCCTGGACGAGCAAAAGACCGTTCACGCCCTTGGCATAGGCGGCACCCAGGCTGCGGGCCTGATGGCGGCGCAATATGGCGCAATGGTCAAGCGCATGCACGCAGGACGTTCCGCGCAAAGCGGACTGTATGGCGCGCTGTTTGCAGAGCAGGGATTTACCGGCATAGAGAACGTGCTCGAGTCCGAGTACGGCGGTTTTTGCACCACCTTCTCGCGCTCCACCGACCGCTTCAATCTGGCGGAACTCACCGCGGGCCTGGGTGAGAGTTGGCAGACCATGGGCGTTGCGCTCAAGTTCTACTCCTGCGTCGGCAGCAATCACACCACGCTCGACGCTATCCGCGAAATGCAGGCGAAACACCCCTTCGGCGCGACCGATATCGAGAAAATTGTCGTGCACGGCTCGCAGGTGACTATGGACCACGTCGGTTGGAAATACCGTCCGCTGGGCCTGACCTCGGCACAACTCAATCTGCCTTTTTGCGTCGCCACGCTGTTGCTCGAAGGCGATTGCTTCGTCGACCAGTTTTCCGAAGCCATCGTCGCTGATCCCGCGCGCATGGCTCTGGCGGAGAGGGTGGAAGTCAGGCACGACGACGCTATCACCGCCAGGGGCGCAAAATTCCGGCATATGGTGCGTGTCGAGGTTTTCTTGCGCGACGGCGAACGCCTGGAGTGCGCAAAGGAATATCCGCGCGGCAGCGAGCGCAACTTCGCGAGCGCGGACGACGTCGTCGCGAAATTCGAGAAACTCGCGGCACGTGCTCTCCCCAAAGCCCGCGTCGAGGCGCTACGCGATGCCATGCTCGGTCTCGAAAAACTTGCCGATGCCGGCAAGATTGCCGAGCTGATGACGCCCTAAGGGAGAACGCCATGACCAGCACCAGTCTCATCCTTACCGGCGATGTGAACCTGATGAACGTCGCTGACCCCGACCAGCCGTTTCGCCGGGTGCGGGAGGAATTCCGCAGCACCGACCTCGTTTTCAGCAACCTCGAATGCTGTCTGTATGAACCGCATAGTCATTCGACCGACAACGAGGGCTTTTTCATTGCACCGCAAATAGGTGGGGAGGCCTTGCGTCGCGCCGGCATCCACGGCGTGGGCATAGCCAATAACGTGAATTTCGGCGAGGAGGCGATCACCAACTCGGTGGCCCAGCTCGACGCCTACGGTATCGCCCACACCGGTGCCGGTGCCAACATCGGTGCGGCGCGCGCGCCCATGCTCATCGAACGCAAGGGCGTGCGTTTCGGTTTTTTGCAGCGCACCTCGGTGTACTGGGCCACGCAGCACGAAGCGCGGCCCAACGCTGCCGGCGTGGCGGTGATACGAGGCAACACGGCATACCAGCTGCCGATGCACAAGGTGCGTCCGGAGATTCCACCGATGAACCGGCCCGGGCTGCCGCCGGTGATCAAGACCTGGGCTGAACCGAAATATCTGCAGGCTTTTGTGGACGATATCGCTGCGTTGCGCAAGGAGGTCGATGTGCTCGTCGCTTCCTGCCACTGGGGTCTGTGGGAGGAGGTGCTGGAGTATATGGGCGAGATAGGACATGCTGCGGTCGATGCGGGTGCCGACATCGTCATGGGCCACGGGCCGCATTATTCGCTGCCGGTGGAGCTCTACCGTGGCAAGCCGATCTTCTACGGACTGGGGAGCTTCTCCTTCCATACCGGCCATGGCGGCCGCAAGCATGGCGACTGGTTGGGCATGATGGTGCGCCTGCAGGTACAGGGAAAATCGGTATCGCGCGTGGCCTTCCAGTTCGTGCGCCACAACGCCGAAAACGAAACAGTACTGTGCCCCTTGGCGAGCGAGAACGAAGGGCTGGAATCGTTGGCGCGCCGCAGCGAGTCGCTGGGCGCGGCACTGCGGGCCGAAGGCGACGAAGTGGTCGTCGAGGCCGCCGGGGTCTAGACATGGCCGCAACCGCAGCGCAGACGCTGGCCGCCTACGCGGCCGGACTTTCCTACGAAGACATCCCGGCGGATGTACTCGACTGCGCACGTACCTGCATCATCGATACCGTGGGCGTGGCGACCTATGGCGCCCGTTTCGAATGGAGCAAGGGTATCGCGCGTTATGCTCAGCGCTACGGTGCGGGTGGCCCATGCACGCTGTTCGGTATGCCTGAAGCGCGCGTGCATGCCCCGTTCGCAGCGCTCGTAAACGGCGCTTTGGCGCATGCCTTCGAGCAGGACAGCCTGCGGTATCCGGGCGCAGGCGTGCATCCGGGCGCGGTGTTGCTCCCTCCGGCGCTTGCCATCGCGCAGGAAACCGGCGCGAGCGGCCGGGAGTTGCTGGCGGCGTTCGTGGCCGGCTGCGAAGTCATGTTCCGCATCGGCGCGGCTTCGCACCACAGCAGTGAGGGACTGGGCTTTCACGCACCGGGTCTGACCGGGCCCTATGGTGCTGCGGTTGCTGCGGGGCGCCTGCTGCGCCTGGATGCCGCCCAGCTCACCGATGCGCTGGGACTGGCCGGTTCGCTCTCGTCTGGGCTACTTGCTTTCACCAAGGCCAAGGGCGGTGCTCAGGTCAAAAAACTGCATCTGGGCCGCGCCGCCGAATCGGGCGTGCTTGCGGCGCGGCTCGCCGCCGAGGGCGTGAACGGGCCCGAGACCGTACTGGAGGGGCGCTTCGGCTTTCTTGAGACGTATTGTCGCGACGGCGACGCCGCACGCCTCACGGCGGTTCTGGGAACAGAGTGGGAAACGCGCAATATCTGCATCAAGTCCTATCCATGCCACGTTACGGCGCACACGCCGGTTCGCGCCTTGCGCGCCTTGATGGCCGAGCATGCGTTCGCGCCCCAGGATGTGGAGGAGATCCAGGTTGAGGGCGCCCCCAAGCTGCTCAGCCACCATGACATCCGCGCTCCGCAGGATGTCATGCAGGCGCAGTACAGCGTGCCTTTTTGCGTGGCACTCGCGCTTTACCGCGATCCGGCCGATCCGCGTTCCTTCGACCTATCGGCACTTGCCGATCCGGGCATTCGCGCCGCCTGCGCGAGCCTGCGCCTTGTGCTGCTGCCAACGGATTTCAAAGTGCAGTCCGGCTGGCATACGCGTGTGCAGGTCCGCTTGCGCGGCGGCAAACGCCTGCTGCGCGACAGCCCGAATTTCAAAGGCATGCCCGCGGAGCCAATGGATGCGGACAGCCTGCGCGCGAAGTTCGATGTGCTGACGCGCGATCTTGGCGACTCAGCCTCGGCGGCGTTATACGAGCTCTACGCACAACTCTGAAGTTTTGCCTGGAACCGCAGGCAAGAAAAGGCCGGCATATGGCCGGCCTTTTTTTATGCAGCGATTAAGCTCAGATCACTTCGCGCCACAGGTCGAGTGCCTGCTGCACCGGACGGTCGGAGAAGAGAGATAGGAAAATCAATCCCCCTAATTTCACGTGCCCGGCCGATAGAAGTTGTTTGCCGCTCGTTTAGCGTGCCCAAGCACTACTACGAACGCAATTTGGACCCATCCTCGGCCAATGGTAAAAGTTGCAATGCCACCACAATCGAAACGACGCCCTTCCTGAGTCGCACCAACCGGCAGCGTAGTGCGAGGGCTCGGTCTAGGTCATGGGGATGAGCACGTTTTGCGGCCAGTCGGTCGTCGCTCCGGGCGGGGCGGCGCAGGCGTTGCGTCGTTGCGTCTATGGCGGTGGAAAAGTGCTGCCGGGCTTGGTGCTGAGGAGGCAGGCAGAGGTGTCTTTTCTGTCGGCATCCGGGCAATCTTGACAAGGCTTGTTGGTTGGATAATAGTAATAGCTATTAACTGTTAGGATGGCATTATGCCCACCAGCGTTGCCCTGAGCCTCCATTTTGAGACCTTCATCCGCGACCAAGTCCAAAGCGGCCGCTACAACAACGCCAGTGAAGTCGTCCGTGCCGGACTGCGCTTACTCGAGGACACAGAGCGCCAGCAGGCCATCCAAATCCAAGCGCTGCGACATGATATCGCCGCAGGCAAGGCCAGCGGCGCAGCAGTTGCAGCGGAGCCGGTGTTTGATC
>CAMBSS010000262.1 GCA_945870465.1 Bordetella parapertussis | reverse complement strand
AGCATCGCGCCTTCGGCCGACATGCGCTGCCCGATGTCCGGCGACTTCAGTATGTTCACGATTTCGCCGTTGAGCCTGGCGATAATGGGCGCGGGCGTGCGGCCGGGCGCGACCACGCCGTAAGTCTGGTCGACGCGGTAGCCGCGCAGGCCTGCTTGATCCATCGTCGGCAATTCAGGAATCGCCGGCGAGCGCTGGATGGTGGTCACCGCGATGCCGCGCAGCCTGCCGTTTTTTACGTGCGGCAGCGCCGTCATCAGGTTGCTGAACTGCAGCTGTATCTGGCCACTGACGAGATCCGACAGCGCCTGCGGCGCGGCTTTGTAAGGAACGTGCACGACATCGATTTTCGCCATCATCTTCATAAGCTCTGCGGCGAGATGTCCGGCGGTGCCGTTGCCGGCGGAAGAATAATTGAGCTGGCCGGGGCGCTGGCGCGCGAGCGCTATCAATTCCTTGAGTGAAGTCGCCGGCAGGCTGGGATGCAATACCAGGATGTTCGGCGACGCGGTCAATTGAGTGACCGGCGCGAAATCGGCGATGGCGTCGTACGGCAGCTTGGGGATCAGGCTGGGATTCACGGTGTGGTTGGTGGCTATCATCAGTATCGTGTAGCCGTCGGCCGGCGCCTTGGCTACGACTTCGGTGCCGATCACGCCGCCGCCGCCCGGTCGGTTGTCGACGATCACCGGCTGTCCCCATTTTTCATTGAGCTTTTGCGCTATCGAGCGCGCGAGGATGTCGCCACCACCGCCCGGCGCCAGCGGGATGATGAAGCGGATGGGTTTCGCCGGGTAGTCCTGCGCCATCGTGCGGCCGGCACAAAGCAGGATGCCGGCAATGATGATAAGCAATCGTTTCATTTGCGAATCCCCGCGCTAAGTCTTGAGCCGATAGCCGGTTTTGAAAATCCATGCGACGATGGCGAGCGAAACCGCCATGAACAATAGCGCCATCACCAGGCTGACGACGACACCGACGTCCGAGAGACCATAGAAGCTCCAGCGAAAGCCGCTGATCAGGTAGACCACCGGATTGAACAGCGAGACCGTCTGCCAGAAGGGCGGCAGCATATCGATCGAATAAAAGCTGCCGCCGAGGAAAGTCAACGGCGTAATGATCAGTAGCGGCACGAGTTGCAGCTTCTCGAAGCCGTCGGCCCAGATGCCGATGATGAAGCCGAGCAGGCTGAAGGTCACCGAAGTCAGCACCAGGAAAAAAATCATCGTCAGCGGATGTTCTATCCGGAGCGGCACGAACAGCGCCGCTGTCGCCAGGATGATGAGGCCGAGCACGATGGACTTGGTCGCTGCCGCCCCGACGTAGCCCAGCACGAGTTCAAAGCCAGAAATCGGCGCCGACAGCAGTTCGAATATGGTGCCGGTGAACTTGGGAAAGTAAATGCCGAACGACGCGTTGGATATGCTTTGCGTCAGCAGCGACAGCATGATGAGTCCCGGCACGATGAAAGCGCCGTAGCTGACGCCGCCGATTTCGGGAATGCGCGAGCCGATGGCGCTGCCGAACACCACGAAGTAGAGTGACGTCGACAGCACGGGCGAGATGATGCTCTGCATCAGCGTGCGCGCCGTGCGCGCCATTTCAAAATTGTAAATCGCGCGTATCGCGTAAACGTTCATGTGCGGTCTTTCACCAGACTGACGAATATGTCTTCAAGCGAGCTTTGCGAAGTGTGCAGGTCCTTGAACTGTATGCCGGCCGCGCTCAGTTCTTTCAACAGCGCGGCGATGCCGGTGCGATCGTCCTTGGCGTCATAGGTATAGACCAGTTCGCAGCCGTTGCTGCCGAGCGCAAGCTGGTGGGCGGCAAGCGCGGGCGGAATGCGCTCCAGTTTGTCCTGCAGCTGCAGCGTCAGTTGCTTCTTGCCGAGCTTGCGCATCAGCTCCGCTTTTTCCTCGACGAGGATGAGCCCGCCCTTGCTGATTACGCCGATGCGGTCGGCCATTTCCTCGGCTTCGTCGATGTAATGCGTGGTCAGGATGATGGTGACGCCGGTCTCCCGCAGCGTGCGCACCAGCGCCCACATGTCGCGCCGCAGCTCGACGTCGACGCCGGCCGTCGGCTCGTCGAGAAACAGGATGCGCGGCTCGTGCGACAGCGCCTTGGCGATCAGCACGCGGCGCTTCATGCCGCCCGACAGCGTCCTGATCATGTTGTCTTTCTTCTCCCACAGCGACAGCTCCTTCAGCACTTTCTCGATGTGGGCGGGCTTGGCAGCGAGGCCGAACAGGCCGCGGCTGAACGAGACCGTCGCCCACACCGTTTCGAAGGCGTCGGTCGTCAGTTCCTGCGGCACGAGCCCGATGAGGGCGCGCGCGGCGCGCCAATCGCTGACGATGTCGTGGCCGTCGACTTTAACGGACCCGGCGCTCGCCTTGACTATCCCGCAGATCGTGCTGATGAGCGTCGTTTTGCCCGCGCCATTGGGGCCCAGCAACGCGAAAATCTCGCCGCTGCGGATTTCGAGGTTGATGTTCTTCAGCGCCTGGAAGCCGGAGGCGTAGATCTTGCTGAGACCAGTGACGGAGATGATTGCTGACATGGAAGTTGCCACAGGTGATGGCTCGGTTTTCGTTCAGAGTATCCGCAGGAACAGCACGAAAACCCGATGGAAATTCTCTTGACGCCGACTTCGGGGATGGTGATGCAGCGCTATTTTATCTCATTCGCTGTTTTTCTTCCCGCTTGAAAGCCAGGGCGCGGGCCTGGCGTATGACTTCACGTCCACGGCGCAGAACTTGTGCGCGCCACGCTTCATCGTCGGGGCAAAACGCGTGCAGGAGTTGTTTTTTAGCGGGATGATCGACCGCGCCCGAGCCATAGTGGTGCCAACGGTTCTTCGCGCGCAAAGCCGCCAGTACGCGCAGTCCGCTGAAGGTGCCGAACTCCTGCGTAGAAAAATGCACGTCGGCCTGTGGAAACAATCGGTAATACATGTCGTGCTGAGCGCCTCGAACGCGATACGCAACGCCATCGTTATCGTCTAGCTGCGTCCGCTCGCCGAAGATTTCACGCATGGTCTGGTTCGCGCGGGCCCTGTCGGCGGACGCATCCAGCAGGAGGGCGTCTTCCCCGTAACGCCCCAATCCGGTACGCACGTCGATGGCTGTTATGCGCTGCGCCCGCACGAGGTTTTCGCCGAGATAGTCCTGATACATCTGCGGGACGGGTTCCAGACCGCTGCCCGCATAAAAAAGACCCTGCGGGTTGACACACTGGCCGGTGACCACCGCGAGCCGCATTCTGGACAGGCCGTTGCGCGCTCTCGTGTGCGCGGCGCGTATACTTCTCCGGTGCCCCCTATCCGTCGCTCACTTCTGTTGCCGGGCCTCGCCACGATTGAATTGTCCGCGAGCCAGATCGGCAAACTGTCGGCAACGCCCGAACCGGCGGTGGACGAGGGCGTGACCGGCAAGGTGAAACGCTGGTGGTCGCAGAATACCGACATCAAACAGGGCTTCGAAGAACTCAAGGAAGTCGCCGGACGCGCGACTGAATACATGATCAAGCTGATGGTCGTGTTCGTCGTGCAAACGATAGTGCTGCCGCTGTTGCTGTTGTGTGCGCTGCTCAAGTTGAGAGGCATGCTCGCTGTTCTCCCCGGCAGGAAGCGTTGACTGCACGGGTTTCAATTGGCCTGCTTTTGCTTGTCGTTTGCGTCGAAGCGGCGGCGGCCGATTTATACGCCGCGGTCAACCGCCTGCGCGCCGGTGAAGGTGCTTGCGCCGTCGCCGGCAATCTGCCGCCGCTGCAGTCGCAGGCCGCGCTCGAGCGCGCGGCCGGCAACCTCGCGCAGGGCGGCGATCTGCAGCAAAGCCTGCAAGCGTCCGGTTACCGGGCCACGCGTTCCAGCTTTTTCAGCCTCCGGGGCGAGGGCGTCGGCGCGCGGGCGGAAAGTCTGCTGGCAAAGCCCGATTACTGCCGGCAGTTGCAGCAGGCGGCGCTGACGGACGTCGGCATTTACTCCGACGCGCAGCAGGTCTGGATCGTGATGGCGGCGCCGTTTGCGCCGGTGGTTAAGGAGTCGGGGCAGAGGGCCGAGCAGCGCGTGCTCGATCTCGTCAACCAGGCCCGCGCCACGCCGCGCAATTGCGGCAACCGCAAGTTCGGCGCGGCACGGCCGCTGCGCTGGAACGAAACTCTGGCCACGGCTTCGCGGCTGCATGCCGAAGATATGGCGCGCAACAACTACTTCAGCCACGGCGGGCGCGACGGTTCCAATCCGGCGCAACGCGTCGAGCGCGCGGGTTACAAGTACCGGGCCACCGGTGAAAACATCGCGGCCGGGCAACTTAGTGCCGAGGATGCGGTGGCGGGCTGGATCAAAAGCCCCGGGCATTGCGCCAACCTGATGAATCCGGGGTTTACCGAAATGGGCGCGGGTCTCGCGGTCGACCACAAAAGCGAGCTGGGCGTGTACTGGGCGCAGGCGTTCGGCACGCCGCGCTGATTCAATAATTGAGGGTATTGCCGGCGTGAATTTTTATGTTGCCGCGCAGCGAAACAGGGATGGTCAGCGGCAGAAATTTTCGCGCATGTTTTTGCCCAAAAAATATGCGGTGCAATCAAACGCAGATGAGATGGGCTTCTCGGGCCGATTGGTGCGTGGTATCCACAGTGTTATCCACAG
>CAMBSS010000261.1 GCA_945870465.1 Bordetella parapertussis | reverse complement strand
GTCATTCTAAGCAAGGGGCTTTTCGACAACGCCATGGGCCAAAACTCGTGCCAGCCCGAAGGGTTGCAGCCAGAATCGGCGATGGCCGCCTTGCCCCACCAATTCTGGCAGCAACGCACACGTATTTCATCATGTTAGGCACTCTTAAGCGCATCGTGCTTCGCCTGCGCCCCATGATACTCCGCTGCATCGCCGTGATCGCACTGGCCTTGCTCGCCGCCTGCGAATCCCTGCTGCCCGGCAAGCCGCCCGCAGCACCCGTCCCGGCGCCAGCACCAGCGCCCACCGTGCCCGCAACCAAGCCAGAACCTTTGGTTGAAGTTCCGACGCCCAAACCACCCGTCGCTTTCAACCCGTTGCGGGCAACCGGCTGGGACGCGATCAGCGGCTGGCGCGAAGACAACCCCCAACTCGCATGGAGCGCGTTTCTCACCAGTTGCGGCGCGCTGAAAAACCAGCCTGCGTGGCAGGCGGTTTGCAGCGTGGCAGCAACTCTCGGCGAACCCTCGCGCGAGACCCTCTATCGTTTTTTTGAAACCAACTTCACGCCCTACCAGGTCGTCAACGCCGACGGCAGCGACAGCGGTCTCGTCACCGGCTACTACGAACCACTGCTGAACGGCAGCCGCACGAAGAGCGCGCGCTACCGCGTGCCGGTGTACGGCGTGCCCGACGACCTGCTGGTGGTGGACTTCAGCGAGCTTTACCCGGAACTGAAGGGTATGCGGCTGCGCGGGCGCATCGACGGCAAAAAAGTCGTGCCGTACTTCAACCGCGCCCAAATCGAAAACGGCGCGGCGCCCGTGACGGGCAAGGAACTCGTGTGGGTGGAGGATTCGGTCGAACTCTTCTTCCTGCAGATTCAGGGCTCGGGGCGCGTCAAGCTCGACAACAGCGGTACGATCGCGCTCGGTTACGCCGAGCAGAATGGCCACCCGTACCGCTCGATCGGCCGCCTGCTCGTCGACCGCGGCGATCTGCTGCTGGAAAAAGCTTCGATGCAGGGCATCAAGGCATGGGCGAAACAAAACCCCGACAAGCTGCAGGACCTGCTCAACCACAACGCAAGCTACGTGTTCTTCCGCGAAATGCCGCCCAATCTGCCGGGACCGCTGGGCGCGCTGGGCGTGCCGCTCACCGCGCGCCGCAGCATCGCGGTCGATGCGCGCTACATTCCGCTCGGCGCGCCGGTATTTCTCGCCACCACCATGCCGAACGCGCCCCAGCCGCTCAACCAGCTGATGCTGGCGCAGGACACCGGCGGCGCGATTCGCGGCGCGGTGCGCGCGGATTTTTTCTGGGGTTTCGGCAACGAGGCCACTGCGTTCGCCGGGCGCATGCGTCAAAGCGGCAAAATGTGGGTGCTGCTGCCTAACGGTTATCCGCTGCCGGCCGGAAACTGAGCGCCTAGCGCTGCGCGCCCGCGCTGTCGCCGTACAGATATTTGACCTGCAGCGATATGCGGCTTTTCACCGCGTGTCCCTGTTTTTGCGCCGGTACGAACCGCACGGCGCGAAACGCGGCGATCGCCGCGGTCTCGAAATAGCCCGGGGGCTGTGCCTCGATGACCGACGCGTCGTTGACGACGCCGAATTCGTCGATCAACAGCAGCACGTGCACGCGCCCGTCGACTTTCGCACTGGTCGCGGACTCCGGGTAATCCAGCCGCGGCTGCGTCAATGCCTGCGGCAACACGTCGAGCTGTTTCATCGAATAATAAGTCGGGTCGCGTATGAACGGCACCTCAATGCCGCCGCTTGGCGCCGCGGCGGGTTCTTTCGCGCGCGGCTGCTCCTTCCTGGTTTCGGTTTTGGCATCCGCCGGTTTTTGCGGGTGGTCTGCGAGCAGCGCAGGCGTAGCCGCCGGATCCGGCAGCAACGCGGCGCTCTCCGGCGCCGGCTCTTGCGCGGCAGGCTCGAGCCGCGCGGTAATCGTCGACACCACCTGCGGCACTCCAGCGGTCGGATTTACCGGCAGCCCGACAAGCAGCACGACATGCAGCAGGAAGGAGACCGCGCACGCTTTGAGCAGCCGCGCCCACGCCTGCGTTGAAACGGCATCAAACGATACGGCCGGGGCTAATGTGAATGCGGCATCCATCGGAGTCAGCCTTGTGTCGGCGGCCACGCACCCCGCGGCGGCAACCCCTATTTGGCGGCAGCCAGGCGCTGCTCGATCATCTCGACCGGAATTGCGCCGGGCACGCGCTGGCCATCGATGAAGAACATGGTCGGCGTGCCGCTAATGCCTTTTTGTTTGCCGAACGCAATCGTTTTGTCGATCGACGACGTATCGCAGGTAGCGGCGGCGGTCGGTGCTATGCCATTGACCAACTGGTCATCCCACGCCTTGAGCTTGTCTTTCGAGCACCAGATCGATTTCGCTTTTTCAATCGATTCCGCCCCCAGCACCGGGTAGAAGAACACGTAGATCGTCACGTCGTTGATCTTGGTCAGGTCCTGTTCGAATTTTTTGCAATAGCCGCAATTCGGGTCGGCAAAATAAGCAAGCTTGCGCGTGCCCTTGCCTTTGACTCTCTTGACGGCGAGGTTGAGCGGCAACTGGTCGAACTTGATCGCCGTCAACTTGCTCTTGCGCTCTTCGGTGAGGCTGACCTTTTTTTCCGTATCGACCAGGGTGGCGTTGACGAAGAGATGAGCGACCTTCTCGTCGGCATAAATCAGGTCGCCGTTCGCGAAGATTTCATAAATGCCGGGCAGCGGCGTCTTCACCACGCTCTCTACTACCACGTCCGGATATTTTTTCTGAAAGGCCGCCTTGACGGCGGCTTCGCTGGCGCCGGCAACGGCACTGACGCAAGCCAGCAGCAGGAAAACGATAATCGCATGGGCTTTTTGCATGATGATCCTTAACGGGGGTTGGTTTCGATCCGGCACGCTATACGACCGCATGCCGCACTAAAAGGTTCTTCAGCCAGGGTTGCCGGTTGGCGAGCCGCAGGCCCAGATTGCGCAGTTTCGCCAGCCGCTGTTCATCGTTGTTGAACAGGCGTTGCAAAGTGTCCGTGGTGAACTGCATGGTCGCAATATCTTCCCGCCGCGCGCGCTCGTAGCGCCGCAACAGACGATAGTCCCCGCAATCGGCCTGCGCGCCGCGTGCGGCCAGCACCTGCGCCAACTCGCGCGCGTCGCGAAAACCGAGATTCACGCCCTGACCTGCCAGCGGGTGCACATTATGCGCAGCATCCCCTATGAGGGCAAGGCGCGGCTGTACCAGGCGCCGCACGCGCTGCATGCGCAGCGGAAACGCCGCCGCCGGCGTAATCAAGCTCATGTCGCCAAACTTGTTCTGCGCCGCCGCGGCGACTTGCGCGGCCAGTTCATCGGCCGTCAACGCGAGCAACCGCGCCGCGTGTTCAATGGCAGTCGACCACACCATCGAGACGCGCGCGCCAGGCAGCGGCAGCAATGCCAGTACGCCATCGCGCAAAAACCATTGCGCCGCGACACCGCGGTGCGGCCGCGCGAGCGCAAAATTGGCAACTACCGCCGTCTGCTGATAAGGCCGCGTCGTCACGTCAATCGCAGCCTGCCGGCGCACCCAGGAATCCGCGCCGTCGGCACCGACGATGAGGCGCGCTTGCAAGCGACGTCCGTCCGCGAGCGCCAGTTGCGCGGCAGCCGTGGTGAAATTCAATTCCGTGCACGTCACGGGCGCGATGATTTCCACCTGCGGCGCACTCTCCAGCACCTGTCCCAGCGCGCGCTGCAGTTCACGGTTTTCGACGATCACCGCCAATTCGCGCAAGCCTGCATCGTAGGCGCCAAATTTGAGCGCCGAAACGGCGTCGTCGCCAAAAACATGCATGTCTTCGATCCGGCACACACGGTCAGCGTCGAGCGCACTCCACGCGCCGCACGTTTGCAGAAATTCGGCACTGCCGGGACTGATCGCGTATACCCGGCTGTCCCAATCGGTGGGATCGACAACTGGCCGCGGCAGTTGCGTGTCGACCACCGCAATGCGCAACCCGGCACCGCGGAGTGCCAGCGCCAGGCTTGCGCCGACCAATCCGGCGCCCACAATAATTACGTCAAAATCCATGCATGGCCATCATAATTACCAGGGAAGGCGCAGTTTAATGGCGCAGCCTGAAGTCCGCAAAAGAGACTGCCCGGCGGTCATTGCCCGGCGATGAACGGGGTAACGCCGCCGCAAGCGGCCATTCTTGACAAATCGGGGGTCGAAATCTAGACTCCGGCGCCTTGCCTTAGGCGATTTGCGGCGCAACGGCCGATTGACTGACCCGCCTCAGGCAACGAAAATCCGGTTTTTGGTGATGTAGCTCAGTTGGTTAGAGCGTGGCACTCATAACGCCAAGGTCGGTGGTTCAATTCCACCCATCACCACCAGTAACATTGTTCCAAGAAGTAATTAGCGGTCCAAAGAAGTCCGGAAAGCCAAGTTAAAACAAGGCTTCCGGACTTTTTTTTCAGCAGCTCGGTTCAGCATATTGCAATCCAACGCAGATCAATTCCCAATCTTGTGTCCCATAGCACGGTATCAGCGTTGACGCCTGTCCCACATTCGCAGTAACGCCGGGTGGCCTGTGTCTACAAAATCAATGATCGCACATCAGTCTTGGTTACATGTTCGCGGTGAAGTCGGCCAGCGTAATGCTGTAGTGTAGCCTTCCATGAAATC
>CAMBSS010000260.1 GCA_945870465.1 Bordetella parapertussis | reverse complement strand
GCGACCACACGTTGATCGGCGTCTGACCGGTCTTGTCGCCATCGCCGACATTGTTGAAGCGCTCGAATTCGCCGCGCATGCTGAACTGCTTGTTGAAGTCGAACTTCACGCCAAGACCCAGCAGCGGCTGCACGCGTGTCGCGCTGGGGCTATACGGACTCGGCAGCGGCAAATCGACTTTCAGCCGCGTCACTGCAAGGCCGGCTTTACCCAGCACCGAAAACCGGTTGAACAACGGGTAACTGCCGACCGCTGAAAGGCTGCCGGCATACGCCACCCAGTTGCCGCCTGCGGTAGATGCCGCAGGCGCGCTGACTATCGTGTTGCCTTTGAACCGCCCCAAGTCGTGATAGCCGGCCTCGACCCCGAAATTCTCGTTGAATTGATAACCGCCGTACAACTTCCAGGCCGTATCGTGGCTGTCGATCAGGGTGTTGGTAGTAAACCCCCTGCTGAACAGGGTAGCGTCGGTCACCTGCGACCAGCTGCTGGCGCGTTTGACGTCGGTCCGGCCGAGGCCTATGCCTGCATACCAATTTGGATCGTCAGCCGCCTGCGCTACCGGCACGCCTGCAACAGCGGCGAGCGCCGCAACACAAGCCCATATCAGCGAAATTCGATTCATCGTTGAGCCCTCCCCAATTCAGAATTCGGCTGTCTATTGCCGGAATCGACGCGGCAAGTATAGCTCACTCGCTCAAAAATGAAGCGGCGATGCCAGATGGACCTGGGGGTGGCGCGATCAGGCAGGGAATGGTGGCCAAGGACGGAATTGAACCGCCGACACAAGGATTTTCAGTCCTCTGCTCTACCAACTGAGCTACTTGGCCACTGTTTGAACAACGACAAACTGCAAAAACCTGAATCTCTAAACCCTGCACAAGGATTTTAGTTCCGACCGTTCGCTAAAGCGAACTTAACATGCAAAAAGCGCATGTTAGCCTTCACTGCAACCCGCGCTTGTGGCTTGCGCCCCAACCGTCGGCCCGTGGCCGCCCGGGCTGTCAGTCCTCTGCCCTACCAACTGAGCTACTGGGCAACTTTTTGAACAACTTCGAACTGCAAATCTCAGGCGCTGAATTTTGTTCAACGCTTGCGGGCAGAGCGATAAAAGGGCGCCATTTAACCTTTAATCCCCGCGACGCGTCAAGCGACGACTCGTATTTTACCTCAGGCAGAGCGGTCTGCCCTGACTAAGCAGCATTCCAGATCGAGGCGGAACAGTACAAAAAGAAGCCCCGCTTGCGCGGGGCTTCCTGGTAAAACTGGCTCCCGGACGAATCCGGGATAAGGCGAAGTAACTGGCGCTTGCGCGCTCGTTACATATCCATCCCGCCCATGCCGCCCATGCCGCCGCCATGACCGTGGCCGCCGTGACCGCCTTCGTCTTTCGGCGATTCCGCCACCATTGCATCGGTGGTGAGGATCAGGGCTGCAACCGAAGCCGCGTTCTGCAGTGCGCAGCGCGTGACTTTGGTCGGATCGAGCACGCCCATTTCAACCATGTCGCCATACTGGCCGGTTGCGGCGTTGTAGCCAAAGTTGCCTATGCCTTCGACCACTTTGTTGATGACGACCGACGGCTCGTCACCGGCGTTGTAGGCAATCATGCGTGCCGGCTCTTCGAGCGCGCGCAACACGATCTTGATGCCTGCATCCTGGTCGCTGTTGTCGCCTTTCAGCTTGGCCAGGCCCGAACGCGCGCGGATCAGCGCTACGCCGCCGCCCGCCACGATGCCTTCTTCGACAGCGGCGCGGGTTGCATGCAGAGCGTCTTCAACACGTGCTTTCTTCTCTTTCATTTCGACTTCGGTGGCGGCGCCGACTTTGATCAACGCCACGCCGCCGGCCAGTTTGGCCACGCGTTCCTGGAGTTTCTCTTTGTCGTAGTCGCTGGTCGCTTCGTCGATTTGCTTGCGGATGTTCTTGACGCGGCCTTCGATGCCTTTGGCGTCGCCGGCGCCGTCGATGATCGTGGTTTCTTCTTTACCGATCTCGATGCGCTTGGCTTGACCGAGGTCGTTGAGCGTCGCTTTTTCGAGCGAGAGGCCGACTTCTTCGGCAATCACGGTGCCACCGGTCAGGATCGCGATATCTTCAAGCATCGCTTTACGGCGATCACCGAAGCCCGGGGCTTTTACGCCGCAGGTTTTGAGAATGCCGCGGATGTTGTTGACCACCAGGGTCGCCAGTGCTTCGCCGTCGATGTCTTCGGCGATGATCAGGAGCGGCTTGCCGGCTTTGGCGACCTGCTCGAGTACGGGCAGAAGGTCACGGATGTTCGAGATCTTCTTGTCGTAGAGCAGGACATAGGGGTTTTCGAGCAGCGACATTTGCTTGTCGGCGTTGTTGATGAAGTACGGCGACAGGTAGCCGCGGTCGAACTGCATGCCCTCGACGACTTCGAGTTCGTTTTGCAGGCCCGAACCGTCTTCAACGGTGATGACGCCTTCTTTGCCGACTTTTTCCATCGCTTCGGCAATGATGTCGCCGATGTTGGAATCAGCATTCGCCGAGATCGCGCCGACTTGCGCAATTTCTTTGCTGGTCGTGCAAGGCTTCGACAGCTTCTTCAGCTCTTCGACCACCGACTTTACCGCTTTGTCGATGCCGCGCTTGAGATCCATCGGGTTCATGCCGGCGGCAACGAACTTCATGCCTTCCTGCACGATCGATTGCGCGAGCACCGTCGCGGTGGTGGTGCCGTCGCCGGCGATGTCGGAAGTTTTGCTGGCCACTTCTTTCACCATCTGCGCGCCCATGTTTTCGAATTTGTCTTTCAATTCGATTTCTTTCGCGACCGACACACCGTCTTTGGTGATCGTCGGGGCGCCGAACGAGCGCTCGAGCACGACGTTGCGGCCTTTCGGGCCGAGGGTCACTTTGACCGCATCGGCCAGGATATTGACACCCGCGACGATCTTGGCGCGGGCTGAATCATGAAATTTGACGTCTTTTGAAGCCATATTGATTTCTCCTGTTTGCTTAGCGGATTACTCGATGACGCCCATGATGTCTTCTTCGCGCATCACGAGCAGTTCTTCACCTTCAACCTTGACGGTCTGGCCGGAATATTTGCCGAACAAAACGCGGTCGCCGACTTTCAGATCAAGCGCGCGCACTTTGCCGTCTTCGAGCACTTTGCCTTTGCCGATGGCTTTCACTTCGCCTTGATCGGGTTTTTCAGCTGCGGTGTCGGGGATAACGATGCCAGAGGCCGTCTTGCGCTCTTCTTCCAGCCGCTTGACGATCAGGCGGTCATGTAAAGGACGAATCTTCATAAATGCTTCTCCTCTTTAAATCTGTGAAATGAACTGCGGGGGAATTATTAGCACTCAGGTTGAGTGAGTGCTAATAATAAGGGCTTAACGATTGATTTTCAAGGGCGAGTGCTTAGAAATAGCGCACCGGCCCGCCACCAGCAGAACGCCGAATGGCGAAAAACTCTTATGCGTCAGTCGGTTAGACGGCAGAGCCGCGGACGACCAGCGCGTATGCCCTAATGAATGATCAGCGGGTTTGTGGTCGGGATGCCGAACCGGTACACCGTCTTCCGGCAGCCGTCGCAAGTCGGCGGTATCGGCGCCAACGGGCATGGCCCGTTGCGGCGCCCGTCGTCGGTCAAGGTTGCATCGTCGGCGTATTCACCCCAGATGCCGCCGCGTACCGGCCGGAACATCCACATCAGGTAACCGCGCCGCGCCGCGACTTCAACCAGCTCGTCCGCGTCGGGTGCGTCGGCCACCACCACGTTGTTGCCATTGATGCCGAACGGGAACGCGCCGAAAGCCTGCAGACACTCGAGCGCTTCGCTCGACTCGGCGCCCGGCCGCATGCAGCCAGGGCGTTCGGCGCGCTGCACATCCCACGCACCGAGTTCCCATGCCGCCTCCATTGCGGCACGATCGACGGCGACAAGATCCCGCCATCGCTCGTTCAATTGCAATGCCGAGCTGGGCACCGGCGTGTATGAAACCACGCCGGCCTCTTCGACTTCGGCAAGCCTTTCCTTGATGAAGCCGTGCCAATGCAACGTGAGGATGATCGGCGTGTCGGGGCACGGTACCGCGGCGAGGGTAATGGCAAACAGCGGCAGGCGGGTAGAAGCGACCTGGTCTTCGATGCGATCGAGTAACTCCATGGCAAGCTTACCTCCAGAGGGATGCTACACTCACAACCGAGCAAGTTTGATGCCACTCATACACAACAACGCCGGCGCCGATTCACACGTTGACGCGCCGGGCGTACAGACGTGTAACTAATTACGGCATCAGCAGATGAGTCTTGAGTTTTGGCGTCACAGTCTCGTCGCAACGAAGATGCGGTCTCCTTTTCGCGTTAATCACATCACGCCTGATTTTGTGCATGAATTGCATCATTTGTAAATATTGCGCGCAATATAATCAACGCGATTTTTCCGCACATGGCCGTTAGCACTCGCAATGACTCACTGCTAACACGCAGCGCTGCCGCAGTGTGGCACCCCTGCACGCAGATGAAACAGCACGAAACGCTGCCGCTGGTGCCGATTGCGCGCGGCGAAGGCGTGTGGCTGTACGACTTCGACGGGCGGCGTTACCTCGACGCGATCAGTTCGTGGTGGGTCAATTTGTTCGGACACGCGAACCCGGACATCAACGCCGCGCTTATCGCGCAGCTGGGCAAACTCGAACACGTGATTCTCGCCGGCTTCACGCACGAGCCCGTAGTCGAACTGTC
>CAMBSS010000259.1 GCA_945870465.1 Bordetella parapertussis | reverse complement strand
GCCGAAGCCGAAGCCGCCCGATTGCGTGACCATGGCAAACGGTCCCGGGATGAAGTCGGTCTGCCGCATGACGCCGCCGAAGCCGTTGCGCACGCTGTCCTTGACGTTGAGAATGCCGAGACAGTTCGGCCCGATCACGCGGACGCCGCTGGCGCGTGCCGTTGCGGTCAATTTTTCTTGCAGTGCCTTGCCCTCGTCACCCACTTCGCTGAATCCGGACGAGA
Organism: Bordetella parapertussis; assembly: GCA_945870465.1. Next base: position 4,572 of record CAMBSS010000259.1, on the reverse strand, counting down.
GGACGATCGCGAACGGGATGCCGGCGGCACCGCATTGCTCGACAGCGTGGGACACATTCGTCGCGGCAAGCGCGATCAACGCGACATCGCATGGTTTCGGCACCGCACCGACATCGGGATAGCACTTCAGTCCCTTGATTCCCGCGTACTTTGGATTCACGGGATAGACGCTGCCCTTGTATCCGTATTCGGTGAGCAGCTTGATCGGCTGCCCACCGATACGCGAAAGATCGTTCGAGGCGCCGATGACAGCGACAGCGCGCGGGTTGAAGAGACGGGAAAAATCGTTCTGCCGGCGGGTGCCGGCGCTTTTCAGCTGATCCAACAGGAATCCTTAGCGGGATTGTGAATACGTTGCGGGGATGGCGCAGTGTCTTAATTTAGCAGATTTCACCGCTTTCGGCAGGTCCCGCCGGGGCACGCGCTTGCGACTGCTACAAGAAATTGAAGCTTGGACGAGCGCGTTGATCGCGGTGCAGTCAGTATCGCGGTGCAGTCAGTATTGCAGTGCGGTTCAAAACCACTTAGCATACCAGCCATTGGCTTCCTCACCGTCTTCCTCGCAGTATCGGCGACGAATTTTTTTGGGGGGCAGGGGAAATCCGCAGCAGCGCATCGAGCAAAATCAAAATCGATTGTCTATGCGATCCAGGATCATCAGTGTCGGTGGCACAAGCGGCCTGTTGCTCGTGATGGCAGTCTGTTCGGTTTTCGCACAGCAGAATTCCAAAATCAATGGTTACCCGGATCGGCCGGTGCGCGTCATTGTTCCCGTCACGGCTGGCGGAGGCAGCGATATCATAGCGCGCATCGTGCTGAGCAGGTTGAGCGAGTCTTTCAAGCAACAGTTCGTGGTGGACAATCGTCCGGGCGCAGGCGGCATACTCGGCAATGAAATCGTGGCCAAGGCGCCGCCCGATGGTTACACTCTCTTGTTCACGTATGCGGGACATACCATAGTCCCGTTTATCTACAACAGCGTCCCTTATGATGTGTACAAGGACTTTGCTCCGGTCAGTCTCGCCGGATCGAAACCGCTGCTGCTGACTATCCATCCCGCGGTCAAGGCGAATTCCGTCGAAGAACTGATCGCGCTGGCCAAGGCGAGGCCGGATGAACTGAACGTGGCGCTTGCCACTTCCAGCAGTTCGGGGGCGCTTGCCGCCGAACTTTTCAAAATGCTCACGAATACAAAAATAGTGTCGATTCCGTTCAAGGGCGGCGGACTGGCGCTGACGGCATTGATTTCGGGCGAAGTGCAACTGATCTTCTCCACGCCGGTTGCCGTAATCCCTTTTCTTGGCAGCGGCAAGCTGAAAGTGATAGGAACCTCAGGCAAGGAGCGCGTGCCATATCTGCCTGATGTGCCGACGCTGGCCGAGTCTGGCGTAAAGGACCTCAATACCGCGCCCTGGGAAGGCCTGCTTGCACCAGCCTACACCCCGGGCGGTATCGTAGATAAGCTGTACAAGCAGGTGGTGGCTGCTCTCAAGACCCCATACGTGCGCGAGCGGTTTGCGGCGTCGGGGACCAATGCGGTAGGTAGCACACCGCAGGAGTTCGCTGCGCAAATCAATCGCGAGTTGGAGCAAAATCGCAAGGTGATCAAGGCGGCGGGCATTAAGGCCGATTAGCCGGCATTGCGCTGGCTACGTGCCGGTGGCAGTCGACGGCAAGAATTAATGAACAGGCGTTAACTAAACCAGCCAAAGGAGAGGGCAAGAATCATGAGTGAAGCAGCAAGCACAAACAGCAGCACTGCGCAGCACCGTTACTGCATGGTCGAAGACGAGGGGCGCCTGCGCATTGTGACGCTCAACCGGCCCGAAGTGATGAACGCTTTGCACAGCGACGCAAGTCACGAGCTTGCTGCAGTATGGGACGAATTCGCCGCACGTGACGATTTGTGGGTCGGCATTTTGACAGGGGCGGGCGACCGGGCGTTTTCAGCGGGGAACGATCTTAAAGTTCAGGCCGCCGGCAAGCGCGGTCCCCGCCCGCACTCGGGTTTCGGCGGCCTTGCGCACCGTTTCGATCTTGCCAAGCCGGTGATAGCGGCAGTCAACGGTGTGGCAATGGGCGGCGGTTTCGAGATGGCGCTGGCCTGCGATCTTATCATCGCCGCTGAGAATGCCGTGTTTGCGCTTCCGGAGCCGCGCGTTGGCTTGATCGCGGGCGGCGGCGGCGTGCATCGCCTGCCGCGCATGATTCCGTGCAAGCAGGCGCTGGGCATGATCCTTACCGGGCGGCGGGTCGCCGCCAAGGAAGGGCGGGAGTTGGGGTTCGTCAATGAGGTGGTGCCGGTCGGCGAGGCGCTCGCGGGCGCCAAGCGCTGGGCGCAGATGATACTCGAGTGCTCGCCAATGGCGGTGCGTGCTTCGAAGGAGGCGGTCTACCGCGGGTTTGACGAGCCGTCACTTGAAAAAGCCGTGCGCACGACTTATCCCGCGCACCAAGCGAACCTCGACAGCCAGGACTACATCGAAGGGCCGAAGGCGTTTGCCCAGAAGCGCAAGCCCAATTGGCAGAATAAATAACAGGCTGGGGATAGCGCGACAGCAAGAGTCTCGGGGGATGTTCGCTGCGCTGGTTTTTTTTCGCCCCCCTCCTGCATGTGCTTGTTCATTTTCATAAGCTGGCACTGAATATATGGATGCAACCACGGGTCGTCTGGTCGATTTCGCGATGCAGACGGAATTTGCCGGTCTGCCCGCGCAGACCGTGCATGAATGCAAGCGCCGGCTGATCGATGGATTCGCGTGTGCGGTGGGCGCTTACGATGAGCCGGTCAGCGCAATGGCGCGCGCGGTCGCGAAACGATATTCGTCCGCTTCGGGTGCGATGCAGGCAAGCGTTTGGGGCTGCGCGTGGAAGACGATGCCTGAAGCGGCGGTGTTTGCAAACGGCACGATGCTGCGGTTCCAGGACATGAGCGACACCTCGCTGGTCAAAAGCAGGGGGCATCCGAGCGACGTGATTGCCGGCGTTCTGGCGGTCGGCGACGCAGTGCACGCCGACGGTGCATCGGTTATCAATGCCGTCACGATTGCTTACGATGTTTACTGCAGTTTTTGCGAGGCGGTGGACATCATCGAAAAAGGTTTGGACAACCCCGTGCTCGGATTGGCCGGGTGTGCGCTCGGCGCGGGTAAGCTGCTCAAGCTTTCCCGCGAGCAGATGGGGCACGCCGTAGCGATTGCGCTGGCGTCGAATATTGCGCTCGAGCAGACCCGCAGTGGCGATCTTTCTAGCTGGAAAGGGTGCGCGGCGGCGAATTTGATGCGCAACGCCGTGTTTGCGACTTTCCTGGCGCGCGACGGCTTCGAAGGCCCCACGGCGGTGATCGAAGGCAAGAGCGGCCTCTGGGATATGGTCGGACATTTCGACTGGGATGCATCTGTTGCGCCGGGTGCGCAGCACCGCGTGGCGTTCACACACATGAAGAGCTTCCCGATCTGCTACCACGGCCAGTCTGCGGCGTGGGCCGCGTTTGATATTCGTGCGCGCGTGCGCGTGGAAGACATCCGCGAGGTCCGGATTGGAACCTACGCGAAGGCGGTCCGCATGATGGGCAATGACCCGTCACGCTGGGCGCCGGGCAACCGTGAGACTGCCGATCACAGTCTTCCTTACGTGGTTGCGGTGTCCCTGCTGGACGGCGAACTCAATTCCGGTTCGTTCGCTGATGGGCGGCTCACCGATCCGGCGGTGGCCGGCCTGATGAGCAAGATCAGGATCAGCGAAAGCCCCGAAATATCGGCGCGGTTTCCGGCGACCGCGGGCTGCCGCCTGAGTATCAGCATGGCGTCAGGCGAGGTCGTTACCAGCGAGATCGAGCATCCGAAGGGACACATCAACAATCCCTTGAGCGATGCGGACCTAGACGCAAAGTTTCGCGGCATGTTCCGCGCATACGGCAGCGAGAGTCAGTGCAACGCTGTGCTGCAAGGGCTGTGGAGCGTGGATCGCGCCGCTGATATCGGCGATGTGCTGAAGCTGTTGATCACCGGACGAGGGGATACGTAACCGTAATCAGTAGCCGTGTGTGATGTTCGAGCGCTTAATATGGGGAACGTGTCGTGCACAACGTCGTAATTTCATGTCGTCATTGCGTTTTGGTCCTGTTCGTCGTCGCGGCACCAGCGCTGCCAGGATAAGCAGCAGACGCCTAGGGGTTTACGTCCGGCCATTGAATCCCTTTGCGGAACTTTCAGCCGCATCCGATGTGGTGCTTTGTTCCGCAGGCTCGTCGTTGTCAGAGGATCGTTCCAGCTTGGGTTCAAGTTCATCCGAAATCACGGTCAGGTCAGCAATGAATTGCCTTACATCAACTCGCATCGCGCGCCCAACACCAACAATGATTGACTTGGCAGTCTTGGTTGGCAGCGAAACGTTCCATTTGGAGAACTCCCCATTGAAGTTTTCGTCAAAGACGTTCCGAACAATCCGCTCCCCAACGTCAAGGCTCGTCACCATCGACGAATTGAACAAGCACGTCGCAATCAGCGTTGAGTGTTGCATTTGTAATCCCCGGTTTCTGAAGGGGGCCCATAGTGCATATAGCACCCCCCC
>CAMBSS010000258.1 GCA_945870465.1 Bordetella parapertussis | reverse complement strand
TGCTGGGCTAACGATACGACAGGGAATGCCTATGGAAAGCCGTTGAATGCGGCTAGGACAGGCACACATGGGTTAGAGGCGGGTTAACATCCTTCGCGGAAGAGTTTCTGCGCCTGCTAAGGTTCACTTCCCGTCCGGAATGCGAAAGCATCTTGTCTGCCCCTTTCCGTGGGGCAATGGTGGGGCAGTTGTTGGCAGAAAACAGCAAATGTCTGAAACAAGTGACAACAAGAGAGGGCGATAAAACTCTTGATTCTTTTGTGTTATTTTATTGTGGTGTGTTGTGGTTTTTCAGTAAAATAGGACTCATAATCCCTTGGTCGTTGGTTCGAGTCCAACACGACCCACCATTGCCTCGCGCGGGCGTGCAGGAGGAGAACGTCGTGGCCGGCAGCACATCGGATGTCATAGTCGCGGGTTGCGGTATGGGCGGGATGGCTGCCGCCGTCGCGGCCCTGCAAGGCGGCGCCACGGTCACCATTCTGGAGCGCGCACCGCAGGAGGAACGCGGCGGCCAGACGCGCTACACCGAAGCGTACTTCCGCATGAAAAGCGAACACGAAGTCACCGATGACTTCGAGAGTCATCTCGCCGAGAACGCCAGCGGCTATCTCGATCCCTCTTTGGTGCACGCCACCTCAGAGCCGCGCGCCAACTGGCCGGCCGTGGTCAAGTCGCTGAGCTTCAACGATCCGGAACTGATTTCGACTTTTGCCGATGCGGCGGGGCCGACCGTCCAATGGTTGAAGAAATTCGGTCTGCGATTTGATTTTCTGCCGACGCAGTTCCTCACCAAATCGCAGCCGCGATTGTTGCCGGTGGGCGGCGGACTCGCGCTGATCGAAGCGCTGGGCGCCGCGGCGGAAAAGCTCGGTGCCAAATTCGTCTACGAAACGACGGCGACTAATTTAATTCAGAACAGCGATGGCGCTGTTGTCGGAGTGCGCGCAGTCGGCAAAGGCGGCCGCACACGCGAGTTCAAAGGCCGCGCCGTGGTGCTGGCTTGCGGCGGCTTCGAAGGCAATGCGGAAATGCTCACGCGCTACATCGGGCCGCGCTCGGTGTTTCTGCGCCCGGTATGTCGCGGCGGTTACTACAACAAGGGTGAAGGCATACAGATGGCGCTCGACATCGGTGCGGCGCCGTGCGGAGACTTCGGCAGCTATCACGCCGAGCCGGTCGATCCGCGCTCCGGCATTGCGGAGCCTTCGGTATTCATTTTTTCATACGGCATCCTGGTCAACCAGGAAGGCCGGCGTTTCACCGATGAAGCGCCGGCGACCGTCGATGCGTGTTACGAAAAAATAACACGCCAGATTTTCAACCAGACCAACGGCATTGCTTACGTGGTGCTCGATGCGCGGCACATGGAAGTTCCTAACTACAAACTGGGTCTGCGCACCGACCAGCCGCCGATTGCGGCGGACACCATATCCGGTCTCGCCGCGAAAATCGGCGTGCCTGCCGAAGCGCTCGCGGAAACGGTCGCCGGCTACAACCGCGCGTGCCGCAGCGGAGAGTTCAAACCGCTGGTGCTCGATGGTCTTGCGACAAAGGGGCTCGCACCCGCCAAATCGAACTGGGCGCATTCGCTCGACAGGGCGCCGTTCCATGCGTATCCGATCATATCGTCGAATGTGTTTACGTTCGGCGGTTTGAAAGTAGACTGCCACGCGCGCGTGCTGAACCGCGACGGTGATGCAATTCCCGGTCTTTACGCCGCGGGCGAAATCATCGGTTCTTACTATCGGAATTACACGGGCGCGACTTCGGTACTGAAAGGCGCAGTGTTCGGCCGTCTGGCCGGCACGGATGCCGCCACCATAAAGGCAACACAATGAACGTGAAAAAGTTTCCGCATCCCCTGTTCGCCGTAATGGGTCTCGCGCTCACAATGTCCTTTGCACACGCGCAAACTTATCCCAGCAAGCAAGTCCGTTTCGTCGTCGGCTTTCCCGCGGGCGGCGCGACCGACGTGGTGGCGCGCGCCATCAGCCAGAATCTATCGGAGGCGCTGGGTCAGCCGGTGGTGGTCGACAATCGCGCGGGGGCGGCGAGCAATATTGCAGCCGAGCTCGTTGCCACCTCGCCCAAGGACGGGCACACGATATTCCTCGGCACCGTTTCGCTGGCGATCAATCCCAGCCTTTACAAGAAACTGCCGTACAACGCGCTGAAAGATTTCACGGCGGTCTCGCAGGTCACCGATACGCCGTTCATGTTCGTCACCCACCCGTCATTGCCGGTCAGGAACGTGAAGGAATTCGTCGCGCTTGCCAGGGCGCGGCCCGGACAGTTGAACTACGGCTCGGCGGGCAACGGCTCGGGCGGGCATTTGTTTACCGCGATGTTCAGCAGCATGGCGGGTGTTAATCTCGCGCACGTGCCGTATCGCGGCGCGTCCTACGCGACGACATCGGTGCTGTCCGGCGAAACGATATTCATGTTCGACAATATCGTCACCACGCTGCCGCTGGCGAAGGCCGGCAAATTGCGCGCGCTGGCAGTCACCACCGCCAAACGTTCACGCGTGGCGGAGGACATTCCGACCCTCGCGCAGGCAGGGGTGCCCGGCTACGACGCGAATGCGTGGTTCGGCGTGTTCGCGCCGGCCGGCACGCCGGACGCCGTGATCGCGCGGCTGCAGAGCGAAATCAGCAAGATTGTCAAAATCCCGGAAATCCGGGACCGCTTTTTGGCACTGGGTGCGGAGCCGGTCGGCAGCACACCCGAGCAGTTCGCCGCGTTCTACCGTGCCGAGGTCCTGAAGTGGGCCAAGGTCGTGAAGGACTCGGGCGCGCAAATCGATTGAGCCGGCTCAACGTTCGATAAGAAAGCACACGATGGGCATGAAGATCTGGCACCAGAGTTTTACCGTGCTCGGCAACCTGCCGCCGTACGCGGCCGCGCTGCAGGCGCATTTCCGCAAGGTCGCGCGGCCCGATACTGAAGTAGTGCTGCACGGCATGCACGACAAGACTTACCAGACCAATTATCCCGGTAACGACATCCGTTACGCCTATATGCAGTACCTGCACGGCCAGCAGTTCATCATGGGCGGTATAGCGGCCGAAGAGCAGGGCTTTGATGCGTACGCGATGATGACGATCCCGGAACCTGCTTTGCGCGAGGTGCGCAGCGTGGTCGATATGCCGGTCGTGGGCTATGGCGAGAGTTCCTATCTGACCGCGAGCATGCTGGGGCAAAAAGTCGGCGTTCTCCTCTTCATCACCGAAATGGCGCCGCTCATACGCGAGAACGCCGAGCGCGTGATTGCCGCCAACCGCTTTGCCGGCGTGCGCCCGGTCGGCTTCACCTTCAACGACGTGTTGCAGGCGTTCGACAACCCGGCGCCGCTGCTCGACAAGTTCCGCGAGTCGGCGCGCGCCCTGATACGCGATGGCGCCGACGTGATCATCCCGGGCGAAGCGCCGTTGTGCGTGTTGCTCGCGCGCAATGGACTCAATCGCGTGGACGACGTGCCGGTGCTCGACGCTATCGGCGCAACTATCAAGATGGCGGAGTCCATGGTCGATTTGCGCCGCAGCTCGGGCATTGCGCCGGCAAGAAGCGGTTACTTCATGGCCAAGCCGCCGCGCGAGCGCGTCAAGGAATTGCTGGATTTGTACGGTATTTCGAAGCTTGGCCCGGCAGCGGGCAAGCCCTGATGCCGCGTCATATGACATTCGCGGCATGTTTAAACGGGAGCAAGTTATGAGTTTTTCAGGTTGGAGATTTTGCGTGCAGTTCTTTGCAGTGCTTGCGGCAATGGGCATGGCCGCCCATGTTTGCGCACAAAACTATCCCGGCAAGCCGGTGCGGCTTATCGTGCCGTTCGCGCCGGGCGGCGGGACCGACCTGATTGCGCGGACGCTGAGCGCGCGCCTGACCGAGGCGCTGGGCCAGTCGGTGGTAGTAGACAATCGCGCCGGTGCCGGCGGCGTAATCGGCGCCGACCTCGTTGCCAAGGCCTTGCCCGACGGCTACACGCTGTTGATGGGAACGCCGGGTCCGCTGACGATCAATCCGGCACTGATTGCAAAAATGCCGTATACGCTGGCCGACTTCGCGCCGATCGCGTTGACCACCATCAGCCCGTTCATGCTGGTCGTTCATCCGGCAGTGGCGGCCAAATCGGTCAAGGAATTGATTGTGCTCGCGCAGGCCAAGCCCAATGCGCTGAATTTCGGCTCGGCCGGCACCGGCTCGGTCGCGCATCTCGCCAGCGAGCAGTTCAAGGCGCTGGCCGGCGTGCAAATCACGCACGTGCCGTACAAAGGCGGTGGCCAGTCGCTGATCGATCTGCTCGCCGGCCAGCTGCAGATGGTGATCGACAATATGCCGACGGTGCTGCCGCAGGTTCGTCTCGGTAAATTGAGAGGGCTCGCGGTCGGCACTAAAAAAAGATCGGCGCTGGTGCCCGAGTATCCGACCATGATAGAGGCGGGCGTTCCCGGTTATGAAGCGAGCACCGCGTCTGGCGTGCTTGCGCCGGCCAAAACGCCGCCGGCAATCATTGCGCGGCTCAACCGCGAACTCGATGCCATCGTGCGCAATCCTGAAGTCAAAGAACGTTTTTTTGCGCAGGGGCTGGAAGTGGTCGGCGGCGTTCCGGAGCAGTATGCGCAGCATCTGCGCGACGAGCTGGCGCTGAATGCGCGCATCATCAAGGCGGCGGGCATCAAACCCGACTGAGCGGCCGGGACGCAGTGCAGCGGGTGCGCGCTTGAGGGGTTGCAACTGCCCACCACGAATGGTGGTCAAACCACTACAATTACACGAATGAACGGGCAAAGTATGTTGCGGCTATCAATACTGATTGCGGCAGTGCTCGCGGCGAACATCG
>CAMBSS010000257.1 GCA_945870465.1 Bordetella parapertussis | reverse complement strand
GATCTTCCGCCTCTCGTCTCTCGCCCAGCGTCTCTCGGCAAAAGGTTTCCTCTTTCGCCTCTCGCGCCATTCATCCTTCATCCGCACCCGCCGGCCGCTTGCGTCCATGCAGCATCGCCGCAAAGAGATTTTCGCGATGGCGGTACGATGCGAGCGCCACGCCGCCCACATGCAGCGCAATCAATACGAGCAAGGCATCGGCAAGCGCTCCATGCAGTTCACCGACCCATTCCACTCCCCAGTAGCGGTCGGTTGTAGATAGCCAGCCGCTCAGGCCGACGAGAGCGATGACGATGAGCAGCAACACTATCATCCACCCACCCAGCGGATTGTGGCCGAGGTGGCGCGAGCGCCGCGTAACCGATGCGCTCGTGCCACACGCCATAACCTTCGCTGGTAAACCACGCGGCTGCGACGCACGCAGCGAGAGGCCAGTGCCCGGCGCGTACCAGCCGGTCACCAGACCCTGACAGCGGCCGCCACAAATAAAATCGTGCAAGCAGATTTCACAGGCGATCCCTTCGGTTTCATTTTTTGGCCTTCGCTTTGTCGAGCTTTTTCTGCTCCGCCGCCTTCAATCGATCCAGCATGGCAGCGTCGGGGTCTTTCCAGTTGGCGCCGGCGGCCCCCGCCATGAACGCAACCGCGCGGGCAAATTCATCGAGCGCCAGGTTCGGGTTGCCACCTTTGGGCGGCATCGCGCGCACGCCAAACCAGCCGTCTATCGTCAGCGTGACTTGCCCTTCCTTGATGAGGCGCGCCCACGCCTTCTTGTCGCCGAACTTCGGCGCATTGGATACGCCGGTGGCGTGACAGGCCGTGCAGACTTCCTTATAAACCTGCTCGCCGGATTTAGGTGTTTGCGCCCATCCCGCCTGCATGCTGGCAGCGAACAGCACGACCGACACCAAAACACCAACGGAAATGCGCGTATGACGGATAGCTGACCTGGACATTAAATATTGCCTCGCTCGAGAGTTGCGGGTTCGCCGCGTGCACCGATGCCATTCAACGGCGTCCGCGCATTTTGCACCTCAGTCAGGCGCCCTTCAACCTGTTGCCGCTAACTCCGGCAATCCGGCACCGGCCGGCGCAATGCGGCCTACCAGAAAGTCGAAATGGCGAAATGGAGCAAGCTCATCAAGGATGCGCGTATCGCGGTAGACTAAAAGCCCGAGAGACGAAGAAGCGGGATAGACGATAGACGGAGGATTTACGGCTCTTGCGCCTCTCGTCTCTCGCCCAGCGTCTCTCGGAATTTCAAACTACTTCATACTCACTTATCATGCGCTACCTCCTTATTCCCATCCTGCTCGTAGTCTCGACTGCCGCGAATGCGCAGGCGACCGACGGCTGCGGCGAAGTCGTAACCATCCCTACTCATTCCGGCACCACCACGCGCTACGCATTCGCGCCTGCGAAAGACGCGAAGATCGGCCTCGTGATGCTGATCGGCGGCGGCGGCTACATGAATCTCGACGACCAGGGCTGCCCGCGCCTTTTAAGCCGCAATGTGCTGGTGCGCATGCGGCCGCTGCTGAATGAAGCGGGAATCGTCACGGCGCTGGTCGACGCGCCGTCCGACATGAAAACCGAAGAAGGCCTCGGCGGCTTCCGCATCGCGTCCGGGCATGCCGAAGACCTCGGCAAGGTAATCGCCGAGCTGCGCGCGCGCATCAATGGCCCGGTCTGGATCGTCGGCCACAGCCGCGGCTCGCTGTCTGCCGCCAACACTGCGGCGCGCCTGACCGGCGGCCCAAATGCGCCCGACGGCGTAATCCTGATGTCCCCGATGCTGGTAGGCGACCACGGCGCGCGCAAAGCGTGGGTCGCGCACACCGTGTTCTCCACCAATCTGTCAGACATCAAGGTGCCGGTCCTTGTCATCGGCCACGCTGCCGACAACTGCGTGCGCTCGCCCGGCACGCAGATCAGCGAAGTCCTTGCGAAAACCAAAGGCACGCGCCAGCAGGCCGCCACCGTGACGGGCGGCCCCATTGCTCCCGGCCGGGCGCCTTCCGTCGCCGCCTGCGAACCCCGCGAACCGCATGACTTTGTCGATCAGCAGGACGAAGTCGCCGCAGGCATCGTTCGATTCATGCGCAGTGGAAATTACTAAACGGCAAAAACTCATAGCCGCCGATAAGCGCGGATGGACCTCGATCTGGACTAAATCCTATATACATCCAGTTAAGCATCGTGTTCGGAGAGGCCTAAGTTTGAAGCAATCGCGTTCGACGATTATTCAAGTAAAGGTCAAACCGAACTCGCGCGTTAGTGCACTCTCGCAGCTCGAATGCGGCGCATGGCTCGCCCAGCTTAAGTCGCCTCCCGTCGATGGCAAAGCGAACAAAGAGCTGATCGCGCTGATTGCCGGGCATTTTGGTTGCCCTAAGTCGGCCGTCTCCATAAAAAGCGGCGCATCCGGCCGTATGAAATGGGTTCGCGTGGACTGAGCTGCCCGCTAATGGCAAGCTGAATCTCAGTTTCGCCACTGCCATATTCCGGCATACTACCTGCGCGACACCCCATAATTAAAAAGGAGGAGCCCCATGCGTTACAACACCACGATGCTCAGTCTTGCCGTCACCGCTGCATTCACAGCCGGAATCGTCGTCTCGCCGTACGCTCTGCACACTATAAGCGATGCACATGCCCAGGCGGCGCCGCTTGCGCCCGCGATGATCGATCTCATGGCTCTCAAGCACGTCGACATTCCGGGCACGCCCAACCCGGAAATGAACTCCAGAGCATACGTCATCACCGACAACGGCACGGTTGGAATCCAGTCCGGAAACGTCGCGAAGCACATGCACCCCAAGACTGACGAAATTCAGTACATCATCGAGGGCAGCGGAGCGATGTGGCTGGGCGGCGAGCGCAAGGATTTCAAGGCGGGCACGCTGATCATCATTCCGAAGGGGACTGCGCATGGCGGCACGCTGGTCACCAGCGGCCCGGTCAAAGCCATCGCGATCAAGATCCCGCCGCAGCCTAAGGACGATACGGTCTTCGTAAACTGAGCGGATTGTCAGTATTTCATTCGTGAACTGCGGGCGTCGTTAAATGACGTCCCGCATGTTCGCGACCTTCTCCACCGCGCTGAAGTCCGCAAAAACCTTGTTCGCCCCGTCGCCGAGCACGCTTTTGGTGATGGTCGCGAATTTGTCGCGCAACTGGTCGTTCGTCAGCGGCTGCTTGGGCATGCCGGGGAACAATGACAGCTCCTGCGAGAACTCGCGGCCGTCTTTGAGTTTGACGGTAACGCGGCTGGCGAGCGGATTGTCCTTGGTGGTTTCCTTGCGCAGCTCGACTTTGGTGTTGCGGCACAGCGCGCGGATCTTTGGGTCGTTGCGCGACTCTTCGGAGAACGAGCTCGGGTCGCGCGGATTGCGGTAGAACGCGAGCGCGACGTTGAACGGGGCGCTGTACTGCGCCATCGTCATGTCCTGCGGCTCGGGGATATTGTGATGGCTGACCATCTTCTCACTGCCCGCAATGGTGACCGAGGCGATGTCATCGCCCTGAAACTTGTGCTTCTCCTGCAGCTCCAGCGCTACCGTCACCGGCACATGCGAAGAGATATGGCAGGCGTAGCGCTTGAACGTCAGCAACAGTAATTTCCATGTTTCGCCCAAACCAGCCGTGAGCCGCGCGGGATCGCCCTCGTGGCAGAACACGTTCATATAGCCGAACTTGCCTTCGAGCACGGTCGCAGGGCCGTTGAAACCGCCCTTGGCGAGCGTGGCTGCCAGCACGCCGGATTCCGCGGCGCGCCCTAGGTGCAGCCGCTTCACGTTGCCGCCACCGCCTTTCGAAAACTCGAGCAGGCCGGACCCCAGCGAGCCTGCAATACCGAGCGCGTTGGTCATCTGCTCGGCATTGAGCTTCAACAGGCGCCCCGCCACGACTGCGCCGCCGAATGCGCCCGTGACACCCGGCGCGTGAAAACCGATGTGCTCGGTCGACTGCTTTGATGCGTCGCCTATGCGGTGCATGACTTCGCCGCCCGCGACGATCGCAGTGAGGAATTCCTTGCCGCTGGCACCGACCTCTTGGGCGATCGCGAGGCCCGGCGTAGTCAGCGAAGCGCCGGGGTGCACGCCGGCGCTTGGCTGCGCAAGGCAATCCATCTCGAACGCATGCGCCAGTGCGCCATTGGCCAGCGCCGCCATCGGCGCGTGCAGCTTCAACTTGGTGCCGAGTACTGTGCTTTTTCCGCCCGTGCCGTACTGCTCCGCATAGCTAATGACTATTTTGCTCCACGGCAGCGTGCTGCCATAGGTGCATGCGCCCACGGTATCAATCACGCATCCCCGGGCACGGTCGAGTACGTCCACCGGGATGCTGTCGTATTTTAGGTTGATGGCGAATTCAGCGAGGGTTTGGGCAGCAGTTGTCATTTTGGGAAACGGACCTTAACAATTGAGAAATCAAATTAGAGTAAAAAGCGGTCAAAAACATTTTTTTGGAACCGCCGATAAATTCTTTTTAATACCCCCTTGAGGGGTACGCCGATGAACGCCGATCAATTCAAAAACTTTGAAATTTTTTTGAGGTCGGCTCTGGATTTTGTATCGGCGTTAATCGGCGTGTATCGGCGGTTGCTTGTCAGTGTTGTGTTTTAAAAACGGGCTCCAAGCAGTTCAGCACGGCCTATTTACCGCACAGCTCCTCGGAGCGAGTCTTGGCGTATACCAGCGCGTTGAAGCCCAGGCCGCTCAGCGTCTTGTCCTCGCTGCGGAATATGCAGGGCATTTCGCCGTAAGACTGAAACTTCGAATACAGATCGCCGCCTGTCATCCCACCCGTGTATTCGGCCAGCAGCGCGCCGTCTATGGTGCGTTTGGCGGCGGCGATGGCTTCGCCCAGCGT
>CAMBSS010000256.1 GCA_945870465.1 Bordetella parapertussis | reverse complement strand
ATGCGTTCGACTTTCGAAAATACGCGGCACGCTATTTTGCTGCGTTTTGCTATCGTTTTAACCGGCGCTTCGACCTGCGCTCACTACACACACGCCTCTTGGCCGCTGCCGCCGGCGCCACACCACAACCATTACGCTTGATCCGGTTGGCTGACGTTCATTGCTAATCAGGATGCCATTTGGCCAGCTTTCCATTTCTTGCGGGTTGCTGCCGATTTTAACGGATAGCGATGGCGATGCCTGAGAGGGACGATTCCATGATCCCCAGGACAGTCATCCAAATTCGAGCACACGGCGAGGTGTGCATGATGATCGTTACTTTGCGTCGCGATATGTATCCGAACTTTCGGTGCTCTTTTGCTTGTGGTCGGTAACAATCCACGTTGTCCAGGCTGTGGCTTCAAAAACCATGCCCATGACCCCCAGCCACAGTGCAAGCTCAAACCACTGAGTGGTGTAACAGATTATAGCTAACGCAAAGAGCACTAGAACGGCTGTGTGAATTTTCCTTGCTGCCATCGCGAATTCTGGTGGTAACCGTAATGTTTAAGTTACTCCGCCCTTAACCCCAGATCCTTAACAACTTTCCCCCACTTGACGTTCTCTTCCCGCAGAAACGTCCCATATTGCTCCGGGGTGTTAGGAACGATTTCGAAACCCATTTTAGTAAGTTGCTCGCGCACGTTGGGCAGGCCCACCGCAGCGACGATCTCGGTGTTGAGTTTGTTGACGATGTCTTTCGGCGTTGCCGCGGGTGCGAGGATGCCGAACCAGGTGATGACTTCGAATCCCGGCAGGCCTGATTCAGCGATGGTGGGGAATTCAGGCGCGACGGGCGAGCGCTTGAGGCCCGTCGTTGCAACGCCGCGCATCTTGCCGCTTTTTACGTAAGGCATCAGCGCCGACATGCTGGAGGTCAGCATAGGTACCTGGCCGCCGATCACGTCGATGATCGCGGCGCCGTCGCCTTTGTAGTGGACGGGCACCATGTCAATCTTGGTGGTGCTCTTGAAGAGCTCCATCGACATGTGCGGGGAAGAGCCGATGCCGCCGGTGGCGAAGTTGATCTGGCCCGGACGGGCTTTGGCGAGCGTGATGAGTTCCTTGATCGAAGTGACAGGGAAGGCCGGGTTGACCACCATCAGCAGCGGGTTATGCACCACGCGCACGACGGTTGCGAAGTCCTTGATCGGGTCGTAGCCGATCTTGGCATACATATAAGGCGCGACGGCGTGGGTGGTCTGGCTCGCCAGGTACAGCATGTAGCCGTCAGGCGGCGCTTTCGCCACCAGTTCGGCGCCTATGGTGCCGGTTGCGCCGGCGCGGTTCTCGACGACGTAAGACTGCCCCAGGCGCTCGGTGAGCTGTTGCGCGACGATGCGCGCGACGATGTCGGACGGGCCGCCGGCGGTGAAGCCGACGACTATGCGTGATGGTTTGGACGGGTAGGTTTGGGCGTGTGCTACGGCAACACCTGCGAGCAGCACTAACAACGAACGCGAAATCAGCCTCATCGAACTTCTCCTAGTTAAGACTTTTATTAGCCGCAGATAAACGCGGATAAACGCAGATAGTTTAAAAAGCAAAAGAAATCTGAATACAACTGCCGTCAGGTCTTGCGGACTTTGCTTTATCTGTGTGTATCTGCGGCTCCATTTTGTTTCAGGCATGCGCCGCCAGAATCATGTCGCCGCCTTTTTCGCCGATGGCAATGGACGGGATGTTGGTATTCGACGACGGGATGGTGGGGCAGATGCCGGAATCGACGACGCGCAGATTCGCAATGCCGTGCACCCGCAATTCTGGATCGACGACCGCGTCCGCATCGACGCCCATCTTGGTGGTGCCGACCATGTGCCAGCTCGTCTGTATCGTGCCGCGCATGTAGTCGAGCAGGCCGGCGTCGTCGTTGACTTCGGGGCCCGGCCGCGTTTCACGCACGATCATCGGCTGCAACGACGGCATCTGCGCGACTTTGCGCGCGAGGCGTACGCCGTCGAGGAAGAGCTGCGCGTCGGCTTCGTGCGAAAGATATTTCGGGTCCATCGCCGCCTGCTGCAGCGGATCGCGCGACTGCAGGTGAACGGTGCCGCGCGAGCGCGGCTGCAGCACGGTGACGCCGAACGTGAAGCCGGGGAACTGGTCCATGCCGTAACCCGGCGTGCGCGCGTAGCGGTCTTTGCCTGACAGCGGTAAAAGGCGCAGCACGAGGTCGGGCTGCTTCAGATCCGGCTGGCTGCGGAAATTCATCTGCGCCGTCGCCGAGCAGATGGTGAGCAGGCCTTCGCGCTTGAAGATGAAGCGCAGGCCTTCCTTGAACTTGAGCCACGGGCTTTGCAGCACGTCGTTGATGGTGATCGGCTGCGAGCACTCGAACGTGAGACGCGTGTTCGGATGGTCGCGCAGATTCTCGCCGACGCCTGGCAGGTTATGCACGACACTCACGCCGTGCTTCTGCAGGATTTCGCTGTTGCCGATTCCCGACAGCTCCAGCAACTGCGGCGAGGCCAGCGGTCCGGCGGACAAGATGACTTCACGCCGCGCGCGGACCTGCAGAGTCGTGTCGCCGAGCTTGTATTCGATGCCGGTCGCGCGCTTGCCGTCGAGAATGACGCGCGTGGCGGTTGCGTTCGGCAGCACGGTGAGATTGGGCCGGTCGATCGCCGGTTTCAGATAGCCTTTAGCCGAGCTGTTGCGCAGGCCGTTGCGCGTCGAGTACTGGAGGTGGAACGCGCCCTCGTAACTGCCGTCGTTATAGTCTTTCAGACGCTTGAAGCCCGCTTCCGTGCACGCGTCGACGAAAGCATTCGACAGCGGATCGAAATTGTCGAGGCTGGTGCAATGGATGGGGCCGCCGCGGCCGCGCACCGCTGCATCGCCTTCGGGGAAGTCCTCGAGCCGCTTGAATATAGGCAGCATGTCGGAATAGCCCCAGCCCTTGCAGCCCTTGTCGCGCCAGTTGTCGTATTCCTTGGGGTCGCCGCGCACGAACAGGTTGCCGTTGACAGAACTCGAGCCGCCTATGACGCGTCCGCGCGCCCATTTCTGCGTTTTGCCGTTCAGATGCGTCTGCGGCTCGGTCTGGTACGGCCAGGTCCAGCGCGTGTCGTTCAGCACGTTGGCGACCATCAGCGGAATCTGGATGTTGTAATTGGTGTCGCGGCCGCCGGCTTCTAGCAGCAGCACGCTGTGCTTGCCGTCGGCGCTGAGACGGTTCACCACGGCGCAACCGGCGGAACCTGAGCCGACCACGATAAAATCGAACTCCGCCTTGTCGGGAACGGAAGACACGTACATCTGGAACCTCCTCCAAGCTGTGATTTGTCGCAGGGTTGGCGGGCAGCGAGTGCCCGCGCGGTACATTTGTTATTATCGCTGTTCGGCTTAAGATCTTAAACCGCAAAGGACGCGAAGGACGCAAAGGGAATCAAGAGCAAAAGAAAAAAGCAAGGTAGAAAGAAAAACTAGAAAACTATTGTTCATATTTTGTCCTTTCTTGGTCTTAGTTTTCCTTCGCGTCCTTTGCGTCCTTCGCGGTTCAAGATTGAATGTTTTGCGAGTTAACTAGAAGGCTGGCCAGCGCGAGCGGGCAGTTTAAACCATCCCGCCGGGCGACGCGCATCCGGAAAAGGAAATTACCCCATGAAGTTTTTGTTTCGTCCGCACGTTGCAGCAGTGATGCTGGCGATTCCCGGAATTTGCAGCGCCGCCGAAGCCATTTCTTACCCGGAGAAACCCATCCGTTTCGTAATAACGTTCGCTCCGGGCGGCGGCACCGACCAGTTCGCCCGCGCGATCGCGGCGAAGTTCAACGAAGCGTGGGGGCAACCGGTCATCGCCGACAATCGCGCGGGCGGCAACGGCAACATCGGCGCCGACGTGGTGGCCAAGGCGCCGCCAGACGGCTACACCCTACTGCTGACGACCAACGCGACCATCGTCATCAACCCGCATTTGTCCAAGCTGCCGTACGACCCGGTGCGCGATTTCTCGCCCATCAGCCAGGTGGCGTCGCTGCCGTTCATCCTGCTGGTGCATCCGAGCCAGCCGGTGAAGTCGGTGCCGGAACTGATCGCGCTCGCCAAGGCCAAGCCGGGCGCGCTGAATTTCGGCTCGTCAGGCGGCGGCGGCGGCGCGCACCTCGGCGGCGAGATGATGAAAACCATGGCGAAGATAGAGATGACGCACGTGCCCTACAAGGGCGCGGCGCCCGCGCTGATAGCGCTGCTCTCCAACGAAGTGCAACTGATGTTCGTCAGCATATTGACCGCAACACCGCTGGTCGAAGCGAACCGCGTGCGCGCGATCGCCGTCAGCGGGCTCAAGCGTTCGCCTGCCTATCCGAACGTGCCCGCGGTGGCGGAGTCGCCGGGACTCGCCGGCTTCGAGACCGATCTGTGGTACGGCATGCTGGCGCCCGCCAAGACCAATCCGCGCATCGTGGACAAGCTGTACCAGGAAACCAAGCGGGTATTGGCAACGCCCGAGTTACGCAACCGCTTCGAGCCCACCGGCACGCAGATGGTCGGCAGCTCGCCGGCGGAATTCGCGAAGACGATCAAGACCGATCTCGCCAAGTGGGCGGCGGTCATCAAGACCTCTGGTGCAAAACTGGATTAAATAATTTTGCCCCCATCCTGTCCTTGCCCCCGCTCGCGCAAGGGAAGGGACGCATATGCAAGCCTCATCGTTTCTCTCCCTCCCTTGCGCATGAAATGCGCGGGGGAGGGAGGGTTGGGGCTGATGTTACCCCGGCTTTTCATGTTCGTAATCCGAGCCGTTCATTGAGCGCCCGGATTGCGACATCGGTCAATGTTAGTGACTGCTGGGCACACAAGAGTTTAGCCAAGGTAATGATCGATAGTTCGCGGGCAAC
>CAMBSS010000255.1 GCA_945870465.1 Bordetella parapertussis | reverse complement strand
CGTCGAACAATCCAACCGAGCAGTCGCGCCGCTCCTTGATATTGGTCGAGAACGAAGAACGCACCAGCGTGTTGTTCATGTCCTCGGTGATCGACAGCAGGCGATTGCTGAATACCTCCATCGCAATCGGGTCGAATATTTTCGGTTCTTGCACGGGACGAGTCATGAATTGGATTCCTAACAGCAGTTCAAACCTAAAACATGTTTAGCCGCAGATAAACGCGGATGGAAATCAAAAATGCGGCAAGATTCGAAAAATATTTTAATCCGTCGATTGCTCTTGCCTCATCTGCGTTCATCTGCGTGTATCTGCGTGTATCTGCGGCTCAATGGCCGTGTCTTTAGTTACTTATTCTTGAGATTAATAACAATATTGCCGATGTGGTCGACCGTTGCGCGCTGTCCCGGAGAAAGTAGCACGGTAGAGCTCATTTCCTCGATCAGCGCGGGGCCTGCAAGCTTGGCGCCGGCAGGCAGTTTGGCACGCGCGTGCACAGGCGTATCGAGCCAGCCATGCTTGGAGCCGAAATAAACTTTACGCTGAGCAGTCACGGCCTCTGCCGTACTGCCGGTTTTTCCTATTTCACGCAGCGGCGCCTTGGCGACGGCGCCGACCGCCTGCAGACGGCAGTTCACGATCTCGACGGCGCGGCCCGGCACGTCGTAGCCGTATTCGCGCTCGTGGGCGGCGGCGAACTCCTTTAGGAACCCCGCCATGCCATCCGCGGCGACGCGGGACATCGGCACCATCACCTCGAAGTTCTGTCCCTGGTAACGCGCATCGATATGGCAGCGGAACGACTGTTCTTTTTTCGGCACGCGTTCGCGCTCCAGCCATGCGCCCGCCTCGGCTTCCATGTCGGCGAACAATTTGCACACGTGCTGCCAGGAATCTGCCGTCACTTCGGCGATTTCGCTGCGCACGAAGTCGAAGCTGATGTCGGTCAGCAACATGCCGCGCGCGCACAGCGTGCCCGGCTCCTGCGGCACGATCACGGTCGTAATACCGCATTCCACGGCTACATCGATGGCGTGCAACGGCCCCGCGCCGCCGTATGCAAACAATGCGAACTGCGAAAGGTCGTAGCCACGCTCGGTTGAGACTGAACGGATTGCGCGGCTCATGTTGGCGTTGGCTATGCGGATCACTCCTTCGGCTGCCTGCTCCAGCGCAAGCCCCAGCGGTCTCGCCACTTTGTCTTCGATCACGCGCCGCGCCGCCGACTCGTCCACCTTGAGTCGCCCGTCGAGCAGCGCGACCGGATTGAGACGATGCAGGCTGATCTGCGCATCCGTAATCGTCGGCTCTACGCCGCCGCGCGAGTAAGCCGCCGGCCCCGGATCAGCGCCTGCACTTTTCGGCCCGACCTTCAGCGCGCCCGCATCGTCCATCCACGCGATGCTGCCGCCGCCGGCGCCGATCACATGGATGTCTATCATCGGCGTCTTCACCGGGTAATCGGCAACCAGCCGGCTCGAACTGAACAGCGGCTTGCCGCGATAGACCAGCGACACGTCGGTGCTGGTACCGCCGACGTCGAAGGTGACGAGGTTTTCGAAACCGGCGACACGGCCGACTTCAGCAGCGCCCACCACACCTGCAGCAGGCCCCGACAAACAGGTGCGCACCGGGTACGCGCGCACTGCGCGCATCGACATCAGGCCGCCGTTGGAATGTATGGTGAACGGCTCGACGGCGATGCCAAGATCTTTGACACGCTTGAGAAAGCCTTCGAGATAGGTTTCCATGCGCGGGCCGACCGCCGCATTCAGCAAGGTCGTCGACCACCGCTCGTACTCGCGGAATTCCGGCAGCACGTCGCTCGATACGCTGATATAAGCATCGGGCAGCACGCGTTCCACCACGCGCCGCGCCGCCTGCTCGTGCGCAGGATTGCGATAGGAATGCAGAAAGCACACGGCGACCGCTTTGACGCCGGCAGATTTAAGGCTCTGCGCTGCGGTCTCGACTTCGTTCTCGTCGAGCGCCGCAATCACCGCGCCACGTGAGTCCATGCGTTCGCTGATTTCATGCCGGTGTTCGCGCGCCGCGAGCGGCGGCGGCTTCACCACGCCGTAGTCGAAAAGATGCGGCCGCACCTGGCGGCCGATTTCGATGACGTCGCGAAAGCCTTTGGTGGTGATCAGTCCGGTGACGGCGCCGCGCCTCTCGATGACGAGATTGGTCGCCACCGTCGTGCCGTGGCCGATGTGGCCGACCTGCGCCGGCGCGATCTTGTGCATTTTGAGGAGGTCGGCGATGCCCTGCTCTATCGCCAACGACGGATCGCGCGGCGTGGACGCCACCTTGTGATAGCTGACCTGCCCGTCTTCCTCGCGTAACAGCGTGAAATCCGTGAACGTGCCGCCGACGTCTATGCCTATTCGATACACGTGTTCCTGGTTCCTACTCTGGCTTGATGCCGGCGTCCTGTATGACCTTGCGCCACTTGACGATTTCAGCGTTGACCCGCGTCGTGAACACCGTGGGAGTGCTCGCCACGATGTCCGCGCCCTGACTGGCAAGCAGCTCTCGCATGGCAGGTGTGGCCAGTATGCGCGCGGTGTCTTCGCCCACTTTTTTAATGATGTCCGGCGGCGTGCCGGTGGGCGCGAACAACCCGAACCATACGATCGCTTCGAAACCCGGATAGCCTGATTCGGCAATGGTCGGCACCTGCGGTGTGATGGACGAGCGCTGCAGGCTGCTCAATGCGAGCGTGCGCAGCTTGCCCGACTGCACGTGCGGCAGCGAAGTCATGATGACGTCGAACATCAGCGACAGGTGGCCGCCGATCAGCTCGATCATCGCCGGGCCGGTACCTTTGTAGGGCACGTGGGTCATTTTTATTTTTGCCACCGACTGAAAGAGCTCCATCGCCATATGCGAGGTGCTGCCGGTGCCGGCGGTGCCGAAATTGAGCTCGCCCGGCCGCGCTTTGGCGAGCGCGATCAACTCTTTCAGCGACTTCACCGGAATCGACGGATGCACCGACAGCATCTGCGGGATGGTCGCGATCTCGGTGATCGCGGCAAAATCGCGTTGCGGGTCGAACGGCAGTTTCGCGTACAGCGACGCCGATACCGCGTTCGTTGTATTTGTCCCCAGCAGCAGCGTATAGCCGTCGGCCGGCGACTTAGCCGCGTAGTCGGAACCGACGATGCCGCCGCCGCCCGCGCGGTTGTCGACGATCACCGACTGTTTCCAGGTTTCGCCTAGCCTTTGCGCGACGCTGCGCGCGAGCAGGTCGGTGGAGCCGCCGGCGGCGAAGGCCACCACGATGCGCACCGTCTTGGCTGGATAGACATCGGCCGCAGCAGCCAGACCGCATGCGGACATCCAGAGAACAATCGCAGACAAGCGCAGGAAAAAGTTCATACCAACCCCTTTATCAGAAGCAAATCGACTTTTGTTTACCCTGCTGCGCCTTGGTTGGCAAAGGGCTGGTTGCTGTGACCGGCATCCTCTTGGAGGCCGCCCTGAAGATAGCATTGGCGGCCGGCAGGGTCAACGCGACGGGCTCATCCTGCGACACCGAGAAAGCGCTCCAGTATTTTTTTCTTGCCCGCGCAGCGCGCCTCGCTCCAGCACGGGCCGTAGACTTTGGCCTGTTTTCCGTTGGCATAAATCCGGATCTCCCATGGTTTTCGCATGAGCACCGTGTGCACATAGCTCGCGAACGCCTCGGCGAAATCATCCCCCGGCCTGGTCGCCGAATACAAAGTAACGAAATTGGTGCGCTCCAGGTTGTCGTAGGTCGCAACCATCTGGTCGGCAGCGAGCTTGGCGCCGAAGTAATAGACGATGTCCTTGCGCTGCGGAAACGAGGCGTCGAATGGCGTCGCGTAGCGGTTGTCCGCGCGGTCGATCGTCCACGACAAGAGGAAGAACGGGTCATTTTCGGTTGGCGGCAGGTCTTTGGGCTCGGTGTTCCAGTACGGATGGAAGTTTTCGCTGACCGCCAGCACGTGCGCGAGTTCGTGCAGCAAGATGTACTGGATCGCGTTCTTGCGGTTGTTGCCTTTCGGCGATTCGATTTCTGCCGTTAATTTGAAACCGGGGCGTGCCGCGAACGGCGTAGTTTCCTTCCACGTCGCCCATACGTTGGCGTTTCTTTTTCCCAGCACCGAAGCATCGAGCACGATATAGCCCGCCACCGCGTTTTCATCGGTATTGAAAATCCAGTCGGTATAACCAGAACCGCCGAGATTCTCGACAAACACGATCCCTGCAAGCTGGGACACCAGAAGGCGTTTGACCTCGGGCGGAATTTCCGCGAATGCGCTCCGGACATCGCGCAGAAAATCGGCGTTGAGCGTGGCGGCGCGCGGGCGTTCGGGATAACCGTTAGCGATATTGTCGTAGTTCAGGTATTCGACTATTTCCCGCGGCGCTGCACCTATCCGCTGCTCAAGAGGTTTGGCCAGAGATTTTTCCCAGAACGCGATGCGCGTGACGGCGTGATGGTCCAGCGCCTTCTGCGCGCATGCCTTATCGCTGTAGGCGCAGGCGAGCTTGGGCGGCATTTGCGCCAGTGCCGGCGACACAAACATCGCAAGCGCGAGGCAAAAAATGGCTTCAACCAAACCCCTTCCCCCTTGATGGGGGAAGGTTGGGATGGGGGTGAAAACGTCGCAAATCACGAACATCCTCACCCCAACCCTAGCCCCTGATGTTACCCCGGCTTTTCATGTTCGTAATCCGAGCCGTTCATTGAGCGCCCGGATTGCGGCATCGGTCAATGTTAGTGACTGCTGGGCACACAAGAGTTTAGCCAAGGTAATGATCGATAGTTCGCGGGCAACACGGTTGGTGGCTTTGAATCGCAGGTGCAACCCTTCGGCCTCGGCCAACTGTCCGATGTGCCAGAGCAGAAAGGCC
>CAMBSS010000254.1 GCA_945870465.1 Bordetella parapertussis | reverse complement strand
GCGCGTATGCTCGGGCAGAAAGTCGCCGAGTCGGTCGGCCAGCAGGTCATCGTCGATAACCGGCCCGGCGCAGGCGGTCACATCTGTGCCGAGTTCGCCGCGAGGTCGGCGCCGGACGGTTACACCCTGCTGTTTGGGACGGCGTTTCTGACCATCGGCGTGAGCCTGTATTCGAAGCTCAAATACGATCTCGTAAAGGATTTCGCGCCGATTACTCAGGCCGTGAACTACACCAATCTGCTGGTGGTGCACCCGTCGCTGCCGGTGAAGTCGGTGCGCGAACTCGTTACCCTCGCCAAATCGCGGCCCGGGCAGCTCGATTACGGCACGCCCGGCAACGGCACGCCGCCGCACATGACTGGCGAGTTGTTCAAGACACTGGCCGGCGTGTCGATCCAGCACGTCCCGTACAAGGGCGGCGCGCCGGCGATCTCCGATCTCTTGGGTGGCCAGATCACGATTCTGTTCGACAACGTCCCGCCGCTCTTGCAGCACGTCAGGTCTGGCAAGATGCGCGCGCTCGGGGTTACGAGCCTCGCGCGATCTCCCGTGCTGCCCGATATCCCAACCATTGACGAAGCGGGTCTCAAGGGCTTCGAGGCGATTGCCTGGAACGGCCCGCTCGCGCCGGCCGGCACTCCGCGCGAAATCATCACCAAGCTGAATGCGGAGTTCGTGCGCGCGCTGGCGCTGCCGGACATTCGCGAACGGCTGCTGGCGCAGGGTGCAGAACCGGTCGGCGGCACGCCCGAGCAGTTCGCCGCACTCATCCGCGCCGAGATTCCGAAATGGGCCCAGGTGGTCAAGGCGTCGGGCGCCAAGCTCGATTGAATGAACAGGAGATGACTATGCAGGACCGGATTTTTCCCGACTATCTCAGGACGCTCGCGGATTTTGCGGCGAACGCCAAAATTGGCGATCTGAGCGATGCCGCGCGCGATCGCGCACTCTGGGTCATCGCCGACTGCATTCCCGTGGTCGCGGCGGGCATGCAGCAACCCGAGATGAAAACACTGGTGGAGCGGCATCTCGCGCGTGCCGGGCAGGGTAACTGCTGGGTCATTGGCGCGAAGCGGCGTGCCGCGCCGCTTGATGCAGCTCTGTTGAACGGTACCGCCGGCACCTGGCTGGAACTGGATGAAGGCAATCTTTTCGCCGGCGGGCACCCGGGCATCCAGGTGGTGCCTGCCGCGGTCGCCGTCGCGCAGGACATCGGCGCGCGTGGCGACGACCTGCTGCTGGCTGTCGCACTTGGCTACGAGATATCGTCGCGTATCAACCGCGCCTCCCAGGTGCGGCTGGCGGTCCACCCGCACGGCACCTTCGGCACCATCGGCGCGGCCCTGGCGGGAGCGAAGCTGAAGCGCTTTAATGCGGCGCAGATGATGGACCTCATCAATTCCTCGGCCACCATGGGCATGTCGACCAGCCGCAACGCGATTATTGACGGTGCGACGGTGCGCAATATTTACACCGGCCATTCCGGTTATATGGGACTGATGGCGGTGCAACTGGTCGAATGCGGATTCACCGGCGAGTCCGATGCCGTCTACCAGATCTACGGGCGCGTGATTTCGGATGGGTTCGACCGTCCGAAGGTGGTCGCGGGACTCGGCAGCGAATGGCTGATCGCCAAAAGCTACTTCAA
This sequence comes from Bordetella parapertussis, assembly GCA_945870465.1. The sequence goes on along the minus strand of CAMBSS010000254.1, from coordinate 3,284 downwards.
GCTGCACCCCGTTGGACGGTATGCGCACTCCGCCATCGACGCGCTGGAAGATCTGCTGGCGAAGGTGCCGGGCGGCCGCCTGGACATCGACCAGATCGAGCGCATCGACGTGCGCGCCTACATGCGCGCGGCGATGCTGGGCGAGAAAAACGTTCGCACCAGTTTCCAGTCGCGTTTCTCGGTCCCGTTCGGCCTCGCCTCGATTCTTTACCATGGCCGCTCGGGCCTCGCGCCCTTCGAGCAAGTGGCGGTCGACAACCCGCAGATCCAGGCGCTTACGCAGCGTGTCGACCTGCGCGAAGACGAATCATTCAGCGCGCGTTATCCGCAGGAGCAGCCGGTGACAATACGTATCACGATGCGCGGCGGCGCCGTCCACGATGGGCTGTGCACGGTGACCAAGGGCGAACCCGCCAAACCGCACCAACAGGCGGACCTCACCGCCAAGTTCTTCGAACTGGGCGAACCGGTGTGGGGCAAAGCGACCACCCGTATGCTCTACGATGGCCTCATGCACCTCGAGGACATCACCGACTTTCGCGCGTTTGCCGACGGCTTCAAGCTGTAACTGTGGGGTAACCGACGATGGCCATGTCCAAGGAAGAACGTGTGATGGAACTCGCGCGCCTCTCCGGCATCCGCATAGCCGCGGAGGAAGCCGGCGAAGTTGCCGACCGGCTGGCCAGCGTGCTGCGCGAAATGGAAACCCTCGATACCCTCGATCTGACCGGCGTGCAGCCGGTCACCGTGTTTCCCGAGGAGGGCAATGATGGCGCATGACGACTTTGCCTTCCTGTCCGCCGCCGAGACCTCGCAGCGGATTCGCGCCAAAGAGGTGTCGCCGGTCGAAGTGGTAGGGGCGTATCTGCAGCGCATCGAGCGTATCGACTCGACCCTGCGCGCGTACATCACGGTCACCGCCGAACGCGCGCTCGACGCCGCGCGCGAAGCCGAGCGCACGCTCATGAGCGGGCACGCGGTGGGACCGCTCTTCGGTGTGCCGGTTGCGGTGAAGGATCAGTTTTGGACGCGCGGCGTGCTGACCACCAATGGCTCGCGTGCCTACCATAGTTTCATTCCAGCCGAGGACGCCACCGTCATTGCGCGTCTCGCGCAGGCCGGCACCATTCTGCTTGGCAAACTCGCCATGAGTGAACTGGCGCTCGGCGGCACGCGCGCGCCGGCGTGGGGCACGACGCGCAATCCGTGGGACGCTGAGCGCACGCCCGGCGAATCGAGTTCGGGTTCGGGCGCGGCGCTGGGTGCGCATCTGTGTGGAGCCTCGGTGGGCGAGGACACCGGCGGTTCCGGGCGCACGCCGGCCGCGTACTGCAATGCGGTCGGGCTGCGCCCCACTTTCACGCGGGTGAGCCGCCATGGGCTGATGCCCGCCTGCTGGTTCTTCGACCAGGCCGCGCCGATGACCAAGACGGTCGAGGATTGCGCGCTGGTGCTTGGCGCCATCGCTGGGTTTGACCCGAAAGACCCGATCACCAGCCGCCGCGCGGTGCCAGATTTTCACGCCAGTCTCGGCGGCGACCTCAGCGGCAGGCGCGTCGGCTTGATCCGCGAACTGGTAGAGCATGCGGATATCCATCCGGAAGTGAAGCAGGCTGTTTATGCAGCCGCCGAAGTGATGCGAGGTCTTGGCGCGCAGATCGTGGAGATTTCGATTCCGCTGATCGCGCATGCCGGCGCGATCTACGTGGCCATTGGCGACACCGAAGGCGCCGGCGCCTGCGACGAACTCTTGCGCCACCAGTCCAGCGAACTCGATCCAGCCTCGCGCACGCGGCTACAGGCCGCGGCACTGCTGCCCTTCAAGGTCTACAACCGGGCGATGAAAGCGCGCGTGCTGTTGCGCCGTCAGTTTCTGCAGGCTTTTAGCGCGGCCGACGTGCTGCTGTGTCCGACATCGCCTTACCCAGCGCCGACGCATGCCGCATTGACCGCGCCTTTTTCCGGTGCCGATGATGTTCGCGCGCGCTTCTTCTTTCGTCGCGCGTATACGGGTTCATACGCTCTCGCGGCGCTGCCGGCGATTTCGGTGCCCTGTGGTTTCACTTCGAACCGTCTGCCGATCGGATTGCAAATCGGCGCAGCGCCGTTTGCGGAGGAGCGCCTGCTGCAGGTGGCGCATGCCTACGAGCAGGCGACGCTTTGGCACAAGGAACGCTCGCCAGCATCGCTTGCCGCCTGATCCAGCTGCGCGCAAGCGTCGAAGTCGAGTCGAATGTGCAATGCGGGAGACACGAAGAGGTCGATAAACCGAGATTTTCCATTAGCCCTTTATCCAGACGGATAAAGTGGCTCAAAAGTAGCGGGTAAATCGAATTTTTTTGCGGCATCCCACAGGCCTTGCATCCATGTGCGCTGCTGCATCGCGATAGCGAGGTTTAAGATCGGTTTGCGACTTTCAGTGGTGATGTAGGCCGCAGCCCGACCACATTCTGGTCGAGCTCGCTGAGTATGCCCTCCAACATGAAGTGACGAGCAAGCTCGCCTACGACACAGCGCGTTACTGTCTGATGGACACCCTGGGCTGTGGCCTCGAGGCACTTTCTTACCCGGATTGTACGAAGCTCATCGGCCCCGTGATACCCGGGACGGCCGTACCGAACGGCGCGAAGGTGCCGGGCACGAACTTCCAGCTCGATCAGATGCGGGCCGCTTTCAGCCTCGGCTGCATGGTCCGCTGGCTCGATTACAACGATGCCTGGCTCGCCGCGGAAGCCTGCCACCCGTCAGACAATCTCGCGGGAATTCTTGCCATCGCCGATTACCTGAGCCGCACACGCGTCTCGCGAGGCGAGGCGCCGCTTCGGATGCGAAATGTCTTGACCGCGATGATCAAGGCGTACGAGATACAGGGCGTGCTGTCGCTTGAGAACAGCTTCAACGCTGTCGGGCTCGATCACGTGATTCTTGTAAAGGTCGCGTCCACCGCAGTCGTAACCGCGCTGCTCGGCGGCAGCCGCGACGAGATCATCAATGCGATCTAAAATGCGTGGATCGACGGGCATCCGCTGCGCGTGTACCGCCAGGCGCCGAACGCCGGAGCTGCAAAGGGTGGGCCGCCGCCGATGCGAGCAGTCGCGCCGTCATGCTAGGGCTCATGGCAGTGAACGGAGAGATGGGCTATGCGCGATTGTCTTTGATCTCGGTGGCACACCTCTACAATCTGCGCAAGCGTAGCGGCTACCTGCGCCGTCGACAGGTCTGGACCAAGACCCGGCCGGTGACTATTGCCATAGGCGAGCGCCGCGCCCCCGCGCCGAACAACC
>CAMBSS010000253.1 GCA_945870465.1 Bordetella parapertussis | reverse complement strand
TCCGGATGCGCCGCCAGCACTTCGAGGATGGGAATCGGGTCCGCGAGGCCGGTCGTCTCGACCAGCACGCGGCGAAACGCCGGCACGCCGTCCTTGCCCCGCCGCATCAGCAAGTCCACCAGCGTAGCTATGAGCTCACCCTGCACGCTACAGCACACGCACCCGCTTTCCAGCACGAACATGTTTTCACGCGGCGTCGCCACCAGCAGGTGGTCGATGCTGATTGCGCCGAATTCGTTGATGATAACCGCGCTGTCGGCGAACTGCGGGTCGGCGAGCATACGGTTGAGCAGCGTGGTCTTGCCGCTACCCAGGAAGCCCGTGAATATCGTGACTGGAATTTTTGTTGGTGGGGTCATAGGAGAAATGAATGCCGCGAAGCAATACTAACAAAAGCGGTGGCCTGTTCATACTGCTTGCGCCGGGGCGGAGTGGTTGACAGTCCGATGCGTGCCCGCTATCGTTCGCCGTTCAGAAAAATCAATATAAGCACGGAGCGAGAACAGAGTGGCGGAGAAAAAAGACTGGTGGAAGCCCGAGCCCGCGTGGCCCGTTCCCGAAAACAAGGGCAAGGACGTCGTCGTCACCGGCGCGAAGCTGATCGACGGTAACGGCGGTCCGGTGACCGACAACCCGGTCATCGTCATCAAGGGCGAGCGCATCGTTGCGGTCGGCACCAAAGACAAGGTCACGATACCGCCGGGCGCCGAAGTCATCGACGCCGCCGGCTGCACGCTGATGCCCGGCATGATGGATTGCCACATCCACACCGCGATGTTCAATTGCATGACTTTCCACAATCACCGCGTCGCGCAATGGGAAGTCACGCCGCAGCTGCAGCAGATGTACTCGCTCTTCCACGCGCAGAATTGCTTCGACATGGGTTTCACGACCCTGCGCGACCTCGGCATGAACTCCAGCCGTGGACTCTTCACGCAGGAACTGTGCGCGGTGCGCGACTCGATCAACGCCGGCATCCTCGAAGGGCCGCGCATGCTGATCGGCGGTTTTACGACGATCACGGGTTCGCATCTCGACCTCATTCAGCCGCGCGCGATGCCGCGCTCCGGCTTCAACAACGGCGATGGCCCGTACGAGCTGCGCAAACTGGCGCGTACCAACCTCCTGTGGGGCTGCGACGTCATCAAGACCTGCGCGTCGGGCGGCGGCGGCACCGACAAGGAAGAGCCGGACATCCGCAACATGACGCAGGAGGAACTCGACGCCATCTGCGATGAGGCGCACGCGTTCCACAAAATCGCGGCGGTGCATTGCTTCACCACCAGCGCCCAGCGCATGGCGATCACGGCCGGCGCCGACACCATAGAGCACATGGTGTTTTCGGACGATGAAACCATCGGCATGATCAAGGAAGCCGGTATTCCGGTAACGCCGACGCTCGCGCACCGCACCGATCACGCGATCCAGTTGCGCCGCGAACTCGGCACCGCCGAATTCGTGCTGACCAAATTAAAGAAACTGCAGCCGCACTGCTACACGACGTTTCAGAAAATGTACAAGGCCGGCATCAAGATCGCGATGGGCACCGACATGGGCTTCGAGCCGCATTTCGGCACCAACTCGTGGGAACTCGAAGTCTACGTCGCGCTCGGCATGACGCCTATGCACGCGATCCAGACCGCGACCAAGAACGCCGCCGAAGCCATCCACCTGGGCCGCGACCTGGGCACCCTCGAAGCCGGCAAGTATGCGGACATCGTCGCCGTCAATGGCGACCCCATCGCCGACATCCGCATCCTGCAGGAAAAGAAAGCCATCCACATGGTGCTGAAGGAGGGCAAGGTCTACGCCGACCGCCGTCCCGGCAAAAGCAAGAACGTGGTGCCGGCCGAGAGCTGGAAGAAAATCGATTACTTATAAGAAACGGACCAATAAACATGGCAACTCCGAAAACCAAGACCGCCGGCGCGCTCAGGGCCGGCAACGGTAAATATCATTTCGACGTCGCGAAAGTGAAAAAGGTCGCGGCGGGCACCGGCTACTCGACTTCGCACGGCGGAGTTGTCGAAGGCGCGCGCATGTTGTTCGGCTACATCCACAAGCCGCGCGGCACCGGCTCACGCATGCACAGCCACCCGAACGAGCAATTCAACTACGTGGTCAAGGGTACGCTCAAAGGCTCGGTCAACGGCAAGCGTGTGCTGGCCCCCGCCGGAACCCTGATCTACATTCCCGCCAACGCGCCGCACACGCTGGTGTCCACCCCCAAGGAAGATGTCATTTTCCTGGCGCTAAAAGATTTGTCGCACGGCATCATCGGCAAAGCGATTGACGGCACCATGACGGGCGCGCACTACGAACCGGGATTCGGGCCCAAAACCGCCCGCAAGCGCGCGGCCAAGAAATAAGAAAGCTCCACCGCCGTTCGCCCTGCGGGGGCTCGTGCTGCTACGTCGGCTCGAACGGAATTGATCGATTTTAGGAGTTTGCATGTCTCTAGCCCCTCAAATCCGCAGCCGTTTGCGCATCCCCGTGCTCAGCGCTCCCATGTTCATTGTGTCCGGCCCCGAGCTGGTGATCGAGCAATGCAAGGCCGGCGTGATCGGCTCGTTCCCCGCGCTGAACGCGCGTCCCCAGGAAGAGCTCGACCAATGGCTCACGCGTATCGAGACCGAGCTCGCGCAATACCAACGCGGGCATCCCGACCAGAAAGTCGCTCCGTACGCGGTCAACCTGATCATGAACAAAGCCAACAAGCGGCTCGACGCCGATCTCGAAGTCGTCCTCAAGCACAAAGTGCCCATCGTCATCACGTCGCTCTCGGCACCCACCGCGCTGGTGCCGCGCGTGCATGAATACGGCGGCACTGTGTTTCACGATGTCATCAAAGTGCGCCACGCGGAAAAGGCGCTGGAGGCCGGCGTCGATGGCCTGATCGCGGTATGCGGCGGCGCCGGCGGGCATGCGGGCAGCCTCAACCCCTTCGCGCTGGTCAATGAATTGCGGCGCATCCACCAGGGCCCGCTGGTGCTCGCGGGCGCCATCACCAACGGCGCGGGCATCCTCGCGGCGGAGGCAATGGGATGCGACCTCGCTTACCTGGGCACACGCTTCATTGCGACCAAAGAATCGATGGCGGTGGAACGCTACAAGCAAATGATCGTCGATTCCGACTCGGGCGACATTGTCTACACGCCGCTGTTTTCAGGCGTGCACGGCAGCTATCTTGCAGGCAGCATACGCAATGCGGGGCTGGACCCCGCCAACCTGCCGGCCAATGAAGCGCCGGGACAGTATCGCAATCGCGAAGAACGTCCCAAAACCTGGACGGAAATCTGGGGCGCGGGCCAGGGCGTGGGAAATATCGACGACATACCGACCGTCGCGACGCTGGTGGATCGCCTAGAAGTGGAATATCTCGCAGCGCGCCGGCGCATCACCGACAGCGCAAAATAACCTGCGAGATGGCGCGGCCGTCGCGCCGCGTCAGGGCTTTTTCACCAGGCCCAGGTAAGTCATCACGCCTTTAAGTTCTTCATACTGTTCGGCCATGAATTTGCGCGAGTCTTCCGCGCTGCGGTAACTGGCGTCCCACTGGTTTTGCTCGGCATAGTTGCGAAAGTCCTCGCTTGCCGTCAGGCGGCGAAACACGCTGTCCCAGAATGCGACCTGCTCCGCGCTGATGCCTTTGGCGCCTATGATGCCGCGCCAGTTTTCGAACACGCCCTTGTAGCCCTGCTCAGGCCACGTCGGCGCCGCCGCCAGCGCGCCCGTCATGCGCTTGGCCGAGGTGACCGCGATGGCGCGCAATTTGCCGCTGGCAACGTGCGGCGCGACATTCACCGTGCCGGCGGAAACCACGTCGACATGTCCGCCAAGCAGGGCAGTCACCGCCTCGGCGGAAGAATTGAACGCCACCAGCTTGACCTTGGTCATGTCCACACTGGCGGACGCGAGCGGCAAGCCGAATGAAATATGGTGGGTACCGCCGGTCGCGCTGCTGATCGCGAGGCTCAGAGACCCCGGCGCCTTGCGCAGCGCCTCGATGACGTCCTTGCCCGTCTTCAGCGGCGAATCGGCACGCACCGCAAACGCGATGTATTCGGTGAGCAGTACCGCGAGCGGCGTGAAGTCGGTGTAAGTCTGCGGAATATGCCCGTTGATGTGGCTGGCCAGCAGCGTCGATGAAGTCACCGCCAGAAAATGCGGATCTTTCGGGCGCTGCGCAAGATAGTTGTACGCCACTGCGTGCCCGCCGCCGGCGCGGTTCGAGTTGGTGCTCGAAACCGGCAACAGCTTGAGATCGCCCCAGATGCGTGTGACAGTGCGCCCGGTGGTGTCGAGCGAGCCGCCGGCAGTCGCCGGGACGATGACTTCGACATTGCGCTGCGGGCTCCAGCCCTGCGCGGACGCGGCGCTCACGAACAAAAAGCCGGCAACGACGGCAAACCGAGTAAGTATCATCGAACCCCTCCTGCGCAATTCTGCTTCCCCAACCCAATACTACTCAATCTTGAACCGCAAAGGACACAAAGGAAAACCTTCATAGATTGAGAGTCCACTTGATTCCACCTATAACGTCAGTAGGTTGAAATTGACTCGCCAATCTTTTCTTTCTTGCCTGTGGGTTCCTTCGCGTCCTTCGCGGTTCAATCTTTTACGGTTTTCATCAAGTGATTAGTTTGCTTTCATATTGATGCGCGCCTGTTCGGCCTGCCCGGGCGTCATCGAATCGATCAGGTTCTCGAGGTACGGCGTCGAGCGCACGCTGACGTAACGCGCGAACGGCGACTTCACTTCCAGCCGGTAATTGTCGCCGCGCTCAGCCTGCAGGATATCGCCCGCCTTCAGCGATTTTTTCTCGCTGTTGCACTGCGCGCTCAGTTCACCGTGCAAAACGTAAAAGAATGTTTCATGCGCCGCCTTGGTTTCGGCTTCGTCCTGCCCGGCCCGCGCCTCGAAATAACTGAACGCCAGGCGCTCGCCCTCGAT
>CAMBSS010000252.1 GCA_945870465.1 Bordetella parapertussis | reverse complement strand
GGCGCCGGCTTGCAGCATCGCGCCGGCACCGTGAGCAGTTTGTCGACGCCCACGATCAATATGCCGCCCGGCTGCGCGCGCGGTTTTCTGACTATCGGTTGCTCGTCGATCGCCGGCGGCGGCGCGTCCTCGACGCGCAACGCAGTCTGCATCTGGCGCGGGCTGATTTCGCCGCGGCCGATTTCGGCCAGAAAATCATTCAGCTTCGCAAACCCGAACTCCTGCGCAAACTTGTCAAGATTGACTCCCGTCATGCCCTCTCGCTGCAATTCTTTTTCCAGGATTTCGCGCCCTTCCGCCACCGAGGCCTCGTGGTTCAGGCGATTGAACCATTGCCTGACCTTGCCGCGTCCGCCCGCGCTCTTCAGAAAACCGAGCGCCGGGTTCAGCCAGTCGCGGCTGGGCCCGCCCTGCTTCGCAGCGATGATCTCAACCCGCTGACCGTTGGCAAGCGGCGTGTTGAGCGGCACCATCACGCTGTTGACCCGCGCACCACGGCAGCGATGGCCGAGATCGGTATGCACGTGATACGCAAAATCGATCGGCGTCGCGTCCCGCGGCAAATCGATGACGCGCCCCTGCGGCGTCAGCACGTAGATCGTGTCCGCAAAAAGTTCACTGCGAAACTGTGCAGCGACGTCTCCTGCATCGGCGACCTCGTCCTTCCACTCGACGATTTGCCGCAACCACGCGATTTTGTCGTCATAGCCGACGTCGCTGCGCACGCCTTCCTTGTAGCGCCAGTGCGCAGCGACCCCGTATTCGGAGTGCTGGTGCATCTCCAATGTGCGGATCTGGATTTCCAGCGGCTTGCCCTCTGCGCCGATGACGGCCGTATGCAGCGAGCGGTAATTGTTGCCTTTGGGTTTGGCGATGTAATCGTCGAATTCGTTCGGCAGCGGGCTCCATAAACGGTGCACGAGATCGAGCGCCGCATAGCAGTCCCTGATGTCGCCGACCAGCACGCGCACCGCGCGCACGTCGTAAAGCGCGTCGAAATCGACGCCCTTGCGCCGCATTTTGTTGTAGATGCTGTAGATGTGCTTGGGCCGGCCGCTGATTTCGGCCTTGATGCCGGCGCGCGCAAGCACTTCACGCAGGCGCGTCATCGCCATCTCGATGTATTGCTCGCGGCCACTGCGCTTTTCGTCGAGCAGGCCGGCGATGCGTTTATAAGTTTCCGGCTCCAGTATGCGCAGCGCCAGGTCCTCGAGCTCCCATTTCAGCTGCCAGACGCCGAGCCGGTTGGCGAGCGGCGCGTAAATGTCGCGCGCAAGGCGCGCCGTGTCATGGCGCAACTGCGCATCGTCGCACTTGACGACGAAACGCAGGGTCTGCGTGTGTTCCGCGAGCTTGATCAGCACGACGCGCACGTCCTGCGCCATCGCCAGCAGCATTTTGCGCAGGCCTTCCAACTGCGCCGGCGCATCTGCGTTCGGCGCGCGGTCGCTCAGGCTTTGGATCATCGCCATGCGCGCGACGCCATCCGCCAGTTCCGCGACACGCGGCCCGAAGCGGTCGCGTATTTCCACCACGGCATCGTGCTTCGCGGCCGCCGGCACCAACAGGCTCGCGGCCAGGCACTCGGCATCGAGCTTGAGATCGCGCAACAGCGTGGCAGTGTTCAGCACGTGCTCCAGCGCCGGCTCCCCGCCCTTCGCAGTTTGCTCGTGCAACAACGGCGCCAGCCACTCGAGCACGCGCTTCAGCAAGTCGACATCAGCCGCCGGATGGTCGGCAGCGAGCGCGGCTATCCATGCGGCTGCCCGCTCGTGGTCGGGAGCCGTCACCAGTTTCAAATGCGTCACGCGTGCCACACGTCGATTTCCATCTTCTGGGTTGCGAGTTTTCCATGCTTTTTCACGCGGCCCGATTTTACGCGACTTCAACACCTGCGATAATCCACCATCATGAGTAAACGTTGCGCATGGGCGGACTCGACGCCGCTGATGACCCGGTATCACGACACCGAATGGGGCGTGCCTGTACATGACGACCGCACGCTGTTCGAATTCCTGACGCTCGAAGGCGCGCAAGCCGGGCTCTCGTGGAACACGATACTCAACAAGCGCGAGAACTATCGCGCCGAGTTCGCGAATTTCGATCCGCGCAAGGTCGCGCGCTACGACAAACGCAAAATCGCCGCACTGATGCTTGACCCGGGCATCGTGCGCAATCGCCTGAAAATCGAGTCCACGGTCAGCAATGCGCGCGCACTTATTGCGGTGCAGCAGCAATTTGGCTCGTTCGACCAATTTATTTGGCAGTTCGTCGACGGCAAACCCAGGCGCAACCGCTGGCGCCATTTGCGCCAGGTTCCGGCTTCAACCATAGTGTCAGATAAGATGAGCAAAGAATTGAAGCGTTGGGGATTTCGCTTTATCGGCACCACTATTTGCTATGCCTTTATGCAGGCCACCGGCATGGTAAACGACCATCTGATGACCTGTTTTCGTGAAAAATCGGGCACCCGCCCGCCTTCACGCAACTGTTGAAAAAGCCACGGTTTCAGGTTGATAATAGAACCAATCCGCAGGGCGATAGACTGTCCAGACAGCCCGGCCACTACCAACGCTACATAAAAACGATGGAGGCGCGCGATGTATCGAACGTTGATGCTGATTGCCGCTGGTTCGTTTGTAACGACCTGCTTCGCACAGAGCGCCGGAGATACAGTATCTCCGCCGGCCAATCTGCATCCGCCAATCAATCTCGACTCGGATACGTTGCGCGCGACACTTGCGCCCCGCCAGTTTGGACTCAAGCCGCCTACTTCTAATCTTCCCGCCGGCATCACCTTGCCATTCGGCATCGACTACCACCGCGACGCCAAAGGGCTGCTCATGCCGCTAGATCAGAAGAACGAATGGGGCGTCGGCATCGGCCTCAATCTCAATTCTTCCTCGATCGTCGAATTGAGCCCGAGCGGCGTGCTGGGCCTGTCGCCCAAGCGCGCGCCGGGTGTCATGCTGAACAGGAAGTTTTAAATCCGGCGCCACGCGCGCCGCCCTGCACCGCTCCTCTGCGTTGTTACAACGGGCCACGCGCTGATGGCCGAGCAACCCGATGCCGTGCTCGATGCATTAATTGAATTTCTGTGAACCGCACGCCTGCAGCGTAGTTACTCAACCTCGTCGTCACGCAAGTCGGGATTCGCCAGCGCCGCGTGCCAGTAGCGGCGATACAGCGCCCGATAGCGCTGAATGCTGACCTTGCCATCGCCCGCCACCTCAACGAGCAAGGCGCCGTCGTAATCGGTGCGGTAGATGCGGCTGCCGAGGGTGCGATAGCGCTCAAGCACCTCGTCTTTGGGATGCCCGAAACGATTGCGGTAGCCGGCGGCGACCAGTGCGATGTCGGGATTCACCTGCGCGACGAATTCCGCCGATGACGAAGTACGGCTGCCGTGATGAGGCACCAGCAGCACCTGCGCGCGCAGCTTGTCGGGCACGCTCGCCAGCATTTCACGTTCTGATTTTTGCTCGACATCCGCCGTCAGAAGGACGTTCGCCCGCGCCGTGCTGATGCGCAATACGCAACCGCGGTCGTTGCTGCGAAATTTTTCGCGGGCATAGTGATCCGGCGCCGGATGGAGTATCTCGAAATCCACGCCGTCCCACTGCCAATGCATGCCTGCTTCGCATCTTTGCGTCGACGCGGCCTGCGCAATTGCCGGATGATCGGCTGGCATCGAAGTCGATATCCACTGCGGCGACAACGCCTGCAGCACGGAATTGGCGCCGCCACTGTGATCGTTGTCGCCGTGGCTGATGATCAAGCCGCTCAATGAGCGCACGCCGACCGCTCGCAAGTAAGGCACGATGATGCGATTGCCACTGTCTATCTGCGGCCCGTAAGAGGGCCCCGCGTCGTAGACCAGGGAATGATGGCGCGTCTGCGCGACGACGGCGAGCCCCTGTCCGACGTCGAGCACCGTCAGCTTAAGCGCACCGTCTGCCGGCAATGCGGGTTCGAGCAAAAACAAAGGCAGCAGTCCTGCCATGCCTATCCAGCGCGCCGGGAATCCGCGCGGCAACAGCAGCCACAGTATCGCCAGCATGGCGATGACGACTGTCCAGGCCGGCGGCGCGTGCTGTTGCCAGACCGCGAGCGGCACCGCGCTCATCCATTCAAGCATTGCGCCGCACACGGCCATCACTGCGTGCGCGACGTGCAGCACCAGATCAAACGGCAGCACCACGCCGATCAGGGTTAATGGCACGACAACGAGGCTCACGACCGGAATTGCAATTGCGTTGGCGAGTGGCGAGACCAGTGATATCTGCTGAAACATTGCGAGCAATAGAGGAATCAATCCGAGCGTGATCGTCCATTGCACACGCGCCCATGCGCTGAACCAGTGCTCCTGCACGATGCGGCCGGTCGTTACGTACATGATCAGGCCGACCGCGCCGAATGACAGCCAGAACCCAGGCGCCAGCACCGCCCACGGATCAATCGCAAGCACCACGAACAGCGCCGCGCTCAGCACAACCGAGGCCGAACTCAAACGTCCGCACCATAACGCTATCGCCACCACGGCGAGCATGTAGACCGTGCGCTGCGCCGGCACCGCGAAGCCTGCCAGCCAGGCGTAGGTCAGCGCGGTCAGCAGCCCTGCCACTGCTGCCGCTTTGCGCGCCGGCAGGCGCAGTGTCAGGCGCGCGCTGCGACACCACAGCCAATAAACCATGGCAAAAGCAAGTCCCGAGATCATCGTCACGTGCAGCCCCGAAATGCTCATCAGATGATTGACGCCGGTGCGCGTAAAGACCTGCCATTGCGCTTGGGTGATAGCGCGCTGGTCGCCGACCGCCAGCGCCGCCAGCACACCGGCATACGGCGCGTCGGTCAACACAGTCTGGATGCGGGTACGCACCGCCTCGCGCACTCTTTCGACCAGATATTGCGGCCGCGCAACCAATGTCGACAACCGCCGGTTCTCCTTGCCCGCCCGCACATAGCCGTTCGCGCGTATGTTGCGTTCGAGCAGCCAGGCCTCGTAG
>CAMBSS010000251.1 GCA_945870465.1 Bordetella parapertussis | reverse complement strand
CGCTCGTTGATTTCGATGTCGAACACGTCGATGCCGGCGAATTTCTTGAACAATACCGCCTTGCCTTCCATCACCGGCTTGGCGGCGAGCGGCCCGATATTGCCCAGCCCCAGCACCGCGGTCCCATTCGTAATCACGCCGACGAGATTGCCGCGCGAAGTCATGTTGCGTGCTTCGGCGGGGTCGGCCACGATCAATTCGCAGGCGGCAGCAACACCCGGCGTGTAAGCAAGCGACAGATCGTGCTGGTTGAGCAGGCCCTTGGTCGGCGTTACCGAAATCTTGCCCGGGGTGGGCAGACGGTGGTAATCGAGCGCGCTTTTTCGCAGTTGATCGTCCATGGGAACGCAGGCGGTTTTGGGGGTTGATTATAACCCAGCGCTTCGCAAAATCCGGAGCGGCACTGCGGGCTCCCGGCTACGCCACACGCGCTTTTGTGCTATTTTCACGCCTCCATTGCATTTCCAGACGCGCCGCACACCCATGGATATCTCGCCTAGCGTACGCACCGAAATCTACCCGCCGCTCGAACCGTTCAGCGCCGGCCGGCTCGCGCTCGACCGCATCCATACGATGTACTGGGAAGAGTCGGGCAATCCGCATGGCGTGCCGGTGGTGTTTTTGCACGGCGGCCCCGGCGCCGGCAGCGCGCCCAACCACCGGCGCTTTTTCGATCCCGCGCACTATCGCATCGTAATTTACGATCAACGCGGCGCCGGACGCTCGACGCCGCTCGGCGAAGTGCGCGAAAACACCACGCCGCTGCTGATCGCCGACATCGAACGCCTGCGCCAGCACCTGGGCATAGATCAATGGCTGGTGTTCGGCGGCTCGTGGGGTTCGACGCTCGCACTGGCGTACGGCGAAGCGCATCCCGCGCGCTGCCTGGGCTTCGTGCTGCGCGGCATATTCCTGTGCCGGCCAAGCGAAATCGACTGGTTTTTGTACGGCCTCAGAAATATTTTTCCGGAAGCGTGGCAGAAGTTCACCGCGCAGCTGCCCGCGAGCGAACACGGCGACCTGCTCAGCGCCTACTATCAGCGCCTGATGGATCCGGACCCTGCCGTGCACATGCCGGCGGCGCGCGCGTGGGGGGTGTACGAAGGCTCATGCTCTACGCTGCTGCCGAGCCCCGACACTGTTGCCCACTTCGCGAGCGACGTGGTGGCGCTGGGACTCGCGCGCATGGAAGCGCATTACTTCCGGCACGATATTTTTCTGCCCACCAATTCGCTGCTCGACGACATCGGCCGCATACGGCACATTCCGGCGGTGATCGTGCAGGGCCGCTATGATGCGGTTTGCCCCGTCGTCAGCGCCCACGATCTGCACCACGCGTGGCCGGAAGCCGACTACATCATCGTGCCCGACGCCGGCCATTCGGCGTGGGAGCCGGGCATCTGCGCCGAACTGGTGAGAGCGATGGAAAGATTCAAAAGCAGCCCCAAGCCGCTGCAATAACAACGTTGCACTAACAATTACAGCCGGCATCGCCGCACAGCGCGCCGGCAACATGGAGAGGGGAATCAATTGCGTCTGGTAACGTTCACCCCGCGGCCGCATGGCCCGCAACACCTGGGCCTGGTGCGCGACGGCAAGGAAGTGGTCGACCTCAAGGGCATAGGCGGCGAGCCGCCCTTCGACCCCGCCGATATGATTTCGCTGGTCGCCGCGGGCGATGCCGCCCTCAAATGGCTGCGCGATGTCGCGGCCAAGGCGCGCGACGCCACGTCGCTCGACAAAGTCACCTTGCTGGCGCCGATTCCGCGGCCGCGCAAGAACGTGTTCTGCGTGGGCTGGAATTACCTCGAGCATTTCGAGGAAGGCGCGAAAGCGCGCCCGCACGTGCAGGAGATGCCGGCGCATCCCGCCTTTTTCTCCAAAGCGCCGACGTCCGTGAACGGGCCCTATGCCGACGTACCCGCGCATAAAGGCGTAACTGAAAAACTCGACTGGGAGGTCGAGCTCGGCCTCGTCATCGGCAAAGGCGGCTGCAATATCAGGGAAGCCGACGCGCTGGCGCATATCTTCGGCTATACCGTGGTCAACGACGTGTCGGCGCGCGACGTGCAGCGCCAGCACGGTCAACAGTGGTTCAAGGGCAAAAGCCTCGACGGACATTGCCCGATGGGGCCGTGGATCGTGACCGCCGACGAAATCGCCAACCCGCAGGAACTCGACATCGAGTGCCGCGTGAACGGCGTGACCAAGCAAAAGTCGAACACGCGCCAGATGTATTTCAAGATCCCGCGCATCATTGCCGAGCTGTCCGCGGGGCTCACACTGGAGCCCGGCGACATCATCTGCACCGGCACGCCGGCAGGCGTCGGACATGCGCGCACGCCGCCCGAATTCATGCAGCCGGGCGACGTGTTCGAAACCGAGATCCGCGGCCTCGGTCTGCTGCGCAACAAAATTTCCGCTTAGCCAAAAGGAGGACACCATGGATTTACCCTCGACAACCCGCATCACGGTCAAACCGACCGGCGCCAGCCTGGGCGCCGATATCATCGGCGTCGACCTGACGCAGCCCATGGACGGAGCGGCGTTCAAGCAGATCGAGGACGCCTGGCACCAGTACCTCGTCCTGAGATTTCGCGGCCAGCAGCTCGACGATCCGCGCTTTCTCACTTTCGCCCGCCGCTTCGGCGAACTGGACAAGGCGCCGATACACGCCGGCAAAGAGGTCGTGAATCCCTATCCCGAAATCACCGTGATGTCGAACATCAAGGTGGACGGAAAATCGATCGGCAACCTTGGCCACTACGAGGCCGAGTGGCACACCGACATGTCGTATAACGAAATGACGCCCATCGGCAGCCTACTCTACTCGATCGAAGTGCCGCCCGCCGGCGGCAACACCGGCTTTGCCAATATGTACGAGGCTTACGACACCCTGCCGGCGGCGCTCAAACGCACTATCGTTTCGCTGCAATGCCGCCACGATTCGAGCCGCAACAGCGCGGGCGAACTGCGCAAGGGATTCAAGGACATCAGCGATCCGCGCGAAGCGCCGGGCGCCATCCACCCGTTGATCCGCACCCACCCGGCGACGCGCCGCAATGCCCTGTACCTGGGCCGCCGCCGCAATGCTTACATCATCGGACTGCCGCTCGACGAAAGCGAAGACCTGCTGAACAAACTATGGGCGCATGCGTCGCAGGAAAAATTCGCCTGGTACCAGGAATGGAAAGTCGGCGACCTGATCATTTGGGACAACCGTTGCGCCATGCATAGGAGGGATGCATTTGATCCCGCATCGCGACGGTTGATGCACCGGACGCAGATCCGGGGCGACCAGCCGTTCTTCGATCCCGCGACGCTGGCGGCCTAACCCGATTTAGACGAATCCGGATTGACCGGGCGCGCGGCGGCCTCGCCTGCCGCGCGCAGGCTTTCGAGCGCCGACACCTGCATCTGCAGCGTCTTGATGCTCATCTGCACGAAGCCGGTGCTCATGGTCAGCCAGCTTTCAACGACCTTCAATTCGGCGATTTTCTTTTCGATTTCCTCGACGTTGGCGGTCGGCGTTATCATCCCGGGCATCGGAAACGACGTGGGATTCCACATTTTCTGCATGAATTCGAACCAGTCCTTCGGCACGTCTTGTTCGGCCATGGCGGCCTCCTGTCAGAACACTGTGCAGCCACTGTAGCATAGCGTCTGCGCGCAGAATAAAACTGGATCTCCCTTACCCGCGCACATGCCAAAAACAATCACCCCGCAGGACGTGCAGAATCTGCTGCGCGACTACCAGCTCGACCATGAGGGGCATATCGCCATCGAGAAGCTGGGCGGTAAAGCGGCGCGCGCGCGCTTTCGCGTCGGCAAGCAGCACCTGCGCCCCGGCGACACGGTGTCGGGCCCGACGCTGATGGCGCTGGCGGACGTGGCGATGTACGCGGCGCTGCTGGGTGAAATCGGCCTGGTGCCGCTGGCGGTGACGACCAGCCTCAACATCAATTTTCTGCGCAAGCCGGCGCAAAAGGACGTCATCGGCGAAGCGCGCCTGCTGAAAGTCGGCAAGCGCCTCGCGGTGGGGGAGGTGACGCTGTTTTCGGACGGCGACCCGGAACCGGTCGCGCATGTTACCTGCACTTATTCGATCCCCCCGCGGGCAAAAGCCGCCGGGGAAAGCGGCTGACTCAGGCGCTTAGATCGAGGCGGCCGCCGGCTTGACTACCGGCTGGCGCTGCGCCGTGCTGGTCTGGCTGTGGAACTGGCGCAGGATGAAATTCAGGCGGTCGCGTTCCGCCATGACTTTGCCGGAATAACCGTTCTCGTTTTCTGCCGTGCTGGCGCCGACGTACATCTGCAGGGCGTCGGCAACATCGCCGGTGCGGCGGATGTATTCCTTGAGTATCTTGGCGCCGACCACGATATTGGCCTGCATGTCGAAGGCGACCTTCTCGCCGCCCAGCGGCTCGAATTTATCGCTGTGATAGCGCGGGATTACCTGCATCAGCCCCTTGGCGCCCATCACGCTTTCGGCGACCGGGTTGAAACGCGACTCGACCGAGATCACGGCCAGAATCAATAATGGATCGACCTTCAACTCGGCGCCTATGTCGTACGCCTTGGCCACCACGCTGGTGGTCATCTCCGCGGAAACGCGATAGCGCCGTGCCAGATAGTCGCCGACGGCGCGATACTTACCTGCATTGGCGTCCAACGCCACCGGCTTCGCCGGGGTGTCCGCCAGGTTCACCAGCTGCGTCAGATCGATGGCGCCCAGGCCATGCACGATGGCACCGGCTAGTCGCAATCCATACTGGGTATGCAGGATGATGCTGAGGGAAACGAGACAGGCCAGCAACGTGAAACTGGCCACCGTGTTGCGCGCCCACTGGGCTAAGTGCGGGGCGCCGTGATCGTCAAACTGTGCGGGGTGTGATCTTGCCATGGCAAAACCTCCTTTCGTTAATCGCCGGTCAGATTACGCCCGGCCAAATGCTACCTTGCTGGGGTAACAACGCTCCTTAATACATCGGCATCAGGTTGGAACAAAAAACCACTACAGC
>CAMBSS010000250.1 GCA_945870465.1 Bordetella parapertussis | reverse complement strand
ACTGCACGCGGCCGCATTCGCGCAAATGCCTGCCGATCACCAGCACAGTTTCGGCGACGCGCAAAAATGGTCGAAGGTATTCGACGATCCCAAACGCGACGCGTGGCAGAAGCCGCACGAAGTCATCAGCGCGCTGAAGCTCGCACCCGATGCGGCGGTTGCGGACATCGGCGCCGGCACCGGCTACTTCGCGATGCGGTTTGCGCACATGCTCGGCAAGGGACGCGTCTACGGTGTCGATATCGAGCCCGACATGGTGAAATATCTGGGCGAGCGCGCGCAGAAGGAAGGGCTGGCCAATCTAACGGCGGTCCAGGGTGCGGCGGGTGACGCACGCCTGCCCGCCAAGGTCGATCTGGTTTTTTTGGTCGACGTGTATCACCACATCGATAGCCGCGAAGCGTATTTCCGCAAATTGCGCGACGCACTGAAACCCGGTGGCCGCATCGCGATCATCGACTTTCGCCTCGATTCTCCGGCAGGTCCGCCGAAAAGCGCGCGCGTAGCGCCGGATACCGTAAAGGCCGAAATGCGCAAAGCGGGTTATGCGCTCGCCGAAGAGCCGGGTTTTTTGCCCAACCAGTATTTCCTGATTTTCAGGCCGGCCGCCGGTCCGGCGTAGTTTTACTTCATCACCTTGTAGAGCGTGTGCTGCCGGTTGCGGGTGAACGGCCGCACCTCGGTCGGCCAGCGGCCGGCGTCGACCGCCTGCGCGAACGCGGGGCTGGTCAATACGTCTGGACTGTCGAGTTCGAGTATGCACGCATAGCGCGGCACGCCGGTCGAATCGACGGCCTTGGTTATGCCGCCCATGGTGACGCGCAGGGTATCGAGCTTGAGCCGCGTTACCGAGACGACCCCCGGCACTTTGCGCAAATGCGGGACATGTTCGGCATCGTAGACCTCGTTGAAAATCTTTTCCTTGTCCGGGTCGACGTCCATGGACGCCGTGAATATCCAGTTGCCGGTAATGGACACCGATGTTCTCGCGATGGTGGTTGAAATCACATACTAGCAGGGAATGCCTGTGTGCAAGTCACGCACCGGGCCGCGCTTGACGCCGGTGCGGGCATGGAGGAAGCTTTCCCGGCAAGCATCCGGGAAAGGCGAACGCACGGGCCGGACGCATTTTTCAGGCAGTCACGGGCACTACGGCAAATGAAATCGAATCTCGTGAAACTTGGTGCCGTCATGGCAACCATCGTGGGCGTGCTGTGCGGCGTGGCGTGGGCGTTCCTGTATTTTCAGACCGAATCCGCGCAGACCCGCTGGCTGACCGACCCGGCGCTGGAATTCGTCGCAGGGGCGCAGCCGCCGGAACTCAAGCGCCTTGCCCGGCGCATCAACCAGTTCACGCCGCTCGACGTTGCGATGACGCTCGCGCGCGACGCCGGTTTCCATTGCGACGCGACGCGCTACGCCGACGTGGCCAACGGCAGCACCGGGCCGCGCATCATGATCTGTCCCAAGGGCGGTGACGAAGTCAAGAGCGGCGGCAAGGTGCTGGTACTGCGCAGCTGGTTTCCGCAGAACTACGTGCGCGGACTGGAGCTGCGGGAGGTCAGAACGCTGCCGCCCGCGCCGTTCAAGGCCGCCGACATCGCCGACCGGTCGCAGATCATAGCCGCCGCCAATGGCATCGCGTTCACCAATGTCGCTGCACTGGTTGATGTCGTTGCCGATCGCTTCGAGGGAAACTATGCCCCCAATTGCGTCGGCGAGAAAATCGCGCCTGAATTCGCGGACAAGTGCGCCGCCTGGTACGAACAGCGCCTCAAGGCGGGGGCGCCGCGCTGGAGCGGCAAGCCGGTCAACGCCGGCAAGCATGCGGACGCTGTGATATTGCTGGTGCAATTGGGCATGGAATGCGGCAACCCGGCTTTTGCCGAGGTGGCGAGCGGCAGCGAACCTGATATCGCTACTGTCCAATGCGAGGCGCGTTCGTATGCCGCGCAGCCGCTGGCGGTGTTGCTCGAGACCGACGCGCGCACCGTGATTCCGCGCGCCGTGGTCGTGCAATTGCCCGGCCAGGAGCAACGCATCGAACTGGCGGGGCGTCCTCCCAACCACAATCCGCTGGCCATTTCGATCATGGCGCGAACGCTGGCGGGCGATTTCAAGATCCTTACGATTTCATCTCTACCCGCCGACTGGAGCGCGAGCGAAGTGTTCAAGTCCATGGTCAGTTTCGACGCCGTGTCGCAGCGGCGGCTGACGCGTGCGTTCGCCATGCGGATAGAGGCGCAGCTGGCCGCCCCGAAGGACGCGCCTGCAACGCCCGAATTGCAGCGGCTCGACGCCGCCGCTGACCTGCTTGCACGGCTGGGTGCGGAGTCGGTCGGCATGGCGGGCGCGGACACGGCGGGACTGCAACCCGCCACGATCGCTGCCATCGCGCTGGCATCCTGCCGCGTGAAAGCGGAAGCGCCCGATTGCCTGAAAAAAATGGTGCTCGCGGAGACATCGCTGCGCGATACGCTGACAGCAGCGCTCGACGAAGCGAAGAAGTTGACTCCCGAGACGCCGGCCGACAGTCCGGCGCGACAGCGTTTGACGCGGCTCGCGGCGCAGCTTGTTGCTGTGGACAAATAGTTCCAGGGCCTTGACGCTATTCCGGCTGGACCTTCGCCGCCTTGATGACTTTCGCGGTGGTTGCGGTGTCCTGCGCGATGAACTTCGCAAATTTCTCCGGCGTTTCCGCGGGCGGGATGCTTACCCCCAGGTCGAACAATTTCTTTTTCATCGCAGGCTCGGCGACGACTTTCATGGTTTCGCCGTGCAGTTTTGTCACGATGTCGCGCGGCAGGTTGGCCGGGCCCAGCAGGCCTATCCAGCTCGAGAAATCGTAGCTGCGCACGCCGGACTCGTTCAACGTCGGAACGTCCGGAATCGACTCGACCCGGCGCATTGAGGTAACAGCGAGCGCGCGCATTTTGTTAGCGCTGAGAAAAGGCGTGGCGGTCGGCACCGGGCTGAACATGAAATAAATCTGCCCGCCCAGCACGTCGGTCATCGCGAGCGCGCCGCCTTTGTACGGAATGTGCCTCAACTCCGTGCCGGTCATCATGGCAAACAACTCGGCCGACAGGTGCTGCGTCGCTCCTATGCCGGACGAGCCGTAGGTCAGCATGCCCGGCTGCGTTTTCGCCAGCGCGATGAATTCTTTCGTGGTGCGCGCCGGCAGCGAAGGATGGACCACCAGCACGCTGGGTTGTATCACCATCAGTGCGATGGGTGTGAGATCGTGCTGCGGATCATAGGGCAGGTTGCGGATCAGACTGGGTGCTGCCGACACGCCCGACTGGGACGCGACCAATAGCGTATATCCATCTGGTGCCGCCTTGGTCACCTGCGTCACGCCGATGGTGCCTGCGGCGCCCGCGCGGTTCTCGACGATGAATTGCTGGCCCATGGTTTCGGAGAGTTTTTGCGCTACCAGGCGGCCCACGACGTCTATGCTGCCGCCCGGTGCAGAAGGCACGATGGCCCGCACCACTTTGGTCGGATAAGTCTGGGCATGCGCCGCCGGCAAGCCGACGGCGGCAGTGATGAGAGCAATGCAGATGTATTTCATCGCGTATCCAATCGCAAATATGAACGGGCCGGCCTTCGATCAGCGCCGGCGATTGGCAACCAGCCGTTACTGAATGACGAACAGCTCGTCGAGGTTCGTGCGGTCCGACAGACGCACCGGGTTTTTATCCGTCACCAGCACTAGGTCTTCGAGGTGGTAGTAGCAATAATCCGGATCTACTACTCTTGGTTCAGACGCAATCACCATGCCCGCCACCAGCACCGTCTCGTCCTGTGGCTGTATGCGCGGGTTCTCATGCAGCGCGATGCCGGTGCTGTGTCCGAACAGCGAGCCGCGGTACGCGCCGCCGACGCTCTCGATGTCTTTTTTCGCCGCGGCGTAGAGATCGCAGGCGCGCGCGCCGGGGCGCAGGCGGTCGATTGCCCGGTACTGCACGTCGCGCGCTTTTTCGTACCAGCTCAAATGGCGTTCGCTGGCGCGTCCGACCGCCGCGAGCCGGTAGAGATGCGAGTAGTAGCCGTGGATGGAAGAGCGTACGCCGATTTTCAGCATGTCGTCGGCCGCGAGCTGGCGTTCGCCGGACCAGTAGTGATTGGTAATGGTGTTGGGGCCTGAAGATACGCCCCACGTGATGTCGCGGAACTCGCCGTGACCGATGTCGAACAGGGCATCGGACATAGCGCGCGCGAGCTGGTGCTCGGTGTCGCCGGGCTTGGCGCCCCGCAAGGCACGCTGAATCGCTTCATCCGTGCCGCGCGCCGCGAGCGTGAGCGCGTCGATCTCCGGCTGCGTTTTCACCATGCGCGTGCGGTCGAAGATTTTGTCGCAGGACGCGAGGCTTGCCGCCGGCACGCGTTTTTGCAGGTCCTCGAAATAATCGATGGTGATGTATTTGCGCTCTATGCCGACGCGCGCTTTCGCGAGGCCTTTTTCCTCCAGCACCTCGGCGACGCCTTTCATCGGCGAATCGATGAACTCCGCGTACGTGCGGATATCGTCGACCGAAGCGTAACGCCGGGTCTGCGTCTCTTCGTTCTTGCACACCACCAGCGTGATATTGCCGTCGGCGGTGACGATGCCGAGCGCCAGGCGGTCGCGGATCAGCACCTGGGTCTGGATTTTCCAGCCGGAGAGGTAAAAGAAATTTTCCGGCGACGCGACGACCGCCGCGTCGAGTCCCGCGGCCCGCATTTCCTTCAGCAGGACCGGCATGTTGACGACCTTGAGTTTTGTCTGCATTGCGTCCTCGATGATTTCAGTGTTCATTCTCAATATCACAAGACCCGGTGCGGGACAACCGGCAGAAAGCTAGAGCGGCTTGACGCCGGCGAGCTTGATGAGCTTGCCCCACTTCGCGATCTCGCTGCGGATGAAAGCCGCGAACTCCGCGGGCGTCATCGCGGCGGGCTCGGCGCCTTCGTTCTTGAAGTTCTCTATCATGTCCGGGCCGCGCAGTATTTTCGCGACGTCAGCGTTGATGCGGTCGACGATGTCCTTCGGCGTATGCGCGGGTGCGCTCA
>CAMBSS010000249.1 GCA_945870465.1 Bordetella parapertussis | reverse complement strand
TGGCCGCCCGTAGTCGAGGTGTCGTACAGACCGAGACCCAGCGCGGATGGATTGGCTTTCCGATGATAGAGATCGAATCCCCTGCTCACCCCGTCCACCGTCCAATAAGGTTGCGTAAACGACAACGAATAGACCGTGTTGACCTTGCTGGTGTTGACCTGCGCCCCAAGGTGGTTACCGGAGCCGAAAACGTTCTGCTGGGTAATGCCGCCACTCAGCACCACGCCTTCGCTGCCGAACCCGGCACCGAGCAGCACGTTGCCGGTCGGCTTCTCGACCACGCTGATGTTGAGATCGACCTGGTCGGTAGTGCCGGGAACGCTCGGCGTTTCCACGTTGACCTCGGAGAAATACCCAAGCCGGTCGACGCGCTGCTTGGACTTCGTGATCTTTTCCGACGAGTACCAGCCGCCTTCGAGCTGGCGCATTTCGCGGCGTACTACTTCGTCCCGCGTGCGCGTGTTACCGGTAACGTTGATGCGCCTGACGTAAACGCGGCGCCCCGGATCGACGAAGAACGTAAAGTTGACCTTGCGCTTGTCCTTGTCGAGTTCCGGCACCGCATTAACATTGGCGAAAGCGTAACCGTCATTGCCGATGCGGTCGCTGAGAAGCTTGGTCGATTCGGTCAGCTTGCTGCGCGAGAATATTTCACCGCTCTTTAACTTGATAAGCTTGCGCGCCTCGGCTTCGGAAATCAGCGTTTCGCCCGCCAGCTTGACGTCGGCCACCGTATATTGCGGGCCTTCCGTTACGCCGATTGTGATGTAAACGTCTTTTTTGTCGGGCGTGATCGAAATCTGCGTCGAATCGGCGATGAACTCGAGATAGCCACGATCGAGATAGTGCGAGCGCAACGTCTCCAAGTCTGCAGCCAGCTTCTGCTTCGAATACTGATCGTCCTTGCTGAACCAGGTCAGCAGCCCCGGCGTGCGCAGCTTGAACAGCCCGGTCAACTCTTTTTCCTTGAACACCTGGTTGCCGATGATGCTGATCTGGCGGATTTTCGCGACGTCACCTTCGACGATATCGAATTTCACCGCCACGCGGTTGCGTTCCAGAGGTGTCGAGGTGGTCGTAATCTGCGCGGAATACTTGCCGCGGCTGATGTATTGGCGCTTGAGTTCCTGTTCGGCTTTATCGAGCAGCCCGCGGTCAAAAATGCGGCCGTCCGCCAGGCCGACCGAGCGCAGGCCCTTCATGAGATCTTCCTTGCTGAATTCCTTGGCGCCAACGATCTCGATTTGTGCGATCGACGGGCGCTCCTGCACCACCACGATCAGCACGCCGCTGTCGACTTCGAGGCTGACGTCGCGGAAAAATCCGGTGGCATACAGCGAGCGAATCGCCTGGGCCGCCTTCTCGTCGGTCATGGTCTCGCCGACTTTGACCGGCAGGTAGCTGAATATCGTTCCGGCCTCGGTGCGCTGGATGCCTTCGATGCGTATGTCTTTAACGACGAAAGGATCGAAGGCGTGCGCACCGCATGCCAGCACGGAGGCAATCACAAACAACACGAATTTATAGCAGCGCATCATCAACCGTTTAAGAGCCTGGTGATATCGTTATACAACGCAAAAGCCATCAGCAAAAACAACAATCCCATGCCGAAATTCTGGCCAACCTCCATAAGTCGGGTCGAAACCGGACTTCCCTTAATAATTTCAAGCATATAATACATCAAATGGCCGCCATCCAATAAGGGGATGGGCAATAAGTTGAGAACGCCCAGACTGATGCTGATGAGCGCGATAAACGCGAGGTAGGAAATCCAGCCGATTTGCGCCGATTGCCCGGCGTAATCCGCGATCGTGATGGGGCCGCTCAGGTTCTTCAGCGATACTTCGCCGATGATCATTTTCCCCAGCATGCGCAGGCTGAATACGGACGTTTCCCAGGTCCGTTGGAGCGCATGGCCGAGGCTGGCCCACGGCGTATAACGCACTTCCACCATATATTGCCGCATTGCATCGGCGTCGACCCGCACGCCGACGCCGATGCGGCCGATGCGCGCGGTATTTTCCACCGCCGCCTCGGGCGTGACCTTGAGCTTGAGCATGCTGCCGGCGCGTTTGATATCGAGAACCAGTTCCCGCTCCGGGCTGGCGCTGATCGCGGCCACCAGCTGGTCCCAGCGTTTGACCGCAACATTATCGACCGCTGTTATTTCGTCGCCAGCAAGCGCGCCGCCGCGCTCTGCCGCGCCGCCGGGAATGATGCGTCCGATCACGGGCGGCAGCGGCGGCTGCAGGCGCGAAAAACCGAGCACACGCAGAAAATCTCCATCGAGATCGGCCGGCTTGAGACCGGACATATCGAGTTTCCGGAAATGAATTTCGGCATGCTCGTTTTGCACTTCCATGGCGACGCTCGCGCGGTCGACCGCGTAATTGAGCAATACCCAGCGCGCCTCCTGCCAGGTGGTGACGGCCTCGCCGCCGACCTTGACGATGGTTTCGCCGACTGCGAATTGCGCCTGCGCAGCCGGCGACTCCGGCGCCACTGCGCCGATTACCGGCTTCATGCCCGGCACGCCATGCATGAATATCAACCAGTAAAGAAATATCGCCAGCAGGAAATTGGCGAGCGGTCCCGCAACCACGATCAGAAAACGCCGGTATACGGATTGCCGGTTGAACGCGCGCGGCAGATCCTGCGCGGCGACTTCGCCTTCGCGCTCGTCGAGCATCTTGACGTAGCCGCCAAGCGGAAACGCCGCCAGCGCCCACTCGGTCTGATCTTTGCCGTAGCGGCGGCTGAATATGACACGCCCGAAACCGACCGCAAAACGCAGCACTTTGACGTTGCACAGCCGCGCCGCCAGGTAATGGCCGAACTCATGCACGACGATCAGCGAGCCCAGCGCGAATGCAAATGCAACTATCGTGGTCAGAAAATTCATCTCACTCCAGGTCTGTCCGGTTTCAGGCGGAAACGCGCACTGGCTGCTCCAGCGCAACGGCCGCGTTGCGTGCAAGCCATTCCTGCGCACATGCGCGCGCGCTCGCATCGGCCGCGAATACATCTTCGATCCCGCCCAGGGGCACGACCGCAACGCCAGCCAGCGTATGTTCGATCAACTCCGGGATACGGTCAAACCGCAGCTGCGATGCGAGAAATGCGGCGACTGCGACTTCGTTCGCTGCATTGAGCACCGCCGGCGCGCTGCCGCCCGCGCGCAACGCGCCACGCGCCAGGTCCAGGCAGGGAAAACGCGCGGTATCCGGCTCCGAAAAATTAAGCTGGCTTAACGCTGCAAGATCCAACCCATCGACCCCCGCGTCGATCCGCTCCGGAAAGCCGAGCGCGAATGCGATGGGTGTGCGCATATCGGGATTACCAAGTTGCGCGATCAACGAGCCGTCCACGTATTCGACCAGCGAGTGGATCACGCTTTCCGGGTGGATCACGACCTTGATTTGCGCTTCGTTCGCATTGAACAACCAGCTCGCCTCGATGACTTCCAGCCCCTTGTTCATCATCGTCGCGGAATCAACGGAAATTTTGCGTCCCATCACCCAGTTGGGATGCGCGCACGCTTCGTCCGGGGTTACGTTACGCAGCCGCTCCAGCGGCACACTGCGAAACGGCCCGCCGGATGCAGTCAGTACGATGCGGCGCACGCCGGATGCCGCGAGGTCGCCGGCAAAACTGCGCGGTAAAGCCTGGAACACCGCGTTGTGCTCGCTGTCGATCGGCAACAAAGTCGCGCCGTGGCTGCGCACCGCTTGCATGAATACCGGCCCGGCGGTGACCAGTGCTTCCTTGTTCGCCAGCAGCACGCACTTGCCGGCCTGCACCGCGGCAAAACTCGCGCGTAATCCGGCGATCCCGACGATCGCCGCCATCACCGTGTCGACCTCGGGCAGCCCCGCAACTTGCTGCAGCGCCGCTTCGCCGTGCAGCACCGTCGTCGCGCTGCCCTGCGCGCGCAGCCTGCTTTGCAATTGTTCCGCATCCTGTGCCCCGCCGATGACGGCGTAGTGCGGCGCAAATTCCATGCACTGACGGAACAGCAAATCGAGTTGACGGTGCGCGGTCAGCGCGACCACGCGGAAACGGTCGCGATGACGCGCCACGACGTCGAGCGTATTGACGCCCACGCTGCCGGTCGAACCGAGTATCGCCAGATGCCGCATTTTATTCATGCTAAATAAAAATAAGCGCCGCCAACGGCAGTGCAGACATCACGCCATCGATGCGGTCGAGCATCCCGCCGTGCCCCGGAAACAGGGTGCCGCTGTCTTTCACGCCGGCGCCGCGCTTCAACCACGACTCGAACAAATCGCCGAGAACGCTGAATGCCGCCATGCCGAAAAATGCCGCGACAAGAAACTGTAATTCATGTCCGATAAACCGTCCCGAATACAGAATGAGAGCATACACCGTGACAGTGGCAAACGCACCGCCCACGCCTTCCCATGTTTTGCCCGGACTGATGGCGGGCGCGAGCTTGTGCCTGCCAAGAGTCTTGCCGAATAAATAAGCGGCCGTATCCGCTAGCCAGACCACGCCGAACAGCAGCAACAACAGTTGCGGATTGGTCTGCAGCTGCGCAAGCGCCAGCCATAACGGCAGCAACACGGCGACGCCGGCCGCACCCAGCACAAAACGGTTGCGCACTGCGAGTTTCAGCCACAACCAGCACGGCGCGATGACGAGCCAGAACGCGACGCTGAAAAAATAAACCACATACGCGACGAAAGCGCCGTGTGCGCCTATCGCGACGCCGCAAATTACAGTCATCCAGAGCAATGCAACGCCCAGCGTCAGCAAAAGCAGAAACAGCGCTTTGCCCGCGCGGCTGAACCCCGCGAGCTTCGCCCACTCATGACCTGCCATGAGCACAGGCGCAACCAGCGCGAGCTGCCACACAGCCCCTGGCAACAGGAACATGGCGGCCAGAAACAGCGGCAGGACGACCGCCGCGGTCAGCAGGCGCAGTTTAAGCATGGCAAGCCGCCTTTCCGCCAGCGGTCAACGGCCATCGGGCGCCTGTGCCTGCGGCAATTGTGCGCTGTTGGCTTCGCGCAATTGCTCGCTGGTGCGTCCGAAGCGGCGCTCGCGGCGCTGGTAGGACGCGAGCGAGAGATCGAAGGCGGCCGTGTCGAAATCAGGCCACAGCGTATCGGTGAAATACATTTCAGTGTA